>JBCBWG010000100.1:0-11146 GCA_039817205.1 Pseudomonadota bacterium
GGGCGGTAGTGGACGTCCTTCGCGGCATCACCACCGTGGAATGTGACCACGAGCGGCAGGCCCAGCGCTGACGAAATCGGCATGGCGTAGGCACCTGATTTGCCAAAGTGGGCGTGGACCAGCTTTGGCGCCTCGGACCTGAGACGGCCAACGAGCGGATCCGGCACACGACCGACGGTCCGCAGCAAAGCATTGTCGATTGCGCTCAAGCCATCGGCGCCATCAAGGCGGATCACGGTGGCACCGTCAGGGCCGGCACCGTCGCCATTGCCGACATAAATCGGCGAGAGCGCCTGAAAATGGCGATATGCGCGCGGGATGAAGCTCTCGGACCCGAGAAATAGCTTATCGCGATAGACCAGTATCGTGCGGCGGTTCTCGAGGTGGGACATCACAGCGGGGCGTGAGTGACAGGGACGCAGACACGCCGTACCTGAACACGCGAGCTTGGCCAAGGGCCGACATGTGATCACCCGGTTACAGTTTGCCTCGGGAAGCGGCCATGCAATACCGCATCGCGCTGTAAGATACGGGCGACCGCGCGCGGAGTTCGCACCTGGGAGCCCGCAGCCTTCTTTGACCAACCTTGGGAGCCGCCGTGACCGCGTTCATCGACAAACTCGCGCAACGTCAGGCGACCATTGGCGTGATCGGTCTCGGCTATGTCGGCCTGCCACTGCTGCTCGGGCTCGCTGATGCCGGCCACCCCTGTATCGGCTTTGATGTCGACGCGACAAAGACCGACAAGCTGGCTCGTGGCGAAAGCTATCTGGCGCATATTGATACAGCCACGATTGGTCGCCTTGCTGAAGACCCGAAACAGCGTCTGACGGCGGATGCAGCGACACTCGCCGACGCCGACGCACTGCTGATCTGTGTGCCAACGCCGCTTGGCCCCCATAACGAGCCAGACCTGACGTATGTCGAGGCGACAGCAGAGACGATTGCGCCGCACTTGAAACACGGCGCCCTTGTCGTCCTGGAATCGACAACTTACCCCGGCACGACGGATGAGGTCCTGACGCCCATTTTGGAGCAGATCAGCGGCTTCAAAGCTGGCGAGACGCTCTTCGTTGCCTACTCGCCTGAACGTGAAGACCCCGGTAATCCAAACTACGGAACGACAACCATTCCGAAGATCGTGGGCGCCGACGATGAGATCGCCTCCACGATGGCGGTCGCGCTTTATGAAACCGTCGTGCCGGCCGTCGTCGCGGTTGGTGATGCTCGCACCGCCGAAGCCGTCAAGCTGACGGAGAACATTTTCCGGTCCGTCAACATCGCCCTCGTCAACGAACTCAAAGTCGTCTTCGATCCGATGGGTATCGACATCTGGACGGTGATTGAGGGCGCAAAGACAAAGCCGTTCGGTTACATGCCATTTTATCCGGGCCCAGGGCTCGGCGGTCACTGCATCCCGATTGATCCCTATTACCTCACCTGGAAAGCGCGCGAGTACGGCCATCACACCCGGTTCATCGAACTTGCCGGACAGATCAACACGGCCATGCCGGACTACGTGATCGCGAAAACGTCCCGCGCTTTGAATGACCATGCTGCCAAGGCGCTCAACGGGGCGCGCATCCTGATCCTCGGTGTGGCCTACAAGAAGAACGTTGACGATATGCGCGAGAGCCCGGCTCTGGTCCTGATTGAGAAGCTGCAAGACCACGGCGCTGAGGTTGCATTCTACGATCCCATGGTGCCGGCAATCCCGCCAACGCGACGCCACGGCGGATTGAAGGGCATGACATCGCTCGCATGGCGCGATGACCTTGCCGCGGACTTCGACGCCGTCGTTGTCGCAACGGACCATGACGCGATCGATTGGGCCGCGGTCGCGCGTCATGCTCGGATCGCTGTCGACACACGAAATGCCCTGCGCGCCCATGAAGACAAGCTTGGCGATCGCCTCGTGCGCGCGTAACGCGCTCAAGCTGAGCGCGACGGTTCAGAGGGGATCGTTTCAGAGGGGGTCGTCTCAGAGGGGATCATCGGGCGTCTCGCGGTCTCGATCGGCAAAGCGTCCGGCGAGGTCAGTGCCCAGCGGACGATCGTAGACGGCAAGCGTATCGGACTGTAGCCGACGGATCGAAAAGCTTGCCCGCGCGAAGGTCGCAGCCCGCCGCCCAATTGCCGCGCGGGTCTGCGGTGTCAGCGCCAAGGCTTCGGCGATGCGGCCAGCGAGAGCATCGGCGTCGGCGGCCGGAACGGTCCAGCCGGTGATCGCGTCATTGGTCACCTTCGGCTCCGAGCGCACCATGTCAGGCGGTGCACCGAGGTCTGAGACGATCACAGGGACGCCCATCGCTTGTGCCTCAACGGATGTGCGCCCGAAGGTCTCCGGTACCGTCGACACGAGCAGCGCAAGGTCGCTCTCGGCAAGCGCTGCCGGCATATCCCGTATCATGCCGATGAGGCGCACATCATCTGCCAGACCGTGCTTCGCGATCAGACCGTGGAGTTCTCGCACATAGTCCTCGCGCCCATCCGCGCCACCGCCAAACAAAATGAGCGGCATAGCGGCCGTGCACATGTTTCGGAGTTTCGCCGCTGCTGCGATTACAGTCGTTTGGCCTTTGAGGCGCGTCAGCCGGGCTGGGTGCAGGACGATCGGGCGATCGACATCCGCCGACGCAAGGCCGAACTGGGCCCGCATCGCAGCGCGACGCTCGGCCGTGATCTGTGCTGGGTCAAACGCCGTCAGATCGACACCCCGGTTGATCGTCACCACGCGCGGGTCATTGGCGAGGTCGTACCGCTCGCGCACAAGGCGGGCTGTGTAGTCTGAGTTTGCGATCACAACCTCGCCGCGCGCCATGACAGCATTATAGGCTTTCTTGAGCGAATTCCGCTCGCCATAGGCGCCGTGGTAGGTCGTCACAAACGGGATGCCCGAACGCCGCGCGGCCCACTCAGCGCTCCAGGCCGGCGCACGGCTCCGAGCATGGATGAGCGAGACCGAACGCTCGATTATCAGGCGCTTGAGAAACCGCGCGTTGCTGATCCATGCCGCTGGATTTTTGGCGACCACATTGCGTCTGACGACGTCGGCACCCACAGCCTCTGCGTCGGCAATCATACGCCCGTGCGTTGTGACAATGACTGCCCGGCCGCCAGCGCGCACGACGGCATCAGCGACCTCAACGGTTGTTTTTTCCGCACCGCCAGCATCGAGTTCCGGGATGACTTGCAGTATGGTCGGCGGCGCTTCGGTCACGGAGATCTCCTCAACGCGCGACGACATAGGCTGGTTATGCAAGAACCTCAAATCCTCAATCTGTCCGATGATTTTGGCGCGCGTGACATCGCAACATTGCACCAGTCCGGCGCAACGCCTGGTGTCATGTGGATGCAGGGGTTCCGCTCGGACATGATCTCGACGAAAGCCGCAGCTCTCGCTGAATGGGCGTCCGAGACGGGGACCGAACTTACGCGCTTTGACTACTCAGCGCACGGGCAATCGAGCGGTGTCTTCGAAGAGGCAACGCTCAGCCAATGGCTGGCCGATTGCGTCGCCGTGCATGACGCCCACGCCAGCGGTCCAGCCGTGCTCGTTGGCTCGAGCATGGGCGGATATCTTACCATGCTTTTGCACGATGCCCTGCCGACCGCGCCGCATGCGATCGTTCTGATCGCACCCGCTTGGGACATGACCGAAGCGCTGATTTGGAACGAGTTTACCGATGAGATCCGAAACACCGTTATGACCGATGGTGTTTGGCTCAGGCCGTCGGCCTACGGCGATCCCTATCCGATTACGCGACGGTTGATCGAAGATGGCCGCAAACATCTCTACGCGAACAAGCCATGGCGACCGCGATGTCCAGTGCGGATCATCCACGGACGGTTGGACCCCGATGTGCCGTTCCAACATGGCGAGGCGCTCGTCGAGATGATTAAGGCTGGCGACCAAAGCGCTGACGTTCGCCTACTCGAAGTGCCGGACGGAGAGCATCGGCTCTCGCGCCCGGAGGATATCGCGCTTCTGATCCAGACGATCGAAGCCGTCCGACGAGACCGTTCAGCTTGAGCGGACTAGACCGATGGCGAAGCGGCGACCGCCTGATCGTTTGCCCCAGACGCTGAGCCGACAGCGCGCCGCGCGCCCGGGTCGGTTGTTCGAAGCTGGGGTTGTATTTGGGCAAGTGCATCCATCGATCGACTGTCGACTTGGCCTTTCAGGTCAAATCCATCCTTCGACGCGAGCGCCGCCACGATGACAGACCGGATCTCTGGCACTTCGAAATAGACCATGTGGATCAATTCCTGCCACGACAGGATCGCGAGCAAGGACTGGTTCCTGTTGCCGACGTCTTCGATGATCGTGAGCTCACTCAGCATGTTGCGGAGGCGGGCGATTGTCTCGACGGCCGCTTCGTTGCTGCGGGCCGCGACGAGATCACCGAGTTCCGTTGGCAGAAACTCGGCCTCCGTCTGCACCCAGTTCGGTCGCGGAATTGCGCGCAGCGCCACCTCCGATTCCGTGTCGTTGCCGAGAGCGGCTCGGTTGATCTCCGACTTCGTCGCGCGATCTAGCGCCAAGCTAAGTCCATAGCTGAAGATCCGGGCTAACCACTGGACCAGCAGGACAAAGGCCACCGAGACAACGGCAAACACAATCGGCACAAGCAGGATGGGAATGAGTGCCGTCAGAAGCCGGCCAAGGGTCCCGCGCGGGCGTTGATCCGGATCAAGGACCAAGGTCGAGGCTTCATCGGTGACGAGATAGAAGAGTAGCTTGCTGTTGATCTTCCAGTCTTCCCCAGCACCGCACAGTTGACCATTCGCGCATGCACGACCGCGCTCCTCAAAAAACCTCCGCTTGAACCGGACTGCTCTCGAAACCTCGCGGAATTCGGGAAATTTCTGCCGCATCTCGCGCCGCATTTTTCGGCGCTCTTTGATCAGAGCGGTCAGATCCTGCCCCGTTCCAGGGCTCCGCGTCGCGTTTCCGGATCGCATCTGGCGGATCTGCCGCCGGACGGTTCGCAACTTCGCAAGGTCGGTCTCCATCCGCTCAATTTCAGGCGAATAGTCCTCGAGCTTGTAGACCTCGGTTTTGAAAAACTGCGCAATGCCCACCATCGTGTTCGGCGCGCTCAACAGCGAAAGATAGGCAAACGGCAGCAGGAACACAGACGACAGCGCAATCACCGGGACGGCGAACTCGCTGCTAAATATCTTGAAGTTCGTGCTCTCAATTGCGCCGAGACCGCGAACGGCTTCGTCATCTTCGTGGGTGATCGCAAGCCAGCGATCGGCGAAGAAAGCATGTGCGCGGTCGCGCACGGGTTTGCGGTACTGGAACAGCCGTGCGCGATCAAACCACCAAACGCCGACGTAATAGGCGAGAAATGGAAGCGAGACCAAAAGCGTCGACATGCCGAGACGCTGCCAGCGGCGCTCGTTATCAAATCCAAGTCGACCGTTGAAGAAATCACCGGCAACGTCGAACGCAAACATAAAGAACAACATCAGCGATCCGATAAAGATCGCCTTGAAGATCAACGGCAGACGCAGAAAGAGAAGGCGTTCCTTGCGCAGCTCGACGAACGGCGTGCCAACCGTCAGCCACGTCTGCAAACCGGGGAGTGGCTTCTTCTCGGCAGCCGCCAGCAATAGGGCGTTCGCCAGCACCGATCCCCCGTGGCTGTGCCCCACGGCAGCGTAGCGCTCACCCGTCGCCTCGATCTGTTCGAACCGGTCGAGCAATCGCCTTGCCGCAAGCCTGCGGCCGCGCTCACTGTTGTCACCGCTCCAAACAAACGGATCGATGGTTAGAGGCTGCCCATCCCCGGAAAGCCGAGCGCGCATCTCATCCGAGAAGGTGCTGTCGTTCTCCCACCACTGCGGCGTCGTTGCTTTTGTCGGATCTTCGCCAGGCGGAAGCGGCATGTGCGCGAACGTGCCGTGCACCGTGATCAGCGTTGCCATGATCGCCCTCCCATCGGACCCGGCGGTTGCCTCGGGTCTCATCGCATTTCGAATGCGTCGTGTACGTGACAGCACCGTGGCAGCGCCGTAATGGTTTGGCACCGAGATCACGACTTTGAGCGCACCGAAGCGATCAGACAAGCTCCGCCCTACGGAACATCGGCCCTCGGCATTGCCACTGGGCATCGCCACGCGGGTGGAGAGACTGGGGGGAAGATTGGGGATTTAAAAATGAACCTAGCTGGAACACGCGCGCTCATCGTTGTCTTCGATGCGCTGCGACCAGAGTTCATGTCCCCGAACCTGATGCCCAATCTCTGCTCGTTCGCGGCGCGAGGCACCCGGTACACTCATGGTCACAGCGTCTTTCCGACGGAAACTCGGGTGAATCAAACCGCGCTTATAACTGGCTGTCTGCCACGCACCACGGGCATCGTCGCAAACACTTTCCTCGCGCGCGATGTTGACGAGAACCGAGTGGCGAGGACGGCCGAATATGCTGAACTCGCGTCACTCTTTGCAACGTCCAGGCGTCCATTGATCGGTGCTCCGACACTTGGCCAGCGTCTCGCAAAAGCAGGCCGCTGCTATGCAAGCCTCAGCTCAGGCACAGCTGGTGGCGGTCTGCTGATAAATCACAGCGCAGACACCGACGGCTCGTTCCGACTGTCCATGCGGGCTCCAGACGCCACGGTCCCGGCCTCCGCCTGGGCCGAACTCGCCAAAACAATCGGGCCGTTGCCTGACGTCTCACACCCAGCCAAGGCCTGGATCACTTGGGCTGTTGAGGCCTACCTCAACTGGATCGAGCCAAATATCACGCCGGATCTCATGCTGCTCTGGCTTTGCGAACCGGACGAAACATTCCACTACCGTGGCATCGGATCGCCCGAGGCCCGCGAGACCATCCGCCATCTCGATGCGGAATTCGGCCGCATCATCGACCATCACAGCACGGCGCTGGACGCAGGAAACATGCAGATCGTTGCCCAGTCGGACCATGGCCAGATCACGCTCGAAGGTCAGCCACTCGGCATTGTTGAACACCTGAACCGAGCTGGCATCCGCGCAGCAAATCAGCCGGGGCCTGACGTTGACGCCGTTGTGGCGGTTCACAACGCTGGCGGCATCTGGGTGCGTGACGAAGATCCTGCGCTCACTGGCGATATCGTTGCGCATCTCCAGGAAGCCGACTGGTGCGGCCCGGTTTTCACGAACGACGGCATCGGCGGAACGCTGACGCTTGACCGCATCGGACTCGATCACCTGCGCGCGCCGACGATTGCGATGGCTTGTGCAGCGCAGCCAAACCGACCGAACGATTTTGGCATTGCCGGCAGCACACGCCACGATGCGCCGTATCCGGTCGGGGGCGGATGCCATGGTGGTTTGTCTGAACCGGAACTCCAAACGGTGCTGACCCTCTGCGGGAGTGCTTTTCGCAAGGACTGCGTCTTGGACCTGCCGGCCGGCAATTGCGACGTCGCTCCAACGCTCTGCCACCTGCTCGGCGTGCCGTTTGACGCCCCATGCGACGGCCGCGTTCTCCACGAAACCCTCGTGGACGCGAAAAGTGCCGAACACGGCCAACCAGACAGGGAGATCGAGGTCTCGCGCAACACTGCGGGCAAGAAAACGAAGCTGGCGACCACGCGGTATGCCGGTTGCACGTATCTTCTTTCAGCGTCGGCCGGCTGATAAGCACCGATGCAATCAGCTAGGTACTCAAGTCTGACGCAGTCCACCCAACGCCCGATACTAAGCCAATGGCCCACGACCCGCGCGCCCCCACATTCTGCCGTGCCTGTCTCCAGACCTGGCGCACGGGCCTTGACCGCACGGGCACAGACGCAGACCCATGCCCGACTTGCAGCCTACCGACTTTGCGCACGCACCCGGAACTCTTTGACCTCGACATCGCGCATATCGATTGCGATGCGTTCTACGCGTCCGTCGAAAAGCGCGATAACCCGGACCTCCGCGACAAGCCCGTCCTCGTCGGCGGCCTCAGCAACCGCGCCGTCGTCACGACCGCCTGCTACGTCGCGCGGAAGTTTGGGCCGCGGTCCGCGATGCCGATGTGGAAGGCCCGGGAGCTTTGTCCTCATGCCGTCGTCATCAAACCCGACATGGCCAAGTACCGCGCCGTTGGCCAGCAGATCAGAGACCTTATGCTCGAAGTCACGCCCGTTATCGAGCCGCTGTCTCTGGATGAGGCCTATCTCGACCTCACCGCCGACACCCGACTTGATGTGACGCGGCCGCCCGCCGTTCAGTTGGCCGCGCTCGCCAAACGCGTTCGCGCTGAGGTTGGCATTTCCATTTCGATCGGCCTCGCACCAAACAAATTTCTCGCAAAACTCGCATCCGACCTCGACAAACCGAGGGGCTTTGCCGTCATCGGAGCTGCCGAAGCAGAAGCGGCCCTTGCGCCAATGAAAGTCTCAAAGATCCACGGAATTGGCCCACAGACGGCCAAGAAACTTGAGGCCGGTGGCGTCACGCACATCCACCAACTCCAGGCGATGGCGGATGAAGAACTGCGTCAACGCTTCGGCAAGTTCGGCGATCGCCTCTCACTATACATCCGAGGCCAGGACCCGCGGCGCGTCACCACGGACCGTGTTGCAAAGAGCGTGTCCGCCGAAACAACCTTTCACGACAACATGGCCCGGGCCGACGACCTTGTGACGGCCGTCGCACCGTTGTGCGATCGCGTGGCGCAACGCCTCGCCGACAAGGGCGTCGCCGGACAGACCGTCGTGCTCAAACTGAAGACCGCTGACTTTCAATCGCTGACGCGCAACCGGCGCCTTGCGACACCGACAAACGATGTCGGCGTTCTTCTCTCATGCGCTGAGCAATTGATCCGGCGCGAGGCTGACGGTCGCTCATTTCGCTTGATCGGTATCGGTTTGGCAGATCTGACCGAGGCGACATCAACCAACGCGCAACCCGATTTGTTCGGCGGTTGAACTTAAACGCAGCATTGCCATCGAAGGTCCGAAACATGCTCCGAGCCGCGCTCGTTCTTCTCTTCGCCGCCGCCCAGTTCGGGACGTCCAGTCTCGCGCGGTTCGTCGACGGCGCCCGTCCGATTGCTGTAGCCGTCAGCCCTAACCCACCGCTCGAACAACCGGCCGGTTACGCATTCGCGATCTGGTTCGTGATCTTTGCCTTGTCCGTGATTTTTGCGGTTCGCCATGCGCTTGGCCGCGAAGATGAGGGCGTCGGCGACCCAACGCTCGGCTGGCTAGCGGCTGGTGCGTTTGCCGCCAACAACGTCTGGATGGTGTTGGCGCAGCTTTACGGGAACGGCTGGTATCTCGTCCTGGTGATTTGGCTGATCCTGGGATTTGCGCTTGCGAGCCTCGTCCGCATTGTCCGCGAACCAAATTTTTGGAGCACCGCCGACCGCATGATCGCAGCCGCCTGCTTCGGCCTCCTGTCAGCTTGGCTGACGGCGGCGGCCTGGCTCAACACGGCCTCTTACGCCGTCCTCCTCACAGGGGCTCCGATTGGCGGCGATGCCACGACACAGGCCTTCGCCGTGCTCGCGGCCATCTCGGTGACCGGGCTCATTGGCCTTCTGCTGACGCGATGGCAGCCGTTCTATGCCGTTACGCTCGCTTGGGCGTTCACAGCCGTCGTGGTCCGCAACCTGGACGGCTCTGACATCATCGCGACGGTCGCAGCTGTTGGCGCTTGCGCGGCGCTTATCATTGCGGCGACAGAGACCATACGGCGCGGGCTCCTGCCTCTGGCTCACTGACAGCTTGCCGCAGGCTTCGGATTGTGTACGATTGGATACAATCTTAAAAACTGCACTAGGTTCCGTGATGGCAGAGCGAGCGAGCGACAAGGCCCCCGACGACACCGCTCCTTTTGAGGTCTGGCAAACCGCGCTGTACGACCAGCTCCGTTCCGCCGACGTCAGCATTTTCTCGCATGTTCCAGACGCCGGGTTCCGCGTGCTCATCGATCGGGCCGTCGCAGATCCCGATGCAGTGTCCGTTCCGCTCACGTCTGAACAGGAGGGCGTCGGTATCGCAGCTGGCGCGCACCTCGGCGGCAAACGCGCCGTCCTAATGATGCAGTCGTCTGGCGTCGGCAACTGCACGAACCATTTCGCGCTGATCCAGCATGGGCAGTTCCCATTTATTGGCATCGTCTCAATGCGCGGCGAATTCGGCGAAGCCAACCCATGGCAGTATCCGATGGGTCAAGCAATCGAACCCGTTCTTTCAGCAATGGGCGTGCAGTGCCTTTGGTGTCGATCAGTTTCAGACGTGTCGCAAGCCACGACGGCTGCCATCACCATGGCATTCAAGTCCAACAGGGCAGTCGCCATTCTACTCTCGCAGCGCCTCCTCGGCGCCAAAGCGTTCGGATGAGGAGACATTCGATGGTGACTGAGCCACCTGCTCGAACGCTGTCCCGGCAAACGGCTGTTCCGGCCCTTATCGGCGATCCGACTGACTTTTTGATTGTCACCGGCTTGGCAGGTCCAGCGAAAGACATTGGGCATCTCACCCAGGAAGCAGACAATGTGTTCTTGTTCGGCGGAGCGATGGGCGCGGCCGTCCCAACAGCGCTTGGCCTTGCGCTTGCTCAACCGGAGCGCCGCGTGCTGTGCGTCACCGGCGACGGCGATCTGCTGATGTCGATGGGCACGTTCGCAACCATCGGAGCGCTCAAGGTGCCGAACATCTCAGTCGTCTGCGTCGACAACGCGCTCTACCAGGAAACAGGCGGGCAAACCTCACATACGGCGCTCGGCGTCGACCTCGCAGGCGTTGCGACGGCCGCTGGCTTCGGCGCGGTCCGAACCGTGCAAGACGAAAGCCAGATCGCCGACGCCTCAGCGCTTCTTCGCCAGTCGAACGGCCCGACATTTGTGCTGCTCGAAGTCGACGGAACCCCACCGCCGAAGTATCTCAGAAGCTGGGACGCGGCGGCACGGAAGACCGTGTTTCGCGCGGCAGTCGTGGGGCGTTAACGTTCGGGCCGAGCCGCAACCGGCACGATCGATTATCCTTGCGCCGCGGCTGAGACGACCTGCTCAACCCGCCACGAAAGGATCTTTTCTTTGATCCGCTCCAGAACCGCTTGCCAAGTCTCAAGTGGCGGACATCCGCCATCAACTTGCAACAGAACACCTTGCCTCGGCCAGTCTTGCTCGATCATCACGCACTTCTGCGCCTTGTTG
>JBCBWG010000101.1:0-10818 GCA_039817205.1 Pseudomonadota bacterium
GCAAGGATGACGTAGGCGAACGCCATCGAGACGACGAGCCAGACAGCGCTTGCAATGGCTGCAACAAAAAAGGGTGTGTTTGACGGTTTGCGGTTCAGGGCGAACAGCAAGCCACCCATTGATGGGGCGTCGTCGTTCGCCGCAATGTGGCGGCGCGCGTCGCCGGCGGGGCGCCGACGCGCACGGCGACGTGGTGTGCCGCCTGCATCAGAAGATGAGGTGTCGTCGAAATTGCCCGGCCGATTAGGCTCCCGCGTCGGAAGCGCGGCACCGAGTGCTGCCGTTCCGTTGAGCGAAGATGGGCCGTTGAGCGAAGATGGGTTCGAGGCGCCGGGCATCGGTGCCGGTGGGGATGAGGTCCGATCGTTTTGATGCGCGCTCTGTCTTGCCGCTCCGGCCGCGGGCGTTGGCAAACCCGTTGCGCGCCCGGCGGGAGCGCCTGGGCCAGCGCCCGGGCCAGCGAATGCATCGCTCTGCTTTGGCGGGATCGGAGATTTGTTGGGCTGCGACTGAGACGGGGCCGCGTCGGCCTGCAGATCAAGCTTTGACGTCGCGGTCAGATCGGGCTTCGGCGCCGCGCCACCTGGAAGCGGCGGAGGACCGCCGGGTCCACTATCTGGCGCAGCCTCAGCGAGCTTCGCGGAGAGGGAGCCAGCTGCGCGGCGGCGTTGCAATGGCGTGTCTCCGATGCCCGCATCGCCCCAATCCAGTGATGGCGGTGAAAGTGTCGGCTCTGCGCGCGCCGGATCCGGCTCTGCGGTGCTCTTGTCCGCAGCGACGTCGCGCTCTCGTTTTGACTGCTGCCCCATCCGTTAGAAGCGCACCCTGCCAACCCCTGGACGCTACTTGCCGAACGAGCCCCACGCTTTGTTCGGTCGCACCCAAATCAACACTGCCACGTTCTGGCAGCGTTGCCCACATTCCAACAGGAAATGCTGTGCACGACCGCTAGGAAGGTTTTTCGGCAAAACCAAGTCTTTATCCGATGGCGCGGCGATTTTGAGTTTGTTTACTCTGCAACGCGAATGCGGCGCGCTTTGGCGAAATTAAGAAGAGCCGTGGGCAAGGCTTTAAGCTTGTTCTGAAAAAACGACGACCTTGAGTGCGTGAGGTTGTTTGGCCATGGATGATTCGATCTGTCTCGATGAGCTTGCTTTTCGGCAGGATGTTGCTGGTCGAACTTTGGAGGTTTGCAAAACAAGTCGTTCTGACAATTCGAGCACGGACGATGCAATTGATCGCGACCATCTCGCGAAATACACATTTGGAAATCGTGATCTCGAAGATGAAATCCTCGTGCTTTTCGCCGAGCAGGCGATGAAATTGTTTGATCAGCTAAGTGGTGCCGGCTCGCAGCCGGATTGGGCATTTGCAACGCACTCTTTGAAAGGGTCTGCGCGGGCGGTCGGTGCTTGGAAGGTCGCGCAATCGGCCGAGCGCCTGGAGCAGCTCGGCTATGGTGCCGCCACAGCTCAGGCTGAACTCACCGTTCTTGGCGCACGCCTAGACCAAGCGGTGGCCGCTGCGACGTCCCCGCGCGTCCGATAACGGATGCTTGCCGAGCGGCGCCGCATCTCATTGCAATTGCAATCGCCGATTCAGCGACTGCTGCAATCGTAAAGTCAGCGACCGCCGGACCACATGACACGTCACGAACATCCACGTTGCGACGCTCACTCCCTTGCCCGCGCTAAGAGCGATGCGCTACGACCGGAGCCAAGACACGTGCGCATTGAGCTTGTCAGACGCAGCCAAAGACCGAACGACCGGGAGACCTTGAAGCCCCATGGCGAAAATCACGTTTATCCAGCCCGACGGATCGAAACAAACCGTCGAGGTCGCAGCTGGCGTTACGGTCATGGAGGCGGCGAAACTGAACCTGATCGATGGCATCGAAGCCGAGTGCGGTGGTGCCTGCGCCTGTGCGACCTGCCATGTTTATGTCGCCGAGGCCTGGGGCGAAAAGGCGGGCAAGCCGGGCGCCATGGAAGAAGACATGCTGGATTTCGCGTTTGATGTTCGCGAAACGAGCCGCCTCTCGTGCCAGATCAAGGTGTCAGACGACCTCGACGGCCTTGAAGTGCTTGTCCCCGACAAGCAGTTTTGATCGAACGGGAGCGGCGGATCTCGAGGCCGACGCCCTTCCGCTGACATCGGGGCTGACATCGGACCTTACGTGGGAACTGTCGCAGCTCTGATCTGGCGATGGTCCGAAGCGGACCGCTGCCTTGCGTTACGAACATAATGCCCGTCCCGAACAGGGTGAGAGAGATGACTGAGACTTTGACACTGACCGATCCGACGCTCGCACCGCCCATCACGGAAACGGACTGCCTCATTATCGGCGCCGGTCCGGTCGGACTGTTCGCCGTCTTCGAGTTGGGCCTCCTCGATATTCGCGCCCACGTGGTCGATATTCTGGACAAGCCTGGCGGACAGTGCGCCGAGCTTTACCCCGAAAAGCCGATCTATGACATTCCGGCGCTGCCCGTGGTCACGGGCCAGGAGCTGACGGATCGTTTGCTGGAACAGGTGAAACCGTTTGATCCGACCTTCCACCTTGGCGAACAAATCGACCAGCTTAGCCGCCGCGAAGACGGCCGGTTTGATGTCGTGACGGACGCAGGCCGGGCGTTCGTTACAAAGGTCATCGTGATCGCGGCGGGTGGCGGATCGTTCACGCCAAAGCGCCCCCCATTGCCCGGTATTGAAGCCTTCGAGGGCACGAGCGTCTTCTATGCTGTGCGGCGCATGGAGATGTTCGAAGGTCGCGACATCCTGGTCGTTGGCGGCGGTGATTCCGCGCTCGACTGGACGATCAACTTGCAGCCAATCGCGCGCTCGTTGACGCTTTTGCATCGACGGGACGATTTCCGCGCAGCGCCACACACCGTCGAGCAGATGCGATCCTTGGTGGCGGATGGCAAAATGGACCTGAAGATCGGTCAGGTCACCGCGCTTCATGGTGAGGGGGGGCAACTGTCGGGCGCAACGATCAAAACGAAAGACGGCGAGATAGAACAAGCCTGCAATACCTTGCTGCCGTTCTTCGGTTTGACGATGAAGCTTGGCCCAATCGCGGATTGGGGTCTCAATCTCGCGCAAAATTTGGTGCCGGTTGATACGGAGCGGTTTGAAACAAGCGAGACCGGGATCTTCGCGATCGGTGACATCAACACCTATCCTGGCAAGCTCAAACTCATCCTATCCGGCTTCCACGAAGCGGCATTGATGGCGCAGGCCGCTCACCGCATTATCCACCCGGATAAGAAGCTGCTGTTCCAGTACACCACCTCATCGTCGAGCTTGCAAAAGAAGCTCGGCGTCAACTGAGCGAAGGGCGTCATCGCGCTTCTAGTATTTGAGCGCGTGTTATCGCGCTTGTGTCCGGGAACGGTCGCGAGAGCCTCAGTCGTCGCGGTAAACCTTTTCGCGACGCTCGTGGCGCTCTTGCGCCTCGATCGACAAGGTTGCAATGGGCCGGGCCTCGAGCCTGCGAAGCGAGATCGGATCGCCGGTCTCGTCGCAGTATCCATAATCACCGCTGTCGAGGCGCTTGATCGCCGACTCGATTTTGGAGACGAGTTTTCGCTGACGGTCCCGCGCGCGAAGCTCCAACGCCCGATCTGTCTCAGACGATGCGCGATCGGATAGGTCAGCGTGCTGCGCGTTTTCGACCGTTAAGCCCTCAAGTGTCTCGCGGGTTTGACGGATGATGTCACCGCGCCAGTCTTCCAGCTTTTTCCGGAAATAGGCTTTTTGCATCGGTCCCATAAATTCTTCGTCGTCAGTGGGACGATAATCGGCGGGGAGGTCTTCTGGGCGAACCATTTTGGGGGTCTTTGCAGCGGCCTTCCTTCGACCGCCTATGCTTTTGGCACTCGGCGTCGCGCGAGATGCCGGGCGTTTTTGAACCGTGTCAGCGTCGCCTGTGCTCACGAAATGCCTCCCATCGTCGCATGACCAACGTCGGTGTTTGTTGCGTCGGTCGATACGGTTTCGCCCCGCGATAAGTCAAGCAAGAGCCTTCAGTTTCCTTCTGTTTTCCTTGACGCTGGATACATCTGCGGATTTTGAAGGAATGAGCATCAGAGCACGGAATAGCGGCACATTGGCCGCACTTTTGGGAATGAAAATACGCTTTTTCGGGCGATCAGCCGTGGCCTGACTGCGACCATTGGTTTATGCGCAATGCACATATCCAAGGCGGCTTTCCACAGAGGACGATCGATGCGTGCGACGGCGGATTTCAAAGGCACGGACACTTACGTTGCGACCGATGACCTAAAAGTTGCTGTGAACGCCGCTGTCACGTTGCAGCGTCCGTTGCTCATCAAAGGTGAACCCGGGACCGGCAAAACGGTGCTCGCCCAGGAGGTTGCCCGCGCGCTCGACGCCGAACTGATCGAGTGGCACGTCAAATCGACGACCAAGGCGCAACAAGGTCTTTACGAATATGATGCCGTCAGTCGGCTGCGGGATAGTCAGCTCGGCGACGACCGCGTCCACGACATCGCGAATTACATTAAGCGCGGCAAACTCTGGGATGCGTTCGTTGCCCCGACGCGCCCGGTTTTGCTCATCGATGAGATCGACAAGGCAGACATCGAGTTTCCAAACGACCTGCTCCAAGAACTCGATCGCATGGAATTTTTTGTCTACGAGACCGGCGAAGTGGTCCGCGCCGATACGCGACCGGTCGTCATCATCACGTCGAACAACGAAAAGGAACTGCCGGATGCGTTTCTGCGGCGGTGCTTTTTTCACTACATCCGGTTTCCAGACGAGGAGACCATGCGCGCGATCATCGATGTCCATCATCCGGATTTGAAGGGCATGCTGATCAGCGAAGCGCTGCGGATATTTTATGATCTACGCGAAGCGCCGGGGTTGAAGAAAAAGCCTTCGACATCGGAGTTGCTTGATTGGATCAAGTTGCTTGTCAATGAAGACATCGACCCGCTGACGCTGCGTGAAACCGATGGCCGCAAGCTGATCCCGCCGCTCCACGGTGCGCTCTTGAAGAACGAGCAGGACGTCTCTCTGTTGGAGCGCTTGGCGTTTCTAGCCCGTCGCCGAGACGAGCAAGGCTGAACCCGGCCGAACGGAGACAGCCGCCGTCGCCGCCGCGAGGCAGCCGTCGAATGTACGTAGCGCCACCAGCCAAAGCTGAGATAATCGGTGAAACTTCCAGACCTTGTACCGGTACGCCAATCCACGACAGAGGCCGTCACCAAGAGCTTTCGCGAGCTAACGACGCCGACCATTCGACTGGGTGTGACGGGCTTGTCGCGCGCTGGGAAAACCGTTTTCATTACGTCGCTTGTGCGAAATCTCATGGGCGCGCGACGCATGCCGTTTTTTACGGCGGCCCACACCGGCGTCTTAAGCGGTGCGATACTCAAGCCGCAGCCGGACGACGAAATTCCAAGTTTCGACTACCGCGAGCATCTCGAGGCGCTGACCCGCGATCCGCCGACTTGGCCCGAGAACACGCAGCATATTTCTCAGCTGCGCCTCGCACTGCAGGTGGCGCCCCAGACGACCTGGGGCAGCCTCACCGGCATGAGCCAAGTCTATCTCGATATCGTCGACTACCCAGGCGAGTGGCTGCTTGATCTCGAACTGATGGAGCTTGATTACGCCACGTGGTCTGCACGTATTCTCGATCAGGTCGGTCGCGCGGATCATGCCGAAATTTCGGCTGAGTTTCGCGCAGCTCTTGCAGACATTGATGACAAGACAACGTTTGAAGATGACACGGCGCGCACCGTCTCCCGTGCTTTCACGAAGTACCTGAGAGCTGCGCGCGAAAAGCCGCCGGGCCTCGCGACGCTTGGGCCTGGACGCTTTCTTTTGCCAGGCGAACGCTCCGGCTCACCACTCCTCACGTTTGCGCCGTTGTCGCCAGAAGCGCACCACATCCGCACGCCGTACGCGTCCGAGTTTGCCCGTCGGTTTGAGGGATACAAATCCCAAATCGTCCGTCCGTTCTTCAATAAGCACTTCCGCAAGCTTGATCGCCAGATTGTCCTCATTGATGCGCTTGCCGCGTTAAACGGGGGCGCGCAGTCGCTGGAGGATTTGCGGGCGGCGTTGCGTGCCTCACTTGCCGCATTCAGACCCGGCAATGCGAGCTGGCTTCGGCGGCTCATCGGCGATGTTCGGATCGACAAGGTTCTGTTTGCGGCAACCAAAGCCGATCATCTCCCGCAGTCGAGCCATGACCGCCTCCAGCGTGTTCTCAAGCTGCTGACCGATGACGCCAGCCGGTCGATGGAGCAGGGCGGCGCGTCAGTCGATGTCTTGGCGCTGGCTGCGGTCAGGGCGACGCGTGAGGCGACGGGAACCGATGGCGGCGAGACATTCTCTGTCATCAAGGGGCGACCGCTTGCGGGTGAGAGCATTGCTGGCGAAACCTATGACGGCAATCGCGAGGCTGCGATCTTTCCAGGGGATTTGCCAGACGATCCGGTCAAGGCGCTTGCCGATGCAGAAAGTGGCGCGCTGTCGGATATGACGTTTGTCCGGTTTGCGCCGCCTGAGCTTGAGGACGAAACGGCTTCAACCATTTGGCCGCATATCCGTTTGGATCGGGCCCTTGAGTATTTGATTTCAGATCGGCTCCCCTAGGGCTGCGTCTTCCGACGTTCTGTCGGAACCCGACCGCAACGTGTGCCTTTTGAGGCAACGCCATCGCCACCAGGAAAGGGCCGCTTCGTGGCCGAGAACCGAAAGCCGCGGACCTTCCGCATTGATGATCCGGCTCTGTCGAACGACGAAGATGAATGGGTCGACGAAGCCCCGCCCGGTCGCGGTGCGGATGCGGCCACCGGCGGCGGCGGAAGTGGTGGATCTCACGGGGGCGGCTTTGGGCTACCGACACGCGACGAACTTGCGGACGGCTTCAGATGGGGCTCGCTGTTCTTCTCGGCAATGTTTGCGCTTGCTGCGTTGGCACTTGGCGTCTGGTTTACCCGGTTTGCCTCTGCGGCTCTTCAGTCCGATGGTCTGGTTGGTTGGCTCGCGACGAGCCTTTTTGTTCTCGGCACGATCGCGCTGGTTGTTCTGTGCGCCCGCGAAGTGCGCGGCTTCCTGAGACTCTCGAAACTCGCGGACCTGCGCGCCGACGTCGACGCTGTCCTGGCTCAGCCTGATCCTGCGCGCGAACAAAAGGCAGTTCGCTCGCTCGTTCGGCTCTATGCCGGGCGCGAGAGTATGGAACGCGATCTCCGCGCGTTTCGGGCGCACCAGCGCGATGTTCAAGACGCGGGCGATCTTCTCCGGCTGGCCGACCGTGATCTTTTGCAGCCGCTCGACGTCGACGCCCGGCGCATTGTTTTACGGTCCGCGAAGCGGGTCAGCCTCGTCACTGCGCTCAGTCCGTTTGTCGTCATCGACATGATCTTCGTGTTCTTCGAGACGCTGCGGATGCTCCGAGGCATCGCAACGTTGTACGGTGGACGGCCTGGATTTTTCGGTGGCTTGAAGCTCGCGCGGATGGTGCTCGCAAGCTTGATCGCTGCCGGTGGTATCGCGCTGACCGATGATCTGCTCGGTCAGTTTCTTGGCCAGGATTTGTTGCGTCGGCTCTCGCGCAAACTCGGTGAGGGTGCGTTCAATGGCGCTCTCATGGCCCGCATGGGTGTCGCCGCGATCGGTCTGACGCGGCCCGTCCCACATATTGAGACGCATCCCGTTCGCCTGCGCGATGTCATCAAAGAGGTGTTCCGCCGAACAGCCGAAGACGCGCAAGCCGACGATGCATCGACGAACGGACCGCGCGGTGCCGGTCCTCGCACGCGGCCCGACACGCCACCGGGAAACTAGGGTGCTCGTCCAGTTGTTGAGCGATCCTACAGGCTGTCGTGGCCGGCGGCATTGACGGCTGGCCCGTAACGACCGCGAGCGGTTTGTGCACTGGCAAGATAGAGCCTCGGCGCGGTGGTCTGAGCCGATTTTGCAAGCGGGCGGTTCCCCATCAACCGGCGCTCCAAAATGCGCTTTGCGAGCCTCTGCAGAACCGCGGATTGCCGCGGCGTTTTGGCCGCTTCGCTCGACTTTTCAGCGGTCACAAGCGGGATGCGATCCAGTCGCGCCAGTCCATCTGTTGGCGCGCGGCGCGCCTCAGTGCGCGGCACGCGTTTCGCTGCTTCCGACGGATCGAGCGCTGCTTCGACCGCTGGAAACTGGATCCTTGGATCCAGAATATTCTTCAGAACGGCGATGCGGATCGCGCGCAGATCCTGCGAGCTGACTTTGTGGCGCTTGCCGCGATTGCGACCTTCGCCGCGCGTTTCGAAGTAGGTGAGCGTGCGTCGGTCGAGCGAGATCGCAACGGGGAGATTGCAGATCGCGAATGAGCGACCGGTCTGGGTCGTTGCAACGACAGACTCGGTGGTGAGTTCGACGGCGTTGGCGTTGTTGGCGTTGCGCGCCTCGCTGGACGAGAGCGGAACGATCACGACCGAACCCGCGTTCTGCATCCGCCTCGGCGAAATGACGATGGCGGGGTGGCGGCCGGTCATTTCGGGCCACGTGCCACCGAGCATCGAAAAATCGAAATGCACCAGCGTCCCGGCATTAAAACGATCGTCTTCCACGCACCACCTCCAAACGCCCACAAACTCGCCGCGGTTCAGAAAACCAGACCGGAAAGCCAAGCGCAAACGGCGGAACCGGGTGAACACGCGTCGAAGGGTGCTACGCTGGAGCAGAGCGCCGAATGTACGCACGACGTGTCAGATGCAACACGATTTCCGCGCACGCCGCCCGACGGACGGGACATGTCCATTTGAAAACAGGGTTTGCACGCGGTGAAGTCAAAGACCACGACTGTTGCCAGCGGAACCAGGAGCAACCGGCGAACCGTCTAATGCCCGAGCTGCTCTTTGACCGTCTCGGCGATCTCGGCCAGCGAATAGGGCTTCGGCAGGAACGTGTAGTTGTCCTCGGCCGATAGCGTTTTCGAAAACGCGTCCGCCGGATAGCCGGACACGAACACAAACTTGAGCCTCGGGTCCGACTTACGGACCTCCTTCAAAAGTGTCGGGCCATCCATTTCCGGCATCTTGACGTCGCTGACGACGAGATCCACGGCGAGACCGTCGTCGACCAAGAGCTCCATCGCCTCATAGCCATCGCTAGCTTGAAACACTTCGTAGCCCTGGCGTTTGAGCGCCTGGACGGCGAAGAGGCGAACCGCGTCTTCATCTTCGACCACCAATACGCGGCCGACGCCCGTCAGGTCTTTATGGACAGGCTTCGCATCTTTCGCTTCTGGCGCGTCGGGCTCAAGGGCGCTCTCTTCAGGCTCGAAGCGCGGGAGATAGACGCGGAATGTGGTGCCGCGGCCGGGTGTGCTCTCGGGGAAGATGAACCCGTTCGTCTGTTTGACGATGCCGTAGACCGTCGAGAGACCGAAGCCGGTTCCCTTGCCGACATCCTTCGTTGTGAAGAACGGCTCGAAGATCTTTTCCATGACCTCGGGCGTCATCCCGCAGCCCGTGTCCGACACCTCAATCAAAACATACTCGCCCGTCGGGAGCCCAATGTCGTTCAGACGGCTCGCCTCGCGCTCTGTGACGTTGCGGGTGCGGATGGTCAACTCACCGCCGTCGGGCATGGCGTCGGCTGCATTCCCCGTCAGGTTCTGGATGACACGGCGTAACTCACCGGCATCGGCTTTGACGTACCAGAGATCGCGTGCGGACCGGGTCACGAAGTTGATGTTTTCGTGGAGATTCGACTTCAGAAGAAGCGTCTGGTCGGTGATCGTCTCGTGGACGTCCAAGACCTTCGGTTGCAATTGCTGTTGGCGTGAGAATGCGAGCAGGTTTCGGACAAGCTCCGCCGCGTGTGTCGCACTGGATCGAATATTGTTGATGTTCGGGAAGGCGGGGTCGCCAGGCCTGTGGGTGCCAAGCAGTAGATCCGAAAAGCCGATGATTGAGGTCAGGTCGTTGTTGAAGTCGTGCGCGATACCACCGGCGAGCTTGCCAACGACTTCCATCTTCTGGCTTTGGGCAAACTTCAACTCGAGCGCCTTCTGTTCCGTCGCATCGAGGACATAGACGATCGCTGCGTGGTCGCCAGCATCACTCTGGGGCGCTGCGACAAAGAACAGGCGTCGAGCCAATGCGCCATCCTGGCCGACGGTCACGTCGACAGGCGCGATGTTGGCCTTCCCGGCGAGGGCATGGTCAAGCGCTTGTTTGACCGCCGCATTGTGATCGGGTGAGGCGCGATCGCAGAGCACATCGACGGCACTTCGGCCTGTGACGCTGCCAGCATCAGCGGTGAGGCGCGTAAACGTGGTATTGGTCTCGGCGATCAAACCCGTGGATGTGACCGTCGCAACGCCAAACGGGGCTGATCGCAACAGGCGTGTCGTGGGAGCGCGCGCGGCCGTTGCGTCGGCTGGAGCCGTGGCTTGCGCTGCGGTGACTGAACCGCGTGGCAGGACCAGGAGAACGGTGCGTTCGTCGATATGGGGAGCCGCTGCGACATCCAAAGAACCTGCCATCGGAGCCGAAGGCGATGACCAACGCACGAGCGTCGCGGGCCAGAGCGTTTCATCGGCGTTGATCAGGTCGACATCGATCACGGCCGGTGCGCGGTGAGCACCGTTGTTCTCAACCGTGATCTCAGACCACGCTTCTGCGGTGAAGACGTCAGATTTCGTCAATTCTCGCAGGGGTGTTTCTTCGTCGTGCCCAAGCCATTGAGCCGCGGTCGTGCTCATGTATTCAAGCCGACCGGCAGCATCAAACACGAGCATGCCGGCCGGCATCTGTTCCGTGATTGCGAGACGGCGTT
>JBCBWG010000102.1:0-10579 GCA_039817205.1 Pseudomonadota bacterium
ACTGGCCCAGCTGCGCGATCACGAACGGACGTCTCGGATCGGCATGCGCTTTGACCGACGCGGCCAGACGATCCGCCCAATCGATCACCGTCTCCGAAAGTGGATTGAGGCTATTCGGGTCGCTCATGGTTGCGCCTGCATCTTCCCGAACCAGAAAAAGACGAACGGTTTCCCGTCGAAATACCACGATCCAAGCGCCGGCGCTTGACCCTGCCACATTTTCGCAGAACAGAGCCCCGCTTGGCATGCGGCGACGGCGCCGTCAGTGGCCGAACGGGATCGCAGGTTTCTTCATGGCGACAGCCATTATCATCGATGACGCCGGAGACGAACGCTTTTCGCTCGCAGGTTGGCTTGCCCAAGCGCTCGGCGTGGTCGCCGTTTGGCTCGCGTTTGCATGGCCGTGGCTCATCGGACGCGTCACAATCCCATGGGACGGCAAAGCGCAATTCGCACCGCAGGTCCAATTCCTGGCTGCGAGCTTTGCGCGTGGCGAGTGGCCTTGGTGGGCACCGAATGTGTTCGCCGGTCATCCGCAAATCGCAGACCCGCAGTCGATGATCTTCTCACCGCCGATGGTGATCTTGGCGCTCATCGATGCAACGCCGGACATCGCAGCTATCGACACGGCCGTGCTGCTCACCGTCCTCTTCGGCGGGCTTGGCGTTATGACGTTTGCGCGGATGGCTGGGTGGCATTGGGCAGCCGGTCTGGTGGCGGCTGCCATTTTTATGTTCGGCGGATCAATGGCGTGGCGGCTTCAGCATTTCGGGCAGGTGATGAGCCTTGCCTATGTGCCGTTCACGCTCGTCTGCCTGCACTTCGCGATCCACCGGGGTTCGTTCGCCGCCGCCGTCGGAGCTGGCATCCTCGGTGCCGCTGTCCTTCTCGGTCGCGACCAAGTCGGCCTCCTTGCGATCTACTGCCTCATCGGCTTTGTCATCTACGAGTTCATCGCTTGGCCCAATCGTTGGCCGCGCATCAAACGCGCCATCGCGCCGTTGGCCGTCGGTTTGCTTGTTGGCCTTGCGCTCATCGCACTTCCGCTCTTGATGACCCTCTCGCTCGCCGAAATGTCAAACCGGCCATCGATTGATTTGACCGGTGCGCAAGCGGGTTCGCTGCATCCAGCGCTCCTTGCGACAGCCGCCGTTGCCAACCTCTTTGGCAGCGCAGGCGATATGGCCGACTTCTGGGGTCCGCCGAGTTTTCACTGGGAAAACACGGGGCTCTTCACTGCTCAGAACATGGGCGTCGTCTACATCTCGGCGTTTGGCCTCATGGCGTTTGTCTACAGCCTCGTTCGCGATCGAGCCGCCGATAAGCCGGTCGCGTTTTTCCTGATCGCCGCCAACGTTGCGCTCGTCTACGCGCTCGGTTGGTTCACGCCGGTCTTCGCGCTCATCTACGAGTGGCTCCCCGGCATCGATAAGTTTCGCAGACCGGCCGATGCCACGTTCCTCGCCTGCGCCTTTCTCTCTCTGCCGGTCGGCTATGCGCTCCACCTCATGCTTGCTGAAATCAGAGAAGAGCGCGACCGCTGGCAGCTCCCGGTGATGATCGCAGTCGCTTTTCTGGCGATTGGTGCGGCGACGGCAATTGCGCTGTGGCGCGGCAAGTTCGGCCAAGCTCTGCCGCAGATCTTAGCGGGCGCAGGCTTGTTTTCCGGGACGATCGGTGTCTGGCTTTTCGCGCGCTGGTTGATGCCGATCCGCCCCGTATTTGCGGGCACGCTCATCGTTGCAGCCGTGACCGCAGATCTTGTCATCTCAAACGGGCCAAACGGCGCAACCGCACTGCCGCGAGCGACGATCGATATGCTCGACGCGGAGACACCCCATCCGACAATTAAGCGTTTGCAGGAGCTGGTTGAGGCAGGGCGAAAGAACGGCCGCCGCGATCGCGTTGAGCTGACCGGACTTGGCTATCACTGGCCGAACGCGAGCCTGACCCACGGGCTGGAAAACACGCTCGGCATGAATCCCGTGCGGCTCGATTGGTACGTGAAGACGGCGGGCGCGTGCGACACGGTCGGGCGGATCGAGCAGCGCCGCTTCACAAGTCGCATGCCGGACTATGGCTCCAATTTCGCAGACCAACTCGGTCTCCGCTATGTCGTCACAGACGGCGTTGCACCGAACGCAATGACATCGGGCGGCGCACTCAAACTGATCGATGTGGTTGGCACCCACCACATCTACGAAAACGAGGGGACGCTGCCCCGCGCAATTTTCCAAGCGTCCGGCGGCACGACACCGAACGCTGCCGTGCGCATTACGCGTTACGAGAACACGCGCGTCGAGATTGAGGTGACGACGGATGTGGCCGGTCTGCTGGTCCTCCACGACACGTATCACCCCTGGTGGCAAGCGACCGTCAACGGCGGAGCACGCCCAATGGCGCCTCAGGCCCTCCCCTTCCGCGGTGTCGCATTGCAGGCTGGTCAACACACAGTGCGTTTTGACTTCGATCCGCTATCGGGCGTGTTCGAGCGCGTTTCTGAAGCGATCTTCGGCATCGAAGGGCAGGCGCTCAACAAAACAACCGCCATGGCCATGGCCGCTATTCGAAGTGAGCGAGACCCGTGTCGCTGATCCAGGTTTACCTACGCGCGGTCGGCCACTTGGGTCGTGAACGCGGTGTTGCCATTGCGCTTGTTTTTGCAAACGCTGCGGTCGGCCTCGTGCAATTGGCCGAGCCCATTCTGTTCGGTGCGATCGTCAACGCACTCGCCCAGAACGACAGTCCTTGGACTGCCATTTTGCTTTGGGCCGTCATTGGGCTCGGCGGGATTGTCGCGAGCGTGGTTGTGGCCGTGAGTGCTGATCGCCTGGCGCACCGGCACCGACTGCAAGCGATGGCCGAGGCGTTTGAGCGCGCGATCACCCTCCCGCTGAGTTACCACTCCGAGCGCGGGACCGGCACCGTTATCCGCACCATCTTTGAGGGCACGAGTGCGCTCTTTGCGACGTGGCTGTCGTTCCTCCGCGAGCAATGCACCGCGGTCGTCGCGCTGGTCTTTATGCTGCCCGTGGCGCTCTGGATGGAGTGGCGGCTTGCCGTCCTGCTGATTGTGCTGGCCGCAATCTACACGGCGCTCAATGTCTATGTAATCTCCAAAACCAGCGGCGGGCAGTCGGCCGTCGAGCAGTACCACATGAACGTCTCAGGTCGCCTGGGCGATACGTTGAGCAACGTGTCGGTCGTGCAAAGCTACGCGCGGTTGCAAGCTGAGGCCCAGGGCCTGAAGGCGCTGATGAGCGATCTTCTCTCAGCGCAATATCCTGTGCTGACCTGGTGGGGCGTGATGACCGTTCTCACACGGGCTGCTTCAACCATCACAATGGTGACTGTATTTGCCGTTGGCACATGGCTGATGGCACGTGGCGAAATCACCGTCGGCGAGATCGTGAGCTTCGTCGGCTTCGCCAACCTACTCATCTCCAAACTCGATGTCCTCTCAGGCTTTGTCACACGCGTCTTTATGCAGGCGCCGACAATGCGTTCGTTTTTCACGCTACTTGATGAGACATCGCCGATCGTTGATGCACCTGGCGCCGAACCCGTGAAGATCAAGGGCGGGGCCATCGCCTACCGGGGCGTCACGTTTCAGTACGGTGAGGGCGGTCAAGGTGTGTTTGACTTGGACTTCGACGTCCCAGCCGGTGCAACCGTCGCACTCGTTGGTCCGACCGGCTCCGGCAAAACGACAACGCTCGCGCTGCTGCAGCGGCTCCGTGATCCCGACGCCGGTCGCATCCTGCTCGATGGACAGCCAATCAACGAGGTGACAATCGCGTCCCTCCGTTCCGCACTCGCCGTCGTCTTTCAAGACGCGGGCCTCTTCAATCGTGCGATCTCAGAGAACATCGGCATCGGACGTCCCGGCGCCGAGGAATCAGCCATCGTTGCGGCAGCTGAAAAAGCCCAGGCTCGCGAATTCATCGAAGCCAAACCGGGCGGGTTCGACTTTGTCGCCGGTGAGCGCGGATCGGCTCTTTCGGGTGGTGAACGTCAACGGATCGCGATCGCCCGCGCTGTTCTCCGCGACGCCCCGGTTCTCATCCTGGATGAAGCAACCAGCGCACTCGACACGGCAACCGAAGCGCAGATCAAGCGCGCGCTCGATGAGCTGCGCCGAAACCGCACCACGCTCATTATCGCCCACCGCCTCTCAACTGTCGCCGATGCCGACTTGATCCTGGTGTTCGATAAGGGCCGCATTGTCGAGCGCGGCACATACCGGGAACTGGCAAGCGGTGATGGTCTCTTTGCTCAACTGGTGAAAGACGGCGAGCTGAAAGTGCCCGATCCAACCGAGTGAGGCTCAATCGCGCAGCGATCTGAGCTGTGAGTGACCGGACCGCCCCACCCTCATCGAACGCCAATAGCCAGATAGATAATTTCAGCGCCAGCAGAGGCGTGCGAGATAACTCGTTGCGGACCTGCGCTGTCGGGAGGAGATGAGATATGAGCCACTACCACGAGATCTACCAGTCTTGGCAGAAAGACCCTGAAGCGTTCTGGGCCACAGCTGCCGCCGACATCTCCTGGTATAGGCTCTGGGACAAGGTGTTTGACCCGTATGCCGGTCAATACGGCCGATGGTTTGCAGGTGCGGAATGCAACACCGCATACAACTGTCTCGACCGTCACGTGGAGGCGGGCCGCGGAGATCAGCTTGCACTCATCTACGACAGCGCGATGGTCGGCGGCACGCGTCGCTACACCTACTCGGAACTCACCACCGAAGTCGCCCTCGTTGCTGGCGTCCTCAAAGATCTCGGCATCGACAAAGGCGACCGGGTGATCATCTACATGCCGATGATCCCGGAAGCTGTGTTCGCGATGCTCGCGTGCGCACGGATCGGTGCGGTCCATTCCGTTGTCTTCGGCGGGTTTGCCGCAAACGAACTCGCAACCCGCATCGATGACGCGAAGCCGAAAGCGATTATCGCCGCGAGCTGCGGCCTCGAACCCGGTCGTGTGGTTGCCTACAAGCCGCTCATCGATCAGGCGATCGACGCCTCAACACACAAGCCAAGTTCGGTCCTGATGTTGCAGCGCGAAGAAGCGACGGCGGAGATGGTGCCGGGCCGCGACTTCGATTGGGCCGAACAAGTTGCGATCAATCGCGAGCAAGGCCGCATGGCAGGCTGCGTGAGTGTCGCTGCGACCGACCCGCTTTATATTCTCTACACGTCAGGCACCACCGGCCAGCCGAAGGGCGTCGTCCGCGACAACGGCGGTCACATGGTGGCCCTCAAGTGGACGATGAAGAACATCTACAACGTGCATCCAGGCGAAGTGTTCTGGGCCGCATCGGACGTTGGCTGGGTCGTCGGCCACTCTTACATCGTCTATGCCCCGCTGCTGCATGGGGCGACGACGGTCGTCTACGAAGGCAAGCCCGTGGGCACACCGGACGCGGGCGCATTCTGGCGCGTGATCTCGGACCACGAAGTCGCCGTCATGTTCACGGCGCCGACCGCATTTCGTGCGATCAAAAAGGAGGACCCGGACGGGCACCTGATCGGCGACTACGACATGACGCTGTTCCGCGCTCTTTTTCTTGCGGGCGAACGCGCCGACCCCGACACGATCCAATGGGCCGAACGCAAGCTCAACGTTCCGGTGATCGATCACTGGTGGCAGACGGAAACCGGCTGGTCGATTTGCGCAAACCCGATGGGTCTCGGACGACTGCCGATCAAATACGGCTCCTCGTCTGTACCAATGCCCGGCTACGACATGCATGTGCTCGACGAGGGCGGACAGCCGGTGGCGCGCGGCCAGACCGGGACACTCGCGATCAAGCTGCCGATGCCACCGTCGTGCCTGCCAACACTTTGGGACGCCGATGACCGCTTCCGATCGAGCTATATCACGCAATTCCCGGGATATTACTCGACATCAGATGCGGGCTATATCGACAGCGACGGTTACGTCTACATCATGGCCCGCACTGATGACGTGATTAACGTTGCCGGACACCGGCTCTCAACCGGCCAAATGGAAGAGGTCGTCGCCCAACATCCGGATGTCGCCGAAGCCGCCGTGATTGGCGTGCACGACGATCTCAAGGGACAGCTACCGGCCGGCTTCATCGTCATCAATTCGGGCGTGAACCGCGACCCCGCCGAGATCGAAGGCGAGGTCGTCAAACATGTTCGCGAGGTTATCGGGCCGGTCGCCGCATTCAAGACCGTCATCACCGTCAACCGCCTGCCCAAGACGCGATCTGGCAAGGTCCTCCGCGGAACCATGCGCGCCATCGCCGACGGCGCCGACTGGAAAATGCCAGCCACCATCGACGACCCGACGATCCTAGATGAGATCAAGGACGCAATTACCGCGCGGCGCTAATGCGCCGCGCGGCACTGACGTGAAACGATACCTGCTGGTTGCGGCTGGCAATTGGTCCTCAGCAAATCAACCTCGCCTACCATTCGCCTGGCGCCTTCACTTGATCAAAACGTCAAACAGCAGAGCATTGCAAACGGCTAACTTACCGCCATTTCGGAAATGCCTTTTATGCTTTGCATGCCACTGTTCGCTTTAAGAATGAGCGTGATTAATCGCCAAACGACTGTATCGCCATTCTCGAGCGGATAGTCTTTTGTTGATTCCGTAAATGCTGTTACGCAACGTTTCTGACCGGCATTTGCGCGATTTTTATCCACAAAGTTCCGATCATAAATATAATACTGCCACGCCGTTACTGTCGCCTTATTCGGATCCTCGACGAGATTACCGTTTGGCAGCCTCATCGCAGGAACAAACTTTCCGTTAACTCCCGTTGTGATCGGCTCATCGGCTAACTTGAACAGTCCGTTTGGGTAAACTCTCGGTTGCGTGCCGGGCATGGTTGGTTGCTGCCTAGATATCGCTGAATCGTTGCGATGAAGGACCGAAATTTCGTTCAAGAACTTTGAATTTTCGCCGGGCAATTCCTGCGAAAATGATAGCTTCGCTCCCGTATGTGCTGGCATATTATCGAGCTTGCTCGCCTGATCCATTACATCGAAAACGGTGGCGTCGTCTTGAACAGCAATGTCGGCTCGCCAGTAGAACATGCCAGCGATATCCAGGTTCACCTTCTTCATTACGCTCACTCCTTATGTAATAAAAACCCCGCAGCCAACTCTTTCTAATGACCATTTTCCAGACAAGCATCGAATTCAAAACCTCACCCAAAGACGAATGGGCTTTGGTCCATTCGCGCACCAAAGCCCTTCGAAGGCACTCAATTGTTCAGCCTACTTGAACGCGCGGCGGATCCGATGCTTGAGGCGACCGAAGAAGCCTTTGCGGTGGGCCCGCGGCTTCACCTTTGCGACCCGCTTGTGGACGCGGCCGTGGCGATCAAACGTGGTCTTCACGACCTTTTGGCTGCCAAAGCGCGTGCGGCTCCGAACGATTTTGACCTTCTTACCGTGGGCATCTTTCTTAACGACGACGGATTTTGCGCCCGCGGCCTGAGCAGAGTGGACCGGCGAAAAGGCCAAAGTACCGGCGGCAAGCATCAACGCTGCTGCGCCACTGAAGCTCCGTTGGTTGATCGTGCTCATGATCGTCTCCTTTTGGTTGAACCCGCTTTCGGGTCTTGATGGGACGCTCGTTGCTGGCGTCTGATCTCAAGCTAACGATGGCGCCGATCACATGCGAACCACGTCTGGTTTTTTGTTCGTGTGTGTTTTCTGAACGCTCGGCGATCAAACGTGATCGCGCTATTCAGTTGCCGTTCAGTCTGGTGAGCGCGCCGACATCGCGCTTACGCGTTGCTTGAGTTAAGCCATGACCTTCACAGCCCGTCGGCATCTCACCGTCTTTGCAGGCCTCGTTGCGCTCACTCTGTCCATGAGCGCGTTGTTGGCCACGCCATTCTTCACCATGCACGGTGTCGCGAACGCACAATCGGCGCGTGCCTGGCAGGCGCTTGCGCGTGGCGAAGCTGTTGCGATCATTCGGCATGCTAAGGCGCCCCACGTACGAGGCCGACGCCGGTCGCGAGGCCCTAAACTCGTGAACCTGATGGACTGCGGATCGCAACGAAATCTCTCAGCTGCCGGCCGCGCTCAAGCACGCCGCATCGGCGCGGCTTTGCGCCGACGCGGCGTCGCAAACGCCCAAGTGATCTCGAGCTACTATTGCCGAACGATGGAAACGGCGCGTCTTCTCGGCTTCGGCTGGGTGTCTTGGGATTACGATCTCAATGCGTTGTCGCGTCCGACGGCCCGGCAACAGACAGCTGGCCTTCGCGCTCTTGTTCGAGGAGCGCCGCGCGGGCGACCGCGGATCTTGGTGACGCACAAAACCAATATTCGCGCGCTCACAGGCGTCACACCGAAATCCGGGGAAACGCTGATCGTGTCACGCACCGGCAAAGTTATTGGCCGCTTGCGGATGTAAGTGTGGGTGGCCTGTGAGTATGTCGTTCGTTGTTCGCAGTTGGCGATGCTCCGACGAAGCGTCCAAAATCCCGCGATGCGAGCGTTACTCGGACCGCCCGCGCCAACGGAGCTTGCCAACGTTGGGCCAACTGAAGCCCCCCGCGCCAACGGAGCTTGTGCACGTTGGGCAAACTTAGGGCTCCCGAGCCAACGCACAAACCCATCGGCCGATACGCGAGACTGGTACGCGGAACGAACATGCGGAACTGGAACGCAAACAACCTATTCGGCCTTGGGGCATGTCGACGATGGGGCATCGTCGGAACCGGTCTTCAACATCAACGCTCAACCAAAAACCGAAGTACCGGACGTCATGTTGATCCGTGATTCACAGGGCGAAAAAACGGCGTCGTTTGGTTAACAATTGGGCCACCGGTTGCACGCAGATCAATCCGGTCGTTTCGATATAAATGCGATCAAGTTCGTCAACCAGTTGCTCACCAGAACGCCTGCAAATTGTTGCTGAAACCAAGTGCATCGGCCAGAGAGGTTTAACCCGATTACGTTTCAATTAGAACGTAATTGTAAGATGCGTCGCGTCACAGACCGTGACGTCGCGCTGACCCACCTCAGGAGAGTGCCCGGTGCTGGATCACAGCACAAACGAAGTTGTGCTGGATGATGGCACCGACCCGGACGAGACAATCGCCCGGGCGCCACGCCGGGCATGCCATCTCGCAGCCGAGTTGAGCTTTGGCGACGCGCGCAACCGCATCATTTGCAAAATCACCAACATGTCGGCGACCGGCGCGGGCGTCGCCGCCGAAGACCGGCACACATTCGCGGCCCGCTGCCAGGAGATTGGATCCCGTCCGGTTGCCTTGTTCCTGCAGAACGACCGTTGCGTTGTTGAGTGCACGGTGGTCTGGCAAGACGACGCGCGAGCTGGATTGCGCTTTCGGTCCGCCTTCCGTCCAGCCCAGCCCGGCGACAGATTTTAGCCGGCACAAATACGTCCTTTGGCACATCCTTTGGATTGAGCTGACGAAAGCCCGACCTCAACGTCAGCGGCTGAGAAATTCGATTAAATTTTATCTTTTCTTCACCACGGTTCGATGAGGCGCGGGCGATTTGCACAGCGCATGAACCTTTCTCTGCTAACCTGCGACCCATATCCGAGCCGCCTGACAGCCAGGCCCGTTTTGAAGCCCCTCGGAGCAAGTGATGTCTTTCGTTATGAACAAAACCTCATCCAGCCATTTGGCATCGCGAGGCGTCGCGCGCGCGTTGAGCCGCCCGGACATGATCATCGCGGCCGTCGCGTTGGCCTTTGGCACCACGACGCTTGCGACCGAAACACAAGCCCAAGGCGCGATTGCAGCGCCGGGCCCGTCGTCAACGACGGATGCAACGGGCCGGATGCTTTCGGCAGGCGATGCGGTCGTCAGCGGTTTTTCGGGCGTGCGGCCGAGCGATACCAGCGGCGGCGGATCGGATCTTATAATCAACCTCCGCGGCCCGTCGGCACAAATCCTGTCGCTCTCGGGACTGTCGCGCCGCTTACGCGGGCAGCTGTCAACGCCAACCGCCAAACATCGCATCACCGCCGGGCAAGTTGGGCAGGTGTTCGGTGTCGCCATAGACAACGCACGTACGCCCAACATCTATCTCGCCGCGACATCGCTTTACGGACTTTACGCCGTCGAGGCGGGTGGCGGCGAACGCCTCGAGATCGGTGAACCCGGCGCAACCTTCATGCCCGGACAGTTCGGCCCCGGTGGCAACGGCGGCACAATTTATAAAGTGGATGGCCGAACGGGCGAGGTCACGATCTTTGCAAACCTGCCGAACAACTCGGGCGCGGGCGTCGGCAATGTGACGTTCGATCCGAAGACCGGGCATCTCTACGCGACAGACCTCGATAGCGGCCTCATCTACAAGATCTCCCCGGATGGCCAGCTGACCGGCGTGTTCGACCACGGCGTCGAAGGTCGGGCCAATGCGGGCATGTCCGAGATTGCTGATGATGGTCAGCGCATTGACGTCGAAAGCACAGCCTTCGACACCAATGATCCATCCACCTGGGGCTACACCCAGGCTGAGCGTCGTGTCTGGGGTGTCGCCGTTTATGACGGCCGCCTCTACTATACGGTCGCTGGCACGATGGAAGTTTGGTCCGTCGGTCT
>JBCBWG010000103.1:0-10555 GCA_039817205.1 Pseudomonadota bacterium
AAGCGTAATATCGTCTGCCTTTTGCAGCTGAACGCTCACGCCGCCAACAAGATAGGCTGAGCCTTGGACGCCGCCGAACCGCCGATAAATATCGCGCGGCCGCCTGAGATTATAGACGAGCACCATGACCTTGGACCCTTCGGCGCCGAAATCATAACCGAGCGATGGGCCCTGCCAGTAGACGGGGCGTTGACGGTGGCGTTTTGTGAAAAGTGTGCCTTCGCCGTACCGAAGACCCGCAACGAAAGACCCTCCGGCGTCCTGGCCGAGGATATAGCCATTCGGGCGCCCTGAGCGCTGAAACACGGACTGGATCGCGCGTGCCAGCCCCTGACTAACCGAGCCGAAGAACCGGTGGCCGGCCGTCACAATCTCGTTTTCGCTATAACCCTCGTCCCGTTTTAAAAACTGACCGCGATGCTTTCGGTCGCGCTCATAGGCGTCCGGATCATAGGTGCCCTCATCGCGATATCGCGGACGCTCACGTCTTGGTGCGGAATAGCGACGCGGCGGGTCGCGATACGTCTCGTCGCGACGCCGATCTGGCCGATAGGTTCGGGGTTCGGCATCGGGCGGCGGGAGTGGGCGCCGCTCAACGCGCGGACCCGTATCCAGCGTCGGATCAATCCTGCGCGGTTCATCGGGTTCCGTTTCCGGGATCCAGCGATCGCCTTCGTAGCGCCCACGGCTCGGGCTGTAGGGATCGGACCGTTTCCAGCCGCTCTCGTCTGAAATCCGAATGATCAGGCGCGGCTGGGCCTCAGGATCGGCTTTGACCGATCCGGCGAATGCAGCCTGAGGCACAAGCAGCGACGCCACGGCGGCGAGCATGGGTGCGATGGTCAGGATCGCTGACCGAAAAGTGCGGTTGAAGCTTGAAACGAATGGTGATTGCCTCCGCACCCAACCGGCGCAAAAAGGGCGTCGCAACGCTCTGAGCATCATCCAGTCGCCTCCTGATCCAGGTTCCAACAGCCGCAAAGGTCAACCGACCGCGTCGTTTGCCCGTGCGTTGCGCTTTAACTATGGCGAGCGATCGACCTGGAGAGGGCAAGCACGCGGCGTTTCACAACAACGAGCCAAGGCCACGCTGGAACGAGCCAAGGCCGCGCTGGCGTTATCGCGCCAAAACGCCCGGAGCGTTCATTCGAACAAGTTGCGTGGCGCCTTCGGCGTCGTGGCGACAAAGCAACAGAGAACCCGCGACTGGAGACACAATTTAGTCGGCATTAAGTGCGGCGAGCAGTTCGGCGTCGGGCGTCGGCGTCGACCAGGAAATAAACGGAGCGTTCCGATACCCATCAGCGGTTTTGCCGTAGACGCTCGGCGTGCCATCGAAGTTGGTCGTGCAGCCGCCGGCACTCGCGACAATGGCCGCACCAGCTGCCGTATCCCACTCGCTGATCTCGCCGTATCGCGGATAGAGATCCGCGTCGCCGCGCGCCAGAATGCAAAACTTGATCGAAGAATTCGCGTCCACGCGTTCGGCGGAAAGACCTTCGAGGTGACGCGTCAAACGTTTCGACACGTAACGGCTCGACACGGCGGTCAGCCTACATTTATCGAGAGGCCGCGTTTTCATCGGCCGTGCGGACAGATCGGCAATGCCATCAGCCTCCGCCGAAAACGCCACGTCCGCTGACAGAGCAGTGCCGGGCCCCGTTGTCACGTAAAACTCGGAGAGCGCCGGCGCATAGATCAGGCCGAACTGGGGTTGTCCACCTGACACCAGGCCGACGTTGACCGTGAACTCCGGGCGGCCTTTGATAAATCCTCGGGTGCCGTCGACCGGATCAACCAGGAAGAGGTCACCGCCGTGTGCCGGCGCCTCACCGCGGCTTGCCAACTCCTCGGCAACCACTGGAACGCCTGGCATCAAACGGTTCAACGCCTCGAGCAAAATCTCCTCGGCTTCCTGGTCCGCCTTCGTCACCGGGCTGTCGTCGCCCTTCGTCATGACCGCGACGTCCTGGCGGTAGTATTTCATAATGGCGCGCGCTGCGGCCAGAGTTGGTGCCACAAGCGCATCGGCCAGAGAAGTCATCTCAGTTTCTGTTGCCATGCCGCCCGATACCACAAACACCGCATGTTGCGTGTAATGCGCACCACATCACGCGTGAAATTGCGACGCGATCTGGTCGCAGCCCCCAGGATATTTGCAAAACCGACGGTGCAGGGTACCGTTTTACAGCCATTCCGGGATCTCATCTCGTTTCTCGTACGTCGTGTGCCTCGTACCTGGGTTTCCCAACATGCAAACATGCCAAGGTTGCTCGATGACGGATTGGCGTCTCGGGCACTTGGCTTTGTGCACGCCACGAGGACACCGATGACTGCGAAAGCTCAGCCAACCGATCTCGAACTCGCCGCTCTCATCTCGAGCAAGATTTGCCACGACGTCATCGGCCCCGTTGGAGCCATCAACAACGGCCTCGAAATTCTCGATGAAGAAGGGGACCGGGACGCGCAGGCCTACGCGCTTGAGGTCATTCGCAATGTCACGAAGCGCGCGTCCGCACGTCTGCAGTTCGCCCGCTTTGCGTTCGGTGCGTCCGGATCGGCCGGGAGCGCCATCGATTTGGATATGGCGCGCGATCTGGCGCTCGCGTTCGTCGACGATGGCAAACACACGCTGACCTGGACGGCTGCATCCGGTTTGATGGCGAAAGATCAGGTCAAGCTTCTGCTGAACCTCGTCGCGAGCGCGGTGACAGCGCTGCCCCGCGGCGGGACGATACAGGCGACCGTTCACGGTGACTTGTCGGCGCCGCGCTTTGTGCTCGTGTGTGCCGGACGCGGCGCCCGAAAGCCCAACTTCCTGACTGATCTCGTCGAAGATCAGCCGATCGAGGACATCGATAGTATGTCGATCCAGGCGTACTACACGTGGCGTCTGGCCGAATTGGCGGAAATGGATCTCGCAATCTCCGAAAGCGATGCGGGAATTACGATTGAGGCGACCGAGAAACGCGCGACCGTCGCCGCTTAAACGTGCAGTCGCAGAGGTGATCTCGCCGGCGATCGCGAACCCGAGCCCGAACCCGATCCACGGCCGGATGTGATAAAAACGGTCCGTCGACACTTCGATGTCAACGTGCCGTTAAGCCTAAATCAGCATCATCGGGGCAGTGTTTTCGAGATAGGGCCAACCCCGATGCCGGTTTGTCTGACTATTGATCCCTCCCCAATCGTCCGTCGCGTTGCGACGCACCTTTTCATGACCGAGGGGTTCCTTGCGCTGGACTTCGCATCGGCGCGTGAAGGCATTCTCGCTGCTCGCGAACAGAGACCATCACTGATCCTGGTCGACAGCCGCGTCGAAGACATGGGTGCGCTCGAAGCCGTGGCAACACTTCGAGACCAGTCGCTCATCGACACAAAAATCTTCGTTACATCGATCGAAAACGATCCGCTGATTACGACCCAGGCGATACGCGCCGGCGCCAACGGCTTGATCGTGAAACCGTACGACCGTTTTGAAATTCGCGACCGCCTCGTCGGCATGAAAAATCGGGCGGCATAGATCTCGCGCTTCTCGCCGCTCAACTGACAAAAAACGTCATCGAACCAAGAGCGCCGCGCCCCTCGGGCCGCGGCGCATTTCATTGCGAAAAATCAGATATCAGTTGGAGGTTTTGCGGACCTTGAACGGCGGTCCGTTCCAACAAACCAGCAGCGAGACCTCCGGCTCGTCGACGACGAGCAGATCGAGATAGAGCTCGCACGTCACTTTCTTACGGCCGGTCCGGTAGCTTTTGATGCCCTTCTCGCGAGCCCAACGCGCGATGTAGCCGTCAAGCAACCGCTTTGCATCGCGCTTTGGCCCCTCAATCCCAAAGTCGTTCACACTGAACCCAAGCTTTGTGCAAGTGCGCGCTTCTGCCGGTGATGCGTGAAACGCCATTCCAAGCCCGACGCATGCCATCAACGCGACGGCGGTCAAAGTCGATCTACGCGACATGTGTTCTCCCAGGGCGAAGTTGAGTGTAGCGCTTCAACGAATACCAACGACGTCAGTTTGTACCAGCGCCCGTGAAGACAAAATCTCGTTTCGCAACAGGGTCGTGGCAATCTCGGCACGTCGAGCGGCAACAGTACGCATAGCAGGGCCCGCACACAAAAACGCCGCGTGTACCAACGGTCACGCGGCGAATGAAGTGCACCTGCGCCGTTCCACACGTCGCAAGGGATGCCTCGCAGACAAACGGCACGGCGGGAAAGCTGCCAGCGGAAATCTACTGGAAGTACGGCGAGTTGCCACCGTTCGGGTTGATGCCGCTATCGAAGAACCAGCCATGGTCAAACGGGCCGGCACGGGTCTGCGTGTCGAGCGACGGATCGCGGTACGAGCTTGTGCCACCAAAGCGGCTGCGGTTATCGCCGTAGGTGTTGATCGTGTCAGGTGCGCGGTACGAATACCCACCAACTGACCTGTTGAAGCTGCGGACCTGTGGGCCCCGGCCCCGACCACGACGGCGTGCGCCACCGCCGGAATACACTTTGCCAAGCGACTGGCGTTTTTGCGCTTCGGCACCGCTTCCAGGCACCACTGGCGCTGCCTGGAACGCAAACAGTGTGAGTGCCAAAGCACCGGTCAGAACTCGTTTCATCACTTTGATACCCCGCTTTAAAGCGCGTGCTGATCTGGATCCCGGCACATGTTGCAGGGCGCCATCGACGTTGTCTCAACACTATCAAGTCGAGCGAACAAGTGCCCGCACATTTGAGTGACGGTGCCTGCGAGACATTACGAAGTGGCTACCGGGCATCGCTCTTTAACGATCTTTTGCACAATCGACGTACAGTGGATCCGATACACGCACCTCTCGGGGCGCTCTCGGTCGCAGAAACACCCGATGGAAATCAAACTTCGATTTGCAGGTTGACCGCCTTCGGGCCTTTACCCTTGCGGTCGGGTTCTTCTTCGAACGACACCCGCATACCCTGGTCAATTAAATCGAGGCCGGACTTTTGGACGGCGCTGACGTGAACGAAAACATCACCGCCACCATCCTCCGGAGTTATGAAACCGAAGCCCTTGCCTTGGTTGAAGAACTTCACCACTCCCGATCGACGCATTGCACCCACTCCAATGCACACGCCGGACGTCTCGCCAGTCTTGAGGGGCGCGCGCTGTCGTACCAATCGAATGTACCAACGCCCGAAATTCGTCTGCGCACCTCAGTGTGCGACAGCTTCGGTCGCCATTGCGATTGCGATCCTTCAGCAAGAGGTCGAGCCACAACTACGCGAATATGTCGCAGTCAATGCAGAAAAATCAAGATGGCTGACGCAACGAGACGGCAGAAGCGCGTTGTGAATCCTCAACTTTCTCTTGAGGTCTGCCCGAAGAGCCGAGCATGGCGCTGCAAAGCTAGTCCGCTAACGTATAAATCTGAGAAGACGCATCGGCGTCCTGCGCCAGATCGATAGATAATTGCGCCAGAACCGCGCCGTAATTTTCCAAAAACTGAAAAGGCGGGTTCCGTACGATTAAGCCCGTCGCAGTTAGCCCGCGTTCGAGCCCTTCTTTCCCAACCCGCAGTTCGCACGCATGTGTATCGGTCAGCCCGGCCCCGACGACGGCATCGAAAAAACGAGCGACCGCCGCACGATCTTTGATCGGATACCACGCGAGATAAATGCCATGATCGAAGCGGCGGCGCCCCTGCACAAGAGCCTCAACGATCCGATCGAATTCGCCGGGCTCCTCGAAGGGCGGATCGATGAGAACGAGGCCTCTCCGCTCTTTCGGCGGAAGCACCGCTTTCACAATGTCCCAACCGGTCCGCTCGGTCAGGACAACCGCCCGATCGCGGCCGAAGAGCGCTTTGAGCTGTGCTGCGTCCTCGGGATGCAGCTCGTTGGCGTGGAGACGGTCTGCAGATCTCATCAAGGCCCGGGCCAGTAACGGACTGCCAGGGTAACGGGTCTCGTCGTCAGATTGCGCCACCCGTCGCAACGCCCGGTCGATCAGTTCAAAGAAGTCTGTGAGCTGCCCGTCAACAGAGATCGGTGCGCTTGCGCGACCGGCGACGCGCGATCGTAACAGCGTAATGCCCCCATCGGCTTCGCCGGTGCGCTTGGCCGGATCAGACGTCAGATCGTAGAGCCCGACGCCCGCATGCGTATCAACCACGCGGAACGGCTTATCCTTTCGCACGAGATGCTGGAGCACGAGCATGAGCGCGAGATGTTTCATAACATCTGCGAAATTGCCGGCGTGAAACGCGTGTCGGTAGTTCATTGCACTGTCCGGGAGATCGAGACCGGCAAAAGGATCACCGCGATAGGCCGTGCCGTCCTCGGTCAGAGACGAGATCAACGCAGTCGGTCACCCGCGTTTCTGCCAGGCCCCACGATCCGATTGCTGCCAGTAGGTGACGTCAAGTCCATGGCCTTTGGCCCACCGCCACATCTCACGCGCTGTTGTGACGGCGTTGGGATCATGACCGTCGAATAAGTAGACAAGTCTCTGATAGTCACCGGGATCATCAATAGCCGCGCCATCGACGAGAAATCGGATTTGGGCGCCGTTTTCGTTATCGGCCCCGAGCGTCAAAAGGACCGGCTGACGATCAGCATTTGGTTGATCGGCGCAGCTATGCGGCAGAAAACTCTCGTCGCGCCAGGTCCAAAGCTCTGTGTCGAGCGCGCGCATGCGCTCCTCGTTGCCAACCTGGACGACCGAACGCCAACCGCGCTCAAGGCTCTTTTCGATAAGCGGTGGCAGGACCCGTTCGAGCGGATCACGCTCCAGGTGATAAAAGAGCATATCTGCCATTTTGGCTCTTTCCCACGGTCGCGCGGCGAAAGCCTACGGTATCGGGCTGTGTGAGTGACGCCCAATGAGAGTGACAGGCCATCAGAGTGACGGGCAATCAGGCTAACGCGCAACCAAATGGCTCTCGGCTCAAATGCAAACCCGTGCGCCGCGCGTCAGTAGCCGTACCGCGCGGCGATTCCACTATCGATCAGCGCTTTTTTGCAAACAGGCGACAGGTTGTTCGCATGCGTCCGCATACATGCCCTCATCCGGGACGACCCAACTTTATATCGGCGACAAAAGCGTTTGTAGTCGCGCTTGCACCAAATGCGAACGATGCGAGGCCAGGCTTCGGCTGGTTGAGCCGTCACCACGCCAGAGACGGTGATGGTTGCCGCGCTGACTGACATCAGGAAGCCCAGGCTTAGAATAGTGAGTAACAGGCGTTTCACGTCATAAACTCCAGAACGGCAGGCGTGGAGGATCTGTTGACCCCATGTCGGAGAGCTAAGCTTGCTGTGAGCTTACCGCAAGAACTCTCGGAAAAACGGTGAATTTTTGCTCATTTTGAGCGAACAGTGCCGCTGACCAGATCGGGATTGTTTCAGAGTGCCACCGCTCCATTCAAGCATATGGATTTTTGCCTTTTCGAAAACTTAGACGGATTGGAACGGCTGGCAGGTCGAAAGCCTCGCGAAGGCTGTTTAGCAAATATCGATGATACGATTTTGGCAGACTATCGGGCTGGGACGCAAAGGCGACAAACGTCGGAGGCCGGGCGGACGGTTGCGTCATGTAACGGATCTTAATCCGGCGACCAGAAACGGCCGGAGGCGCATGGCGGTGCAACGCCTCAACCAGCCACCTGTTCAGGTCGGCCGTTGGCACGCGGCGGTTCCAGGTGCCGTAGGTCTTTATCACGGCGCCCATAAGGGCATCGAGACCGCGCTCGGCCAAGGCGGAGACCGGGACAACGGGGATATTGGGAACTTGCGAGAGCCGATCGCCGGTCATTCGGCGGATCGACTGCAACACCTTCTGTTTCTCGGTGATAAGGTCCCACTTGTTGACGCCGATCACCAGTGCCCGGCCTTCCTGTGTGACGTGGTCAGCGATCGTCAGGTCCTGATGCTCAAGCGGTTTTTCGGCGTCCAGGAGCAGCACAACCACCTCGGCGAACTTAATGGCGCGGATCGCATCGCTTGCCGATAGCTTCTCAGCAACTTCACTGATCCGCGACTTGCGGCGCAGACCAGCGGTATCAAACAGCTCGAACTCGTGCGTGGCATCGCCCGCTGCCCACGTAAACGGCGTCGCGATTGAATCGCGCGTCAAACCCGGCTCAGGCCCTGTGATCATGCGGTCTTCGCCGAGGAGCGCATTAACCAGCGTTGATTTGCCAGCGTTCGGCCTCCCGACAATCGCAAGCTTAATGGGACGGACCGGCGTGCCGTCGGCTTCCCGTTCGTCGGCCTTACCCTCGTCGTCGTCGGGCCCAAAGTGTTCCGCAATCTGCGCCTCATCAAGATCATCGGCGTTTCGGCGGAGGCGCCGTCGACTTGTCGGAGCAGGCGTTGCGGTCACCTTCGGCGCGAAGCCAAGGCCCTGCAGTTCTTCGCGAACGCGGTCCTCAAGCTCGGAAATCCCCTCGCCGTGTTCGGCCGACACGGGAAGCGGCGCGCCAAGGCCAAGCTCGAAAGCCTCAATCAGCGTATCTTGGCCTTTGCGGCCTTCGCACTTATTTGCGAGCAGGACAGTCGGGCGCCCTGAGCGCCTGACATCGATTGCAAATTGGCTGTCAGCGCCGGTAATGCCGTCGCGCGCGTCGATCACGAAAAGCACGAGATCAGCGGTGTCGATGGCAAGTTCGCTTTGCTCGCGCATCCGGGACGGAATGCTGTTCCTCGGCGCCTCCTCAAGGCCCGCCGTATCAATCACCGCAACATCGAAGCCAGCAATTTCAGCATCGCCCTCACGCCGGTCGCGGGTGAGCCCTGGCATGTCGGAGACAAGCGCCGTCCGCTTGCCCGTCATACGATTAAAGAGCGTAGATTTGCCGACGTTCGGGCGTCCGACGATGGCGATACTCGGTCTCTGGACCATGATAGGGAACTCCGCCCAGCGCCGCATCGCTCTCTGAAAGCGGATGCGGCCCGGGCGCACAAATGTTGGGACAAACAGGTCGCGGACCGATTAGCAGCTTCTGCGCGCAAAACCCATGGTTGCGGTGCACCAGCCGTTCGGCACCGAGCGACCTACGCCGTCACATGGGGGCATTTTTAGCTATTGGAAGGCCATCAACGATGCGTCGTCCGCCAGCACGTACATGCGACCACCAGCGATAATCGGCGCAATGTAAATTTTGCTGGCAACCTTGGTCGTCGACAGCACGCGTCCCGTCGCCGCATCGACCGACGCCAAGTGCCCGCGGTTCGACGTCAGCCAGAGCTTGCCGGACGCGAGCGTTGGCCCGGACCACGTGCTCGCACCCTTCAGCTTCACCGTCCAAACGGTCTGGCCCGTCTGGCCGTCGATCGCCATCACCTGGCCGGTCAAGTTAACGACAAATACGAGTGAGCCGCTCACGGCCGGTGTCGAGATACCGGGAATGTTCTGGGTCCACAGTCGCTCGCCCGTTTTGGCGTCAACCGCGACGAGGCGACCGGAGTGGCCAAGGGCGTAGACAATTCCATTGCTGAGGACCGGCCGACTGACGTCGCTCATGGAGCCAAGCGCCGTGGCACTCGTACTCGCCAAACTGTCGGACCAGGCTGGCAAACCGTCGGATGCGTTCAGCGCGACGAGATCGCCACTCGGGTATGGCACGACCACCAAATCGTTGGTCACAGCTGGGCTCGGATCAGAAATGATCCGGGTCGATTGAGGCAAGCCGCGGAAAGACCAAAGCTCGGAGCCGTCTGTTCCGTTGAGCGCGAACACGCGACCGTCTGCTGCAATGACAAAGACCTGTCCATTCGCAGCCGTCGGTGAGGCGCGCACAGGGACCCGGAGGTTGGTCTCCCAGAGCTTGCGGCCAGATGCTGGATCGAGTGCGACGACAATCCCAAAGCCGGTCGCCGCGTAGACTTTGCCGGCATCGGCTGCCAACCCGCCGCCGAAGCCTTCCCCGGCCGATTCACCTTCTGGGACAAGCGGGGCGCGCCATCCAGCACTCCCGCCACTTGCTGAAAAAGAGCGGACGACAGATCGTGCGTCGAGAACAAAGACGCGGCCGCCCGATACGATCGGTGTTGCGGACAAGCGCATGCGTTGGCTTGATCCGGTACCGGCGTTCACCCGCCAAACACGGCGGCCCGTCCCGTTGAAGACGACATGTCCGGGTGCGTTGGAAGCCGTGCCGCCCGGCTGCGGCCAGTCCGTATTCGGGTTGGCCGATGCGAGCGCGATTGGTTGATCAGCGGGCGCGAGGTTGGCTCCGACATTGCTGCTCGTGCTCGCTGGCATAACCGGGATGCGTTTGCCTGGAAGGCGTACCTCGGGTTTTTTGAACGGATTGAGATCGTCGATCTTTGGGAGTGTCGGCAGACTACCAGAGCATCCCGACGCGCCAAAGGCAGCTACCAGGATGAGGAGCGCTGACAATGGTCTGGAGCCGCCAACGCGCATCGTCTGCCTGCGTTCCATCGTTGGTTGCCCCACACCCAGCTCCGTCCTGATCGTGTTCGAGCCTGCGACCGCAAATCGGATCGGCGAACTCTTCATCTCAGCTCAAAGCCGTCGGTTGCCTCGAGCATACTAGTTGGTTGAACCCTCTCCCGTGGCGGGCGT
>JBCBWG010000104.1:0-10484 GCA_039817205.1 Pseudomonadota bacterium
GTCGCCAAACAACTTGGTGCGCGCGGCATCCTGCTGGTCGCCCACGTAGTGAAGGAAGGCGAAGGAGCCGATCCGCCCCATCAAGTCGCCCAGCGCCTCGTAGGCCGTGATGGCTGCCGACAGCTCGCTCGGAGCTGCCGACACGAGACGGCCCTGAAACCGCTCGCGAAACGCGTCAGCATCCGTCTTGATCCGATCAAGGTCAGCCATCAGCTCAGCCGCGTCCGGACCGGAGTAGAGATCGGCAAGGTTCCAGGTCGGCAGCGTGCTTGGGTCAATCGTGGACGGTGCGTTTGTCATCTCAAATCCGGTTCTTTGGTCTCATCTGCTGAGGTCGCACCTCCAGCGCGATGGATATTCAGTCGCGAGGTCTCATGTTTAACGTGCGGCGGTGGCTGCGCGGTTTAAATTCGTAAATCCAAGTCGGCGCAAAATCAGATCCTGCCAACAGGGCTCGGGCTGATTTGTACCATTGAGGAACATCATCGCCCATCAAATCGGCTGGTCCGCAAGGAAACAGCACCACACTGGTTGCCACCGTAACCTCGCGTTTACTGCGGTGGCTCATATTGGGGCAACGGTTGGCATCTCGCCCGTGCGTTTTCGGGTCTGATGTTTGTGATGTTCGGTGCGTTCCGCCGGCAGTTCTGCGTACCAAGTTCTGAGTGTGAGTACAGTTTCCTATGCCCAAGCGCATCTTGATCGTCGATGACGATCCAGCCCAACGCCGCATTCTCGAAGAGATTATCAAGCGGCTCGGCTACGACACACAGCTTGCCAGATCCGGTGAAGAGGCGATCGAAGTCCTCAAGGACGATGCGGCAAGCAGCATCTCGCTTGTTCTGCTCGACCTGATTATGCCGGGTGTGGATGGCATGGCCGTCATGAACGAGCTTGGCCACAAAGCGCACCTGCCACCAATTATCGTACAGACGGCCCACGGCTCCATCGATGCCGCAATCAATGCCATGCGCGCCGGCGCCGTCGATTTCGTGATCAAGCCTGCGAGCCCGGAACGGCTCGATGTCTCGATCAAAAGCGCTCTTAAAATGCAGGCGCTCTCCGGCGAGATCACGCGGATTAAGAAAAAGGTTGAAGGCAACCTCACATTCGATGACCTGATCCTATCAGGCGATGCGATGCGTCGGGTCGTCAGCCTCGGCAAACGCGCCGCTACTTCAAACATCCCAGTCTTGATCGAAGGCGAATCCGGTGTCGGCAAAGAGCTGATCGCGCGCGCGATCCAAGGTGAGAGCGATCGCTCGGGCAAGCCGTTCGTGGTCGTCAACTGCGGAGCGATCCCGGAAAACCTCGTCGAAAGTATTCTGTTTGGCCACGAGAAGGGCTCCTTCACAGGTGCCACCGACAAACGGATTGGCAAGTTCCAGGAAGCCGACGGCGGCACGTTGTTCCTCGACGAGGTGGGCGAGCTGCCGCTGGATGTGCAGGTCAAGCTGCTTCGGGCGCTGCAAGAAGGCGAAGTCGATCCCGTTGGCGCGAAACGCCCGATCAAAGTCAATTTCCGGCTGATCTCGGCGACAAACCGCGACATGATCCAGCGCGTCAAAGATGGTGCGTTCCGCGAAGATCTCTATTACCGGCTGAACGTGTTCCCGATCTGGGTCCCAACGCTCAAGGACCGCATCGGCGATGTGCCAGAGCTCGCACGTCACTTCATCGCGCGCTTTGCGGCTGAAGAAGGCAAACGCGTCGACGACCTCAGCGCCGATGCGGTGAAGCTTCTGGCGTCGTACGCATGGCCCGGCAACGTGCGGCAGCTTGAGAACGCTGTGTTCCGAGCGGTCGTTCTGGCTGACGCGCCCGTTCTTCAGGTTTCGGACTTCCCGCAAATCGCAGCCCACGTCGAAGGCTTCCGTGCCGAAATCCCAGCCGCCCCTGCCGAAGAGGACCGGGCATTTAAAGGCCCGGCGCTGCTCGGCGCTGAAAACCAAGTGCCGCAAACCGTTGCCATGAAACCTGACGGCTCAAGCACGTCAGCATCGGGAACGCTCGGCATTCCAGCCGTGAACGACAACGGTGAGGTTCGCCCCCTTGAGGCCATCGAAGCCGACATGATCCGCTTGGCCCTCGGCCGGTATCGCGGGCACATGACCGAAGTCGCAAAGCGCCTCGGCATTGGCCGTTCGACGCTCTACCGCAAAATGCAAGAGTACGGCCTCGAAAACCGTTCAGCCTAAGGCGACCACGCTGGACGACAAATTTGAACCAAGCCGACACTGCCCTTGGCCGCCAGGTCGGCTGGTCCACCTAGCGCATGTCTCGCTGTTACTCCGACACGCAACATCGATGCGCGAAAACAACACCCACACGGAAGACCAGCTCAGGTCGTGGCCCAAGTCGATCATGGGTTAATCACTCAGCAACCGTAAATAGCGATTGTTTGAGTCGAAGAATGTGCCCTTTCCCCGGGATAACGGGATGGTGCGTCGGCGTCCGATCTGCGGTGTCGTGCCAACCCTGCAACGACATAAGCGCAACCCCATTTGATAATCACGCCACAGTGATTGGAAGATGCGGTCTCCTGCGCCCCAATTCGTGCAGTTGTTCTCCCGCCGCTCTGGAAAAAGAGCTAGGACAGCAGCTGTCGGGGCTGGGCGAGACCGACATTTAGCGTTCAGAGGCGAATGCGACCCAAACTGCGGGAAACGACCGGTAAAATGCGGCTTTAAAGAAAGAGTGATGATGCAGCTTCAACGGAACCTGCTCGCAGGATTGATGGTGCTGGCCCTTGTGTCGACACCTGCGCGCGCTGAACCCCCGTCCCCGCTCGACGACGAAGGAACGAGTGTCGTGACGTCGGGCCGCGTGACGCCAACGTCAACAGCGACAACCGACACGGGTGAACCAGAAGTTGCAGCGGCCGCTGAAGCAGCTCCCGAGCCAAATACGAGCGATGCAGGCTCTGTCGATGCCTCCGGTGCCGAAGCATCAGACCAGGCGCGTGAGGACGTTGCATCGGCGGCCAATCCCGGTACAGCCAAGCCCAGTAAAGCCAAGTCTGGGACAACCAATCCCGGCCCATCGAACGCGACAACCGACGCGGCATCGCCAGCGGTGACCGGAGCTGTCGTTCCTGCAGCGACGGCGCCCGTGGCAAAACCCGAAACGCGCGAACCCGAGGTCGCCGAGCGGGAAACTGAAAAACGCGAGGCTGCACAACCTGAAGTTGCAGAGGCGACCCCGGTGACGGACGCTTTCCGCGCGCTGCTCGTTGATCTTGCAAAATCAACACGAGCAGGCCGGACACCTGAGGCGCAAGCCGACGCTCGGGCGACCGCCGCATTCTATGAGATGCGCGACGGCCGTCCCCTCTGGGTCAATGGCGACGGCATCAGCGAAAGTGGCAAAGAGGCCCTCCGGGTTTTGGAAACAGCCGACGAATGGGGGCTGGACGCTGTCGACTACCGGATCAACACCGACCTCCTGACCAACATTTCGAGCGACGACGCCCGCGCCAAGGCGGAACTCGCCATTACCCACCAAGTCCTGCGGTATGCGTTTCACGCGCGTGGCGGTCGGGTCGACCCATCGCGGCTATCGTACGAGATCTTCGTTGAGCGCCCGATCAAGTCACCGCAGCACGTTCTGGCCGATCTCGTCATCGTCGAAGACATGGGGAAACACCTCACCGGTCTGCATCCGCGGCATCACCAGTTTCACCTGCTGCGTGAGGCGTATCTCAAAATGCGTGTGACGGGGCCGTCGAACACCGTGGCTCTCGCTGACCCGAACCTGACCCGCAAGCAGCGCCGCCGCCTTGAGCGTCGGACCCGGTCCTCAAAGCGCGCGCATGCCAAAGCGCTTGAGCGCATTCGGATCAACCTTGAGTTCTGGCGTTGGCTCCCCGAGGACCTGGGCGCCACCCATGTTTTTGCGAACCTGCCAGAGTTCCGCGTGCGGGTTCTGCACGATGGCGAGTACGCCTTCGAGGAACGCGTGATCATCGGCAAGACGTCAACACAGACGCCGCTCATGTCTGACGAGATGAACCACATCATCTTCCGGCCTTACTGGAATCTGCCGAACTCGATCAAAGTGAAAAAGTTACTCCCTGGACTCCTGCGCGGTCGCAACTCAGTGGCAGCCAACGGCCTGCGCATAAAACGCGGCAGCCGTGAGCTGAGCCCAACACGGATCAATTGGCGCCGGACGGACATCCGCAACTTCCATGTTTATCAACCACCGGGCCCGGGCAATGCGCTTGGAAACGTCAAGTTCATGTTCCCCAATCGGCATGCGATTTACATGCACGACACGCCGACCAAACACCTGTTCCGCACCCGTCAACGTAACCACAGCGCTGGATGCGTACGGGTCCGCAACCCGGACGAGTTTGCTCGCGTCCTTCTCGAGATTGCCAACGATTGGGATCGGGACGAGACAACGGCACGGTACCGTCGCGGCCCGGAAAACGAGCGGATTGATTTCGACCGAACTTTGCCAGTCCACCTCGGTTATTTCACGGCCTGGGTGAATGAAGAGACCGGTGAAGTCGAGTTCTTCAAAGACATCTACAAGCACGAGCGACATCTTAAGTTCGCGCTGGCGGGCCAGTACAATCGGATCGTCCGCGTGAAACGCAGCGTCGAAGCCGATGTCCAGCGGATCAAATCGAGCGTGACCACAGATCGCGGCAACTCTGGCGGTGGTTCTTGGTGGGGAACCAGCGGCTTTACGGGAAGCGGCGGATCATCTCAGGGCTCAACGCCGGTCGGTCGCTCGCCCAACTGGATGCAGAACGCATTCGGCTCGAATGGCTGATGCCGTCGTGCAGACGACAGCTGTTCAGCGATGATTACATCCCATTGGCCCGGCCTCTCACAGGTCGGGCCAAACTGTTTGGACCTTCCAGGCTGATCGTCTGCGCCAATAGTCAGTTTAGGTGCCGCGCGTGTTGCGTCGAGAAAAGCCGAGCCGAACTGGCCTCTTGGCGCCCTTGCTCGCGCCACAAAACGCGGTGAGATGGTGGGTGGCGCGCAGACGTCGGGCCAGGCGATGGTCGATTGTGCCCGATTTGGCTGAGATGGCGCCACAGTTCGTGAGTTGAGACGTAGGAGACAATTGGCGGTGCGATTGCTCACGACACGGCTAGAATTGGGACGGTGGCCACAGCGGTCAGGTCGGCTGAGCGCCACTGTTTCGTTGCTTCTTTCCGCCGTTTTGATGGTTCCGCTTATGCTGGTCGCGCGAACCGATGCTGCGAACGAGCGCGCGATCTCGTTCTACAACATCCACACGCGCGAGAACCTGACTATTGTCTATAAGCGTAACGGCAAGTACATCAAAAGCGCGCTCGAAAAGCTCAATTGGTTTCTTCGCGATTGGCGCGCGAATGTGCCGACGAAAATGGACCCGAAGCTGTTCGACCTGCTCGCTGACATCCACCGCGAGCTCGGCAGCGAACGCCCAATCCATGTGATCTCTGGCTTTCGGTCTCCGAAGACGAACGCCATGTTGCGTCGGACGCGCGGCGGCCAGGCGCGTCGCAGTTTTCACATGCTCGGAAAGGCAATCGACGTCCACTTTCCTGACGTGCCGGTTCGCCAGCTGAGGTACTCAGCCCTTGTTCGGCAAGTCGGAGGCGTCGGCTATTATCCGACGTCGTCGATCCCGTTTGTCCATGTCGACACCGGTCGGGTTCGGCATTGGCCGCGCATGCGCCGCACAGAGCTGGCGCTTCTCTTTCCACGCGGGCGAACGCGCCACGTGCCGTCAGATCGTCGCCCGATCACGCGACGCGATTTCTCAGCGGCCAAAAAAGCCCGCCCCGGTCTCGCGCGCCAAGTGGCCGCGTTCCATGATATCCGGCGCAACGGTCGTGCGAGCTGGCAGACGCAAACCCAGATTGCGAGCGCGACGCCGACACCTCGGATAAAATCACCACGACCGCGCGTTGCAGCAGCCGTTACGTTGCCACCGATCCCAAAAGCAGAGCCAGCGCCCAGGCTCGTGGCAGCGCCTCGCCTCGTTGCAGCCGACCCGGCACAAAAGCTGCGTGATCAGTTGGCCGCAGCACGCGCCGATGAGGCTGCCACGCGCTCGCGCGACCGCCGTCGATTGGCATCGCTCGTTGCGGGTCTGCCACCGTCAAAGCCTCGGGGTGGCCCGCCATCGCCGGCAACGGCGTCAGGCCCACGCCAGCAACAGGTTCGGCTCCCGGTCGCAGGTAGCGAACCGAGCTGGGTGCCAGCTCCCGAGTTTGACGACGATCACAGCGAGGAGCTGTTCTATGCGCCGTTCCCGGTTTCTCCGTATCTCACCGAGACGCCGTCCATCGACGATGATGCACTCGTCGTGATGCGCCACCCGGACGCGTCCAAGACGCTGGCGATGCTTGCGGAAAGCGGCGGTCAACCGATGGTGAAATGGGTCCGTGGTAGAGCGATTGGCCAAGTTCGCGCAGCGCTTGCCTTCCGCGGCACCGCCGTGCGCAAAGACACCAACATTGTCGCCCCAGCCGAACCACTCCCCCCCGGCACAACCACAACGCTCGCGCGCTACTAGCGAGGAGTTGTTCGCGCTTACGGCCGGGGTGGGTGCGGTATCATGTCGGCTTGGTCCCGCGAAGACGTGGCAGCCAACCACACTCCCTAACTCCCGATCCCGCGCTTACGGGCACGTTCCGCTTGTCGTCTCCGGCAGCTCTTTTGCCAGGTCCCGTCCCGGTTTGGCGATGCCTCACAGCCCCAGACAGAACAATCTGTGTGCGGTCCGTCCCTGTCGCCCTGGCTACGTGAACGTTCCCGCGCCCGAATGGCGCGCGCTCAAACAACGTTCCGCGACCGATACGCGGCGATGTCGCTTTCGGCGATATCGATTTCGGCTAGGACCTCGTCGGTGTCGCTGCCGCGTGGGCCGATGCCCTTCACGAGCCGACTTGCCGTGCGCGATAGCGCAACGGGTTGGGCCATCATCCGCGCGGAGCCGAACGGCTCGGTGTCGACGGGGGCGCCGATGCCCAGGTGCTCAACCTGCGGGTCGGCGAAGAGCGCGTCGATGCCATAAATTGGACCGCATGGAACGCCGGCTTCAGTCAGAAGCGCGACCCAATCGCTGCTCGTCCGCTCAGCGACCATCTCAGCAATCGCGGCATTGAGGCGGTCTCGATTCTCGCGTCGAAGCGTGTCCGTTTCATATTGCGGATCGGCGAGCCAGTGTTGCCGATCGCAGGCTTTGCAAAACCGCCTCCAGATCGCATCGCCCGACACAGCGATATTGATCGCGCCATCGCTCGTTGCAAACGTGTTGGTCGGCACCGACGTCGGATGCTCATTGCCGCGCTGGCCCGCCACCTCGCCTTCCATGAGATAGCGCGCAGCTTGAAAGTCCAACATGAATGCCTGGGCTTGCAGAAGAGACGTCTGGACCCACTGTCCCTTGCCAGATTTTTCCCGTTCGATGAGTGCGGTTTGGATGCCCATGGCGCAGAACAAACCGCTGGTCAGATCCGCGACCGGGATGCCGACCCGCATGGGACCGCGACCGGGTTCGCCGGTTACCGACATCAACCCACCCATGCCTTGAGCGATTTGGTCAAAACCCGGCCGTTTGGCGTACGGTCCAGTCTGACCGAACCCGGAAATGCTGCCAAGGATGATGCGGGGATTGCGAGCCGCAAGAGCGTCGTAATGGATGCCCAGTCGGTCTTTCACGTCCGGTCGAAAGTTCTCGACGACCACGTCCGAGCGCTCAACAAGCTTCATGAAAAGCTCAAGGCCGTCCGGGTCTTTCAAGTTGAGCGTCAACGATCGCTTGTTGCGTTGCAGGTTCTGGAAGTCGGCCGTGTTGCGACCCGCACCCAGAGCCCCATCTGCCTCAAGCGCGACGGGTTGCTCAATCTTGATAACGTCGGCACCCCAGTCAGCCAATTGGCGCACGCACGTCGGTCCTGAGCGCACACGCGTCAGATCCAGGACGCGAATATGGGACAGGGCGTCTGATGCAGCCTCGTGGGGCATGGGTTTCCTCCGACGGTTTTATGTTTTTGTCGGAGATCATGGTGACCCGAGATGGGCCCGTTGCCAACCGGCGTCAAATGCGTGCCCGGGACCCACCGGGCAGTCGCCAAATATCGGCTGGCTACTCGGCAGCCATCATCGGCTCTGGTGCAGCATCTTCCAGCATGCCGAGGGCATGAAGATAGGTGTCGAGGATCGCCTCTTCCTCCATCCGTTCATCGCGCCCCTTTTTACGGAGCCGCACGATCTGACGCATCGCCTTTACGTCAAAGCCAAGCGCTTTTGCTTCGGCGAACTTGTCTTTCATGTCGTCGGCGATGGCTTTCTTTTCTTCTTCCAACCGCTCGATTTGCTCAATGAATTGACGAAGTTGCTGCTGCGTTGCGGCGTTCAGCGTCATGACCATGCCCTCTCGAAACCAGGTAATCTCCGCGAGAGAACGGCACCAACGTGGCAGCGCCCGCCTCTCTCTCATACTCGTGACGCTAGGTTCCGAATACAGCTGGCACAAGCACACGGCGCGTGCCGATCCCCAACTCCGTCAGGGATGCCGCCCGTTCCTTAGTGAGTGTGGGATTTAGCAAACTCAGCCTTTTGCTCAGGCGTCGCCTCCGTCTGATGCGTGGCCCGCCACTCTTCGTAGGGCATACCGTAAACGTGAGTGCGCGATTGCTCTTTCGTAACGGTCAGGCCCCGCGCCTCGGCTGCGTCTTTGTACCAGTTCGACAAACAATTCCGACAGAAGCCCGCGAGGTTCATCAAGTCGATGTTCTGGACGTCGGTTCGCGCCTGCAGATGATAGACGAGGCGTCGGAATGCAGCCGCTTCCAGCTCAAGTTGCGCCTGCGTGTCGACGCCTTCCGGCCTGTTCTTCAAGTGGCGCGGGTTTGATGACGTGTCGGACATGATATCTCCTCGGGACGCGACCTCGGCTCGGTCGCGCGTGTTTGTTGGATAAGCTGACGCGGGCAAAGCGATTGCGTGACTTTGCAAATCTGTGGCCGGAAGCGCACCGCTCAATATGGTGCTGCTGTGCCAAGCGACAAGCGGTCGTGCACAGCGGGGCGATCGAACTTGACGTTGCCATGATCGTTGGCGACGGAAGCCGGACGCGAGTGGGGACTCGCATGCCGGCGAGCGGTCGGACCAGACGAGGCTTTCTGAGGCCAGTTCCAGCGCCAGCGCCGAGTGAAGAATAAGGGGGGCTCACGTTGAAGCATCACAACAGGCGTGGACGTCAAACGGACGCTCTGGCGCACACCTCACGGGCCGGGCTGCTTGCGAAACTCGCGATCGCGGTCGCCGTTATGGCACCAAGCCTGATGGCGGCTCGGCCAGCGGCTGCGGATCTGAAGCTCTGCAACGCCACCACGTCACGGGTGGGCGTCGCCATCGGCTATCAACGGTCAACAGGCTGGGCGACGGAAGGGTGGTGGAACATCAACGCAAAGACCTGCGAGACCCTCCTCAAGGGCAAAGTCCCCAGCCGCTTCATCTACGTTTATGCGATCGATTATGAACGCGGCGGGGAGTGGTCCGGCAAAACGCTGATGTGCACGTCGCCGAAAACGTTTGCGATCAAAGGTGCGAAGCAATGCCAGGAGCGCGGCTTCCAGCGGTCTGGGTTTTACGAGGTCGACACCGGAGATGCGGGCGACTGGACGATCCGTTTGACCGATCCGAAGGCGGACAAACCTCGAAGTTGAGTTCGGTGGCCTGCGAGCTGCGGCGAGCTGTCGTCACCGGCCAAAGTCGTCGCGTTGCGGCGCCTCACTTTTACAGATCGCGACCGCCAACCTTCTCTTTCAGCCGATCATGGATTTTCTGCACGTCCTTCATCAGCGGATAGACATCAAGTAGGCGCTCATACGCTTTCAGAGCAGCAGATTCCCGACCACTTTCCTGAAAAATGCGCGCAAGGCCGCGGAGCGCCTGAAAGTGGCTCGGGTCGAGGGCGAGCGTCCGCCGCAGATCGCCAAGCGCCGAACGTACGTCGCCGGAATTGTATTGGAGAAAGGCACGACGGTTCCAGGCTTCCGCATGGTCCGGTGCCAGATCAATCGCTGCATCGAGAAGCTTGAGCGCAAGCGCAGACTTCTTTTGCGCGGCAGCCTTTTCTGCGCGCGAGAGCAAAAGCGAAACCGTATCGCTCCCGTAAGCCATCCAGACCGTACGAATGCGCCGCTCGATTTTCTTCGCCGTTTGCGCGTTATCGGCGGTGGCGAGCAAGGCATAGAGGTTGTCGCGAAGTTCGATGCGGCCGCGTTTTGTCTTGAGATTGCTCTCCTTCATCAGCCGGGTCAGCGGGTCGTCGGACTTTTTTGCGGCAGGCGATGACCCAGCATCGTCACCAGGACCAGTCGAGTCTGTCCCCGGACCTTGACGTTCAGCCTCTCCGGCCCCGCCATCCTCTGACTTGAACTGAACTGGCTCCGACCCAAACTGGGAGAGCCGTATGGAATTTGCCGTGAAAGCGGCATCGGCATCTGCGGTCGATGGGGCGGA
>JBCBWG010000105.1:0-10405 GCA_039817205.1 Pseudomonadota bacterium
GCCCTCGGTGACAATGTAGAAGTGCTCGCAAGCATGCAGTGGCAGGGACACGCCGGATTGTGCCGCGAAATCGCGCGCCCACATCCCAGCGCAATTGATCACGATGTCGGTTGCGATGGTGCCGCGGACGTCCGTCGCGCCGTCCTGCTCCCAGTGCACGCCCGTGACGTGCCCCCCATCGGTCTCAACGCCCGTTACCTTGACGCCCTCGCGGACCAGCGCGCCGTTCATGCGCGCGCCCTTTGCAAGAGCCATCGCCGTGTTGGCCGGATCGCATTGGCCATCGAGCGGGAGATAAACGCCACCGACCACGTCTTTGGTCTCGAGATGCGGATAGCGCTCCAGACACTCGGCCGGCGAAAGCTCTTCAGCGGCGACATCGAGCGCGCGCGCAAGCGCTGCCTGCCGCCGTAATTCTTCCATGCGCGCGTCTGTCAGGGCCACCGTGATGGACCCGGTTTGGCGCATGCCCGTTGCGACGCCGGTCTCTTCTTCGAGCCGCGTGTAGAGATCTGCTGAATAGCGCGCGAGCTTGGTCAGATTTTGCGATGGGCGAAGCTGCCCGATGAGGCCAGCGGCATGCCAGGTGGTCCCGCATGTCAGTTGCTTGCGTTCCAGGAGGACGACATCGCTCCACCCGAGCTTGGCCAAATGGTAGGCCACTGAGCAGCCCGAGACCCCACCTCCGACAATGACCGCGCGCGCTTTTTTCGGCAGTTCCACTGATCGATCCTCTCAAACCTCGACGGGGTACCGTAACGGCGGCCACGACCGGATGCATGTTGCAAAACGACGCCCGCCCGACACAGCCAACCAAAGTGGCAAGGCCGTGCGTCGGCAGACCCAAACGGGACGATTTTCGAGATAAATGACAAGCAGGGGCTGAGGCGCTTACCGCCAGAACGTCGGCTCAGGCGTCGAGCCAGCCGGCAGCCACAAGCTTTTCGCGCAACGTATCGGTGGCTTGATCGAGTTCCGCTTCGTCGAGGCCGCGCAGCACGAGCTGAACCATCGGCTTGTTGTCTCGGAACGTTGGATAACTGCCCATCGCAATGTCGGGGTAGGCTCGCTGATGCTCACCAAAGAGCCCGGCAACGGTTCCCTCCGGGTGACGCAGATCAATTGCGCGCGCATGCATCTTGCGACCCGTCTTGAGGTTCGGCGTCACGGCATCGAGCATCACCTGCATGATCTTTGGGACGCCTGCCATCGTGATGACGTTCTCAATCATAAAGCCAGGCGCGATCGAGACCGAATTGTCGATGAGCGTCGCACCGGCCGGAATACGCGCCATTCGCATCCGCGCGTCCGTGATCTCAATGCCGCGCCGCTCGAAGTAGGGTCTGAGCAGAGCCTCAGCCCGCGGGTCAACGTCGATCGTCACACCCAGCGCCTCGGCGATGCAATCAGCGGTGATGTCGTCGTGCGTTGGCCCGATCCCGCCGGTCGTGAAAACGTAAGTGAACTGCTGGCGCAGCACGTTGACTGCGGCGACGATCTCCGCCGGGTCATCCGGCACGATCCGAACCTCGGCGACCTGGATCCCAATCATTGTGCAGTGCTCAGCAATGTAGCCGATGTTCTGATCCTTGGTGCGCCCGGACAGAATTTCATCGCCTATCACAAGGATGGCGGCGGTGACGATATCCGGGCTCACAGCTTCGGCTGTCATTTTCGATGTCACCCCTATTCGTTCGATACGAAGGCGTCCTGGTCATACCAGCCTGCACGGACCCCTGCTATCGATATCGCAACGCAATCGGAGATCTCGAATGGAATTCAAATCGCCACTTGTCTCAGGCCGACTGATCAAACGCTACAAGCGCTTTCTCGCGGACATCGCGCTGGATGATGGGCAAGAGATCACGGCGTCCTGCCCGAATACGGGCTCGATGATGGGGCTTACAACGCCGGGATCCAGGGTCTGGTGCTCGGAAAGCGATAGCCCGACGCGGAAGTATCGCCACACGCTTGAGCTTGTTTGCGACACAACGCACGGAGCCGAAACGCTCGTTGGGATCAACACGGGCCATCCAAACGCGATCGTGTTTGAGGCGATCGCAAACAAGAAGATCTCAAGCCTCAAAGGCTATCAAGACGCTCGCCGGGAAGTGAAATACGGCGAGAACAGCCGCATCGATATTTTGCTCGAAGATCCCCGAAAGGGTCTCTGCTACGTCGAGATTAAGAACGTGCATCTCGTTCGCAAAAAGGGCCTCGCTGAATTTCCCGATTCGGTAACGGCACGAGGCGTGAAGCATCTGGGTGAACTTGCCAACATGGTCCGCGACGGCCATCGCGCTGTCATGATGTTCCTTATTCAACGAGCGGATGCGAACCGCCTTGAACTCGCAAGCGATATTGATCCAGCTTATGCGGATGCGTTCGATGCAGCAGTGGCAGCTGGCGTGGAACCGCTCGCATACAGATGCGAGATCAAGCCGACCGAAATCACGCTAGATCGCAAATTAAAAATCGTACGGGCGTGACACAATGCACCCGCGCTATCACGCCGCCGTGAGATGTCTTGAAGGCATCCAGGTAAGAATAGGTGTATGCTCCGCACGGGTAAATACGACTTGAGGGATGGGAGACCGACCGATGATTTCGCGACGCGTTCTAACACTGGGTGCCTTCGGTGGCGCGGTGCTCGGCTGGTTTGCAATGCGTACCCGCCCAGCGACCGCGACGGCAAAAGGTCCGTTTGAAATTACCAAGACAGAGGCCGAGTGGAAGAAGATCCTGACGCCTCAGCAGTATTACGTTCTCCGGGACCATGGCACGGAGCGCGCGTTCACAAGCCCGCTCGACAAGATCTACGACCCAGGCACGTATCACTGCGCCGGTTGCGATACCGCACTTTTTTCAAGCGACCATAAGTTCGACAGCCGGACCGGATGGCCGAGCTTCTACAAGCCAATTTCCGATGACGTCGTTGGCGAAAGCACCGATTATGTGATCGGGTACCCGCGGACTGAGGTCCATTGCGCACGATGTGGCGGCCACCAAGGCCACGTTTTCAACGACGGCCCACGCCCAACCGGTCTTCGCTACTGTATCAATGGCCTCGCGTTGAACTTCAAACCGAAGGATAAAAAGGCAGCCGGCTGATGCAGTTCAACAGGCCATATATGAGCCAATAGACGCGCCGCTACTATCACGACCGTTCCCAGACTGTGAGACCGAAATGATGTTCCGTTCACTCCGCCATATCTGCGCTCTTGTAGCGATCGTCGCCTTGTCCGTCGTGACTGTGAGTGCGAGCGGTTTTTCGTTCTCGTCCTCTAACCTGGTTGCGGGTCCGGCCGGGAGTACGTCTGTTACCTCTGATCTGCACCGGATTGCGGACGAAGGCAGCGAAGAAGATGCCGTCGCAGCCGCGACGGAGACCGCGATCGCCACGTTTGCCTCGGGTTGTTTTTGGTGCACCGAAGCCGACTTCGACAAGATCCCTGGAGTTTTGAAGACCGTTTCAGGCTTTACGGGCGGCACCACCGAAAACCCGACTTACAAGCAGGTCGTGCGCGGCGGAACCGGCCATACCGAAGCTTTGGAAATTACCTATGATCCGACCAAGGTGACGTACAAAGAGCTCTTGGCGCACTTTTGGAAAAACGTGGACCCATTTGATTTGACTGGTCAATTCTGCGATCGCGGCGACAGCTACAGACCAGCCATCTTTGCGCATAGCGCCGAGCAAAAAGCCTTGGCTGAAGCGAGCCGCGCGGAATTGAATGCATCGGGCAAATTCAAGAAAAAGATCGAGCTGCCAATTTTAGATGCGGGCGCGTTCACGGCGGCAGCCGAATACCATCAAAACTTTTATAAGAAGAACCCTTGGCATTACTATCGGTATCGGAATGGATGCGCTCGTGATGCACGGCTAGCGGAGATTTGGGGCAAAGAAGGCTCCTGATCTATCGTTATGCGGAACGCCCACTCCGCTTGCAGCGGCATTTGATCGGTCGGCGAGATTGAGTTGCCGACACCACGCGAACAAATCAACTGCTCAGGTGTTCCACTCGACTGCACCGCAGCACCCAATTGCTGCAAAGCAGCACGTATTTTCACGTCGCGTTTACCGTTTTGTTCATTGACCTGCGCCATTTTTGTACCAAGATTAACCTACGGCTCACCGATGTGCGCCGCAGAGTTGCTGGCGAGGTAGTGGTATGGGCCTTGATACATTGAAACGTCTGAGCCGAGCGGCCGGTTATGCGCTCGTTTCTTACGACGAGGCCGCACCTCTTCGGTATGCAGGTCGTGATGCCAGCAATTCCAGCGCATCCGACAAGCCCACCAAAAGCACGGTCTGGCTCCCAGCCGAACGACCGGCCGTGCCCGAGCGTCCTCCGTTTGAGCATCGGGTCGAAAAGTCGTTCGGGGCGATCGGAGATGCCAACCAGGGCGATTGGCGCTCGTATCTCAACTGGCCTCGAACCGCGAGCTAAACTGGGAAACGCTGATCATCTCTCGCGCGGGTCACTGTTCGCTTCGATTGGGGCGCCGTGTCCCTCGTCGCGCCCGGCCAACCAATCAAGCACCATTGGAAATCGCGTCGCGATCCAAAAATGGCCCTGGCCGGTCACCGGCACGAACGTTGCGGTCGGAATGACCTCTGCGAGCGCGTCTATCCCACCGCGCGGCACGCTGCCATCCTGATCGCCGAACCAAATCCGTGTCGGTGCTCGAATGTCGGCTGGATCGACGTCCCAAGGCTCTGCAAAAAGTTTGAGGTCGATCGCCGGACCTCTGGTTGAACGACTGAGCCCTTCACGCATCATGCGAGAGAGATGCCCGACGATCTCAGGCCGACCGAGAAGATCGCGATCCGCTGGGCCCGAGCGGGTCATGGCAGCGGCGATGGCAAGTTTGGGCGATAGCGCGTGCAAGACACGGTAGCCTGCGAAGACGGCCCGCGTCGCAGTCGGTATGCGCGCGATCCCTCGGAAACAAAACCAGTGAAAGGCGCTTAACAGCACGGTCTCTTCGCGGCGGATGATGCCGACCGGCGCCACGAGCGCCAGTTTCGCAACGGCGCCTGCGTTCGCTGACGCGACGGCTGCTGCGTAGGGCCCGCCACCGGAAATCCCAACCACCGAATACCGCGCAATCCCGCGATGACGCATCAGCGCTTCGATGTCTCGGGCGAACTGGTGGAGACTGAGTTCGGCCATCTCGCCAGATTGCGTCTTCGCGCGAGCCGACGGCCATCGGCCAGGCGCATCCGTGCCGCCATATCCCCAACGGTCGACGGCTAAAATATGTAAGCCGCAATCCCGAGCTGCCGCGTCGACGGGTTTGTATTTCAGGTAGGAGCCGGGCGTTCCGTGTAACGCAAGAACTGTGTGGGGGTCGGAATTCTCAGGCGACGCGCCGTAATCGTGCCACCTGATTTGGCGGCCGTCGGAGAGACGGAGGGTGCTGGTCATCCGGGTGCACTCAGTCCGGCCACACGAGGCGTAAGAGATATGTAGCGAACATAAGCGTGCCGACAACCAACAATCCGCGCCGTGCCCACCAACAGACAACGCAGTCTTCGTCGTCGGAACGCATCGAATGTCTATCTGGTCCGGCAACCGATGGGTCCGGGCACGGGCGCTCGGGCGCCCCCTGCTCGTCTTGCGGTCCGCGGCTTTGTTCAAAAGTATTTGACACTGTTTCTGTGCACCAAATGACGCAATTGCCGTAGTCTCATGGCAGGGTCTGGGTGACGCCGCCGCCGGAACGCCCGATCGGTCGAACCAACACCCTCTCTGCAGCGTTGTCTGGGACTTACGGACAACCAGGCGAGCGAACGGACGCAAGACTGGGCTCGGCTTCATGCCGAACCTGATCAAACGACCCGAACGGACCGCGCGATCGAACGCTGAGGATCAGACCGCAAACTCAACGGCAGACTTCACCGCTTACGCGACCGAACGTTGGACCCCATCACACTTTAGGAGCTTACCAGCATGATCCAAAAGCTTTTCGCAACTCTGGCTCTGACGCTCATTCTTGTGCCCGGCAACATCACGCCTGCCGCTGCGCAAAATCTGGACGTCATCAAAGAGCGGAAGGACAGCTTTCAGGCCCTGCTGCCGCACGCGAAAGTCGGCAAGGCGATGGTCCAGGGCCGTTCTGACTTCGATCTTGAAAAGGCAAAAGGCGTGTTCCAGGGCTATGCGGCACTCGCGAAGAAGCTGCCAACGCTCTTCCCGGAAGATTCGAAAGAGGGTGGCAAAACGGAAGCCCTTCCCGTGATCTGGGAAAAGAAAGACGACTTCAAAGCGCTGTTCGCGAAGTTTGAGAAAGACGCCGAAACGGCTGCGGAGAGCATCACGGACGCGGCGAGCTTTAGAGCCGAGTGGGGCAAAGTCATGGGCAACTGCGGCACGTGCCATAAGCAATACCGCAAGGCCAAGAGCTAAGACGCGCGCGTCAGGCTTCTGACCCACATCCGGTGGGCTCCGCCTCCGCGTAGACATATCACCGGGCGATACCCAGACGTTCTATTGTCAGTCTGGAGGATCGCCCGGAGTTGTCTCGGAGATGCCCCGGATATAACGGGTCATGACACTGACTGGGACACAGGGACCGAGACACAGCGACCGAGACACAGCGACCGAGACACAGCGCGCGCCACGCGTGACGACGGATTGGGAGCAACCGCTATGGCAAGCACCACAGATCATGAGCGCCGCGCTGAGACGCCGGCTCGGCATTCGTCGACCGGAACGTCATCGCCCGGAGCGTCATCCCCCGGGACGTCTTCACGCGGGACAGTCCGGGCGTGGGATGTTCCAACCCGCCTCTTTCACTGGTCTCTGGTCATGCTCGTCTTCACGTCGTGGGCGACGTTCACGTATTCCGAGTGGCTCAGCGACCCGACGCTCACCTACCACCGCTATTCCGGCTATACGATCCTGATCCTGGTGACGTGGCGGCTCATCTGGGGCGTGATCGGCCCGGACACTGTCCGCTTTTCAAGCTTCGTCCGCAGCCCGGTTCGTGCCGTTTCGTTTGCGCGGAAGTTCCTGACACGGGACGATCCGCATTACCTCGGCCACAACCCGGTCGTCGCCTACGCCGTGTTGCTGATGCTGGTGCTCCTTGCGGGCCAGACCGTGCTCGGCCTGCTCAGTGAAGAGCACAACGGGACCACGTGGGGGCCGCTCTTTTTCCTCGTCGAGAACGACGACACCCGCGCTTGGCTCACCGAACTCCACGGGACGCTTTTTTACTACGGCATCCTGGCCATCGTTGGCATTCACGTGCTGGCCGCGTTCTTTCACGACACGGTCCGCCGTGAGGGCATTACGAAGGCCATGGTGACCGGCAAAAAGCCGGCCAAGGACTACATCGACGGTCGCGGCATTGTCGAAAGCCCAGCCGCGATAGCCACTCGCGCAATGATCGCGTTGGCCGTTGCGACAGCACTCGTGTTTGGCACGATCAAGCTCCTAGGCGGCAAGCTCTTCTATTGATCGCGGGCTGGTTTGCTCTCGCGCCGCGTGCCTCGTGTCGTGTTGCCTCTTGCCGCGTGCCTGGCGCCACGTCGCCTCGTGTCGTAACGCCTCTTGCAACGCGCGCTCATTATTTGTGATCGACGGCAACCGACGCTTTCCGCGCGTGACGACGGTCCAACGCCCGGCTGATGACGATTAGGGATCCGCTCGCCGTTAAGCCTGCCGCGACGGACGCCACATAAGCCGCCGCCATGCCATGGGCTGGCGCGACGACGGTCGCCACGAGAAAGAACACGATAAACGCGAGCAGCGACACGCTGAGACCGCGCAACAAACCAAGCACCGCATCGACACCCGACAAGGAATGCATGAACAGAACGACCGATGTCAGGATCACAGGATAGCTCGCAACAATGCCGGAGAGTCTTGGTCCGGCGACATCGGCGACGGCGTTCAGGGCGAGCACCATCAAACCGGACGTCACCATCCGCACCGGGATGTCCCACCACGGCAAAGGGACAACCTGCTCGCTATGCGTCGGTTTCGGCAGCAAGAAGCGGCTTGAGATCAACGCAACGAAAGCGGCAGCGGCAGCCGTCGTTGGCGTCCAGTCTTGCGCACCAAGCACGGTGGCGGAAACCGCAAACGCGATGATCGCGACGATGAGACAGAACACCGGTGCGAAGCGTCGTCCCCGAAGAAGGTGAGCGGCCCAGCCATAAGCGAATAGGAATGAAGCAACTGAAACAGGCGCAACGGTTGCCCCGACGCTTGCATCGCAAAACCACGCGATGCCCTTCTCAAACGCGAGAAAGAGCAGAACCGGCGCTGTCATCCACGGGAGGCCCATCAAAAGGCCGCCCATGACGGCACCAAACCGACGCGCTGCAAGACTGACGAGTGCTACGAGAACCGGCACCGTGAACAGCTTGAATGCGAGTAGCACCGTCATGGAACGGGCTGTTCAGAGCACCGGCTCGTATCGGTCATGCGCCGCTAACTCAGCGACCCACAAAACCGCTGAATGCGTGTGCAAGCATCTTCGAGTGCCGCCGTCGACGTCGCATACGAGATCCGCAAGTTTGGACCGGTTCCAAACGCCGAGCCATGGACCGCAGCAACCCCCTCGGTTTTCAGAAGGTTCATGACGAAGTCTTCGTCGGTATCGATGGCCGTTCCGTCTGGCATTGTCTTACCCATCAGTTCGGCAACTGACGGATAGACGTAAAACGCACCTTCCGGCTTGAGGCACGTCATGCCGGTTGCCTGGTTGAGCATCGAGACGACGAGATCGCGGCGTTCCTCGAAGGCTTTGCAGAACGTGTCCAAATGATCTTGCGGACCATCCAGCGCTTCGACGGCGGCCCATTGGGCGATCGAGCAGGCCCCGGACGTTTGTTGCCCCTGAAGCGCATCCATTGCCTTGATGAGGTTTGCCGGACCAGCCGCGTAGCCAATCCGCCACCCCGTCATCGCGTAGGCTTTCGAGACGCCATTCATCGTCAGCGTCCGATCCATCAGCGCCGGTTCAACCTCGGCAGGCGTAACGAATTCAAAGTCGCCGTACGTCAGGTGCTCGTACATATCGTCCGTCAAAACCCACACGTGATCGTGACGCGCGAGCACATCGGTTACGGCCTTCATTTCCTCGCGGGTATAGGCAGCACCTGACGGGTTCGACGGCGAGTTCAGAATGACCCATTTCGTGTTTGGCGTGATCGCCGCTTCGAGCGCCTCGCCCTGAAGCTTGAATGCGTCCTCTTCCTTCGTTTCAATGATCACCGGCTTGCCGCCCGCGAGGAGCACCATTTCCGGATAGCTCACCCAGTAAGGTGCGATCACCACGACTTCATCGCCCGGATTGAGCGTCGCCATCAAAGCGTTGAAGATAACGTGCTTGCCGCCGCTGCCGACAATCGTCTGGCTCGGCTCATAGCTGAGATTGTTCTCGCGCTTGAACTTCGCCGCAATCGCCGACCGCAATTCCGGAATGCCGGGCACGGGCGGGTATTTCGTTTTGCCATCCCGTATCGCTTTGACCGCCGCTTCTTTCACGTTCTCGGGCGTGTCAAAATCGGGCTCGCCGACGGACAGCGAAATGACGTCTTTGCCTGTCGCCTTGAGGTCACGGGCCATCTGCGTGAGAGCAATCGTTGCTGAGGGCTTGATGCGGCCGAGCGCGTCCGAGATGAAGGCCATTGCGGCAGATCCTTGATCGGGTTGGGAACAGGCTGGCCGGAACGGGGTTGCTCCGGCGGCTGGACCGTAAACGCGACCGCGATCAACGGCAAGCGAACGCCCGTACCTTGTCCGCCCCGTATCCACCTCGTATTCGCCCCGTATCCGCCGAAGTCGTAGGCAGATTTTGCGATGGGCAACTCGGGTAAACGCCAACGATTGCGCGCGATCAAACGACCCGTGCGATCATGGCTTTCCCACAACACAGCGCCTATTATCGAAAATTCAACACATCTCTTGCACCATGCCGGTGTCATGCGACCGGCTGTGACGGGGCAAACAACTCGTTATCGCCAATCCATCTTCAAGCCGTGGCGAGCCGACCGTGCCTCTCAACTCCGCAGTGATCATCGACGACGACCCGATGCAGATCGAGATCCTGCGCGATGCTCTGGCCACACTCTCCGTGAGCAACGTCCAAGCCTTCTCGAATGGCGGCGCCGCCATTCGACACCTGATGCAAGTCGAAGTTCCACCGCGCGTGATTATTACCGATCTTCACATGCCGGAGCTTGATGGCGTCGAGCTAATGTCATTTCTCAAACTCGATCACGCTCGTGTTCCACTCATCATTATCAGCGGCGCACAACAAAGCACCGTGACAGCCGCCGAACGCCTGTCATCGGCGCTTGGATTGAATGTGCTCGGCGCACTACAAAAGCCTATTTCCCTTAAGGCGCTTGAAGACCTGATTTCTCAAGCCGAATAAGCGACGG
>JBCBWG010000106.1:0-10163 GCA_039817205.1 Pseudomonadota bacterium
TGTTCAAACAAGCCCAGATTCTTACGGACCTGCTCGTTATAGGCCTCGAACGTCGCGTGGCCCCAAGACTGCGTAAACTGGTGCCGGAGACGCTCTTGCTCGCGGGCAAGCGCTTCCAAGCTCATTTGCAAATAGCCGGGCACCATCTTGCTAACGCCGATGTCGTCGTAAAATCGAATGAGCTGACGCAGGAATGGTGTCGGCAGGAGGTTTGGGCCTTTGCCGCGCGATTCCTGATCGACGATGATCTGTGTGAGGACCGCATGGGTCAGGTCGTCGCCGGTCTTGGCATCGTATACGACGAAATCACGATCCGATCGAACCATCTGGCCGAGATCGTCCAGCGTGACGTAGGTACTCGTTTCCGTATTATAGAGGCGACGGTTGGCGTACTTTTTGACGATGATAGGCGGCTTTTCGCTCGCCGTGTGGTCCGCCTCATCCAACATCAGATCTCCACTCGTTCCCACGTGCCGCGCCGACTGTGCAGCAAGTGTATAGCACCATACGCTGCAGTGCATCAAAGAAACGGCGGCCAAGTTCTCGCACCGCGGCGAATTTGGAAGTTGCGCCCGCATCCTAGTTACGCATCAGCTTACCAGCGAGCGATCCGCCTGTTGAGGTTTCAAACCACTCGGTAAAAGCGTGTGGCTCTCCTCATGCGAAACCCCACGTCGAAAGGCGCGATTGCGTCTCGCGCGCCACATTGATTTGTGTTTGGAAATCCAGATGCCTATGAGCCAATGTGATTTTCCCATCCATGCGAGCGAGATCCTCTCACACGATTGACACTCCGCGTCATCGGGGCTGCCCCAATCGAACACGTCGTGAGAGGGCTACAACGCGCGTGTGGTTTGAAATCGTACGGCCAACCGGGCCTCCCGCCTTGCAACGCAACATCGCCCTTTAGTTAGAAACGAGAAGCGAAAGAGGTTTTCCATGAGTGCAGCAGATACAACGGTCGTCATTGCGAGCGCCGCGCGCACACCTGTTGGCTCGTTCAGTGGTGCGCTTTCCAGCATGCCGGCCCACGAACTCGGTCAAGTCGCTATCAAAGCAGCGATCGAGCGCGCTGGCGTTGATGTCGGTGACATCAGCGAGGTCATCATGGGACAGATCCTGACGGCCGGCGCCGGTCAGAACCCCGCGCGCCAGGCCTCAATTGGTGCAGGCATCCCGTTTGACGCTCCGGCTTGGGGCATGAACCAGCTTTGCGGTTCCGGTCTGCGCGCCGTTGCACTCGGTGCACAGCAGATTGCGACGGGCGATAGCCGTGTCATCGTGGCCGGCGGTCAAGAGAGCATGAGCCAGGCGCCGCATTGCCAGCATCTGCGCAATGGCCAAAAAATGGGTGATCTCAAGTTCATCGATACGATGATCAAAGACGGCCTCTGGGACGCGTTCAACGGCTACCACATGGGCACGACGGCGGAGAATGTCGCGCGCCAGTATCAGATCACACGCGAGGAGCAGGACGAGTTTGCCGTCGCCTCGCAAAACAAAGCGGAGGCAGCAAAGAAATCCGGCAAGTTTAAAGATGAGATCGTGCCGGTGACTGTGAAGACCCGCAAAGGCGAAACCATTGTCGAAGATGACGAGTACATTCGCGACGGCGCAACGCTCGAGAGCATGCAGAAACTACGCCCGGCTTTTTCAAAAGATGGCTCGGTCACGGCTGGCAACGCATCGGGTATAAACGACGGTGCGGCCGCCACGGTCTTGATGAGTGCGGCCGAAGCCGAGCGCCGTGGGATGAAACCGATGGCGCGGATCGTCTCCTGGGCCAACGCCGGAGTGGATCCATCGATCATGGGTACGGGCCCAATCCCGGCATCGAAAAAAGCGCTCGAGAAAGCCGGTTGGTCTCACGAGGATCTGGACCTGATCGAGGCAAACGAAGCGTTCGCGGCCCAAGCATGCGCCGTCAATAAAGGCCTCGGTTGGGATACGTCCAAAGTGAATGTCAATGGTGGCGCGATCGCGATCGGACACCCGATCGGCGCGTCGGGCGCGCGCGTGCTCAACACGCTCCTATTCGAAATGCAGCGCCGCGACGCCAAAAAAGGTCTCGCGACGCTCTGCATCGGCGGCGGTATGGGCGTTGCGCTCTGCGTTGAGCGCGACTGAGGATCAATTGGATCAACCGGCGGTCGGCATGAACGAGCCGCCGGTTGATCCGACACTCAAGAACACAACGAGAAGCGGCCAACACGGATGTGGGCCATTGATATCAAGGGAGAAGGCCAATGGGACGGGTCGCAGTTGTCACCGGTGGAACGCGCGGCATTGGCGCTGCGATTTCAAAGGCGCTCAAATCAAAGGGCTATCGCGTGGCTGCGAGCTATGCCGGTAACGACGAGGCCGCGCAGAAGTTTTCGGCGGAGACGGGTATTCCGGTCTACAAGTTCGATGTCGGTGATTTCGATGCTTGCCAGGCCACCATGGGGCAGATTGAGAAGGACATCGGTCCGGTCGACGTGCTGGTAAACAATGCGGGCATCACGCGCGACGGCATGTTCCATCGCATGAGCGCCGAGCAATGGTACGCCGTGATCAACACCAACCTGAACTCCCTGTTCAATGTGACCCGTCAGGTGATCGAGGGAATGCGCTCCCGGGGTTTCGGCCGCATCATCAACATCTCGTCGATCAACGGCCAGAAAGGCCAGATGGGCCAGTCAAACTATTCCGCCGCAAAAGCTGGCGATATTGGCTTCACAAAAGCGCTCGCCCAGGAGAACGCGTTTAAGGGCATTACGGTCAACGCGATTTGTCCCGGCTACATCGGCACGGAAATGGTTCGCGCCATCGATCCCGCAGTGCTTGAGAAAAATATCATCCCGCAAATTCCCGTGGGTCGACTGGGCGAACCCGAAGAGATCGCACGCTGCGTCGTCTTCCTTGCCTCCGACGATGCCGGCTTCATCACTGGCTCCACGCTTGCCGCAAACGGCGGTCAGTATATGACCTAAAACGTCAGTCGGGGCTCGTCCCCACAGCATCATCAAAACGAAAACCCGGCAATTGGCGCGCCACCGATTGCTGGGTTTTTTGTTGGTGCTTCCTTTAAGCTCGTTAGCAAAAACTAAAAAAAGGGCCCCGCCGAAGCGAGACCCAAGTTCCCATCCCTGCAAACCAGCGTGATGGTTTGCAGGTGACGGTACCAAATTTTAGAGACGTCCTTGCGACCGAAGCATGCGGGGCATGTCTTCGCAGGGCACAGCTGCGCCCAGGTCCGCCTGATTTGCTGACTTCGATCCAGCGCCAGCTGCTGACTGCCACCAACTCGGATCGGTTGAGCGTGCTGCCAGGTCCGGTGTTGCTGCCTTTGTTTCTGGCGCAGCTGTGGTCGTTGTCGGCTGCGCGGAAACCGGACCACCGGCAAACCAAGCATCGATCAGATCGATCTCGTCTTTGTCGAGTTCAAGTCCCTGGGTCTCGCAGCGCTGGATGACAAAGTTCCGGAACCGTCCTGCAAACTTATCAGTCGACGCACCTTGCTCGAACCAAGGGTCCGCTTCGCCCACAACATCAAGTGCGAACCGGATGTTTTCGCGCGCGATCTGGATCCCACGAAGTTGAACGCGACGGTCGACATTGTTGATCGTCTGAACGCCCTGTAGATCATTCTCGGTGATCTCAGCCGCCATTTCTTCAAAGAGCACGCGATAGTCAGGCGGTGACAGTGGCGGCACCTGTGACGCGTCGTGGATGCGGGCGATGGATCGCTGAATGGCTTCGGCTGACGCCTGCGCATCTGGCTCCGCGCCAGGCTCAGCGCCCGGTTCAGCGAAAGGCTCCGGTTCAGCTGTCGCTGCCGGCGTTTGTTCAGGCGATGCGCTGATGGCAGGCGTTGCCGTTGCGCGCTGCAAACGAGACTGATCGTACAGGACAGGTGGATTTTGCGAAGACAACCGAACGTCGTCGGGCAGTTCTGCCCGCAACAGCTCGATGAAAGAACCAAAGCCGCCCCACTGCGAACCGACTGTTAGATCGTGGCCGAGGATGCGGGTTGCCCGTTCGGCGGCCGCTTCCAGCGGCAGTGGTGCTGGAGCTGTCCGGACCTCTTCCGCGATGACGGAGATGATCTCAGCCCGCACGGTTTCTTGGGTCGGAGCAGCAGTGACCGGTTCGGCGGCAGCAAGCGGCTCGGGTGATGGTTTCGTTGCCACAACGGCTGCAATAGTCTCGTTCGTTTCCGCTGTGATCTCGGCGACAGGTGCATCGGCGCCGATCGTTTCGCCGAGCAGAAGTGAGATCAGATCCGCTTCACGAACCTCGGCATCAGCAATCGCCGTGTAGGGCGCCGCCGTGTGGTCGTTGGCAAAGATCGCGGTTCTCCGGTCGTGGGCCCGCAGACGGTGCAGAACCGGAGTAAAGTCGGCGTCGCTTGATAGGATTATGAACTCGTCGAAGTAGGTCTCGTGGGTGAGGAAATCACGAAGATCCATCACCATTTTGATGTCGGAGGAGTTCTTCAGCTGTGCCGTTAGCGGTGGGCAGTCGACGATCTCGAAGCCGTTGCGCAGGAAGTGCTGACGCACGAACGGAAACGAATTCATATCGGTCGAATTATCGGACTGGTTCCGACGCGGCACCGGGTTGCCGTAACAGCGGTTCATCACCATCCGACGGGCAACAGGCTGACCACTCCCGGAGGTGTTGGAGATCAGCTCGCCTGATTGGAGAGCCGCAAGCCAACGTCCGGTATCCTTCGCGAAACGGCGTGCCGCTTCTTCATTCTTCCGGCGAAGCGATAAGTAGATGTTGTCGTAGTCAACAAACACCGCGCTCAGAATGGCGTCTGAGGATTGGCGTGCCATGTAATCTGACCCCCACATGCAGTCGAACGTGCCCAAAGTTGGGATGGACCGTTTGTGAGTCGTTCAGACGCCGCAAGCGCAGGCAGGCCGCATTGTGACGTCGTCTGGTCTTATGCACGTGTTTCCACGGATCGCAGATGCGCATGGGGGGCGGTGGGGCGAGCCTGTTTTGTGCGAGCCCGCTCTTTCGATCTCAGCCGCTGTCGTCAGCCCTGGTTTTTCCGTTCGCGCACTTCGGAGAATACGGCGGCATCTGTTGCATCCGGCATGTTGATCGTGGCGCGGATCTCAGGGCTCGCGGCGCGGATAAAGGGGTTGGTCTTCTTCTCAAGAGCGACCGTTGTCGGCAGCGTCGGTTTGCCGTCCGCACGGAGCGCCTTCACGTGTTCATAGCGCGCTTTGAGATCGGCGTTGTTGGGCTCCATCCGGAGTGCAAACTCGGCGTTGGCGATGGTGTACTCGTGGCCGGCATAGAGAACCGTGTCATCGGGGAGCGCGGCGACAGTCGAGACGCTGTTCCACATCTGCTCCATCGTCCCCTCGTTGACGCGGCCGCAACCCATCGCGAACACAACGTCACCGACGAAGGCGACTTTGGCGTCTGGCACGTGAAAGATAATGTGCCCCGACGTGTGCCCGGGGCATTCATGCACATGCACGTCGAAGGAGCCGAACTTAAAACTGTCGCCATGACCGACCTGTTCGTCGATCCCGGAGATCTTTTCCGCCTCCGGCTTCGGCCCGATGATTTTGCAGCCCGTCTCCGCCTTCAGTTCCGCATTGCCATCGGTGTGATCCCAGTGGTGATGCGTCGTCAGGATGTGTGTGAGCGTCCAGCCCTTTTCGGCGAGCGCGGCCTTCACTTCGCCCGCCGTCGCCGCATCAATGCTCGCAACCGTATTGGTTTCGGGATCGCGGATGATCACCCCGTAGTTGTCGCTCAGGCACGGAAACTGGTGGATTTCGAGTTGGGCCATAGCGCCCTCCGGATGATCGGCTGTGTGTGTTGAGGTTTCTACGGCGGACCGTATCAGTGCGCGGTGCGGTTGCAAGCCTTTGCGCAGGCCGAAATGCGATACGGTCGACCAAGCGCATTCTCTGACGCGATCCTTTGATCGGCGCGACAGATGCGATCGTGGCAGGTCATTGATTTCTTTTGGAATGTCAGCTTGAGATTGCGCGTTTGCAGGACACGCTTTTGTCCGACCCCGAGGCGCTGAATGTCGATTGACGCTGGTGAGCTTTGGCAGTTCTACGACAGCGCCCTGGGCCACACGGTCCGGCGTTTGATCGGCATGCGCTTGCGCGCGCGGTGGCGACACATCGAAGGCGAGACACTCTTTGGTCTCGGTTACGCATCACCGTTTATGGGCTCGTTCCGAGGAGAGGCCCGTCGCATCGGCTCGCTCATGCCAGCCCAACAGGGTGCGGTCGTCTGGCCGCATGCGGGCGACAGCATGACGGTGCTCGTCGAGCCGGAACATTTGCCGCTTCCCGATGGCAGTGTCGATCGGTTGATCGTCGTCCATTTTATCGAGCACGCGGACCGCGCCGATGCTGCCATGGCTGAGATCTGGCGCGTGCTAGCAGCCGAAGGGACGGCTCTGTTTATCGTGCCCAACCGGTCCGGAATCTGGGCCCGTGTTGACTCGCAACCGTTCGGCCAAGGGCGGCCCTACACGCGGCGCCAGATGGAGCGCCTGTTGCGCAACGCGCGGCTGACGCCAATTGATTTCGCAGGCGCTCTGCAAATCCCGCCGGTCTCGCGCAAAGTGGTGCTGAAGTCGGCGCCGGCAATTGAACGGATCGGTGCCCGCATTATGCCGGGGTTCGCAGGCGTTATGCTGCTTGAAGTCCGAAAGGAACTCGTCCGGCCGATAAAATCAGGAACACCGGCTGAGGCGTTGAGTGAGCTTGTCCGGTTGCCAGGTGCCAAAACCGCGCCGACCGGTCCGTCGCGCGGCACCCGGGACGACGGCATCCGAACGGCTGCCCGCGAGACCGATAACGAATGCGGCTGAGACAGGCGCAGTTACGCGCGCGCCTCCAGTAAGAAAACGGCCTTCTCACCAAACAAGTTTTGAAACCGGATGGAGCGGTTGATTGGCAAGCGGCGGCCGGCGCTGTTGAAGGCGACGGCCTCGACCACGTCCGCACCAATCGTTTCGACGAGGGCCGCAAAGTCGGCGATGGTGCAGAGATGCGCGTCCGGGCTCAGGTACCAGGGCTCAGGCAGGTTCTCGGTCTGTGGCATGCGGCCAGAAAACATCAGCTTCGCCCGCACTTCCCAGTGGCCGAAGTTGGGGAACGACACGATCGCCTGGCGACCGATCCGCAAAAGGTTTTCAAGCACCGGCTTTGGCTGCCGCGTCGCCTGGATCGTGAGTGACAGGATTGCGTAATCAAACGCCTTGTCGGGGTAGTCGTCGAGATCGCTATCGGCGTCGCCCTGAATCACGGACAGCCCACGGGCAACACACGCATTCACGCGCTCGCGGCTAATTTCGATCCCACGGCCATCCACGTGACGGCGGTCCTCGAGCAGCTGGAGCAACTCACCGTCGCCGCAGCCAACGTCCAGGACGCGCGCACTGTTCGAGACCATCTCAGAAATGAGAATGTGGTCGGCCCGGTGTCCGTCCCGCGTCAGATCCATGCGTTTCAGCATTGCGAGCCGTAGCGCTCCGTTTGTTTTTGTCAGCCGTCGCCAGTTGCGATCGGCCAATGCCGCGCGCCGAATACCTCAGTCGCGTCGCGTCAGTCCACGCCGTCGTGCACCGGCTTCGAGAAAGCCGCTGACGGTTGCGAACAGCTCCGGCTCATCGAGAAGGAACGCGTCGTGGCCTTTGTCGCTCTCGATTTCGACGAACGAAACATTAGCGGCGACGGCGTTGAGCGCCTGGACGATCTCTTTGGATTCGCGCGTCGGATACAGCCAATCGCTCGTGAACGAGACGACGCAAAACCGCGTGGTCGTATTGCGAAACGCATTGGCCAGCACATCACCGTACTCAACGGCGAGATCGAAATAGTCCATCGCCCGCGTGATATAGAGGTAGCTGTTGGCGTCGAAGCGATCCACGAACGTGGAGCCTTGATGGCGCAGATAGCTCTCGACCTGGAAGTCGGCACTGAATGAGAACGACATTGCGTTCCGGTCTTGCAGATTGCGCCCGAACTTCCGCTGCAAGGCTTCCTCGGACAAATAGGTGATGTGAGCGGCCATCCGCGCGACGGCGAGACCACGGCGCGGCACGCGACCTTCACGCAAGTAACCGCCGTCACACCAGTCCGGATCGGCCATCACGGCCTGGCGACCGACTTCGTGAAACGCAATGTTTTGCGACGAATGCCAGGCAGCCGTCGCGATCGGGACCGCTGCGTAAACCCGATCGCCGTACCGGGCGGCCCACTCAAGCACCTGCATCCCACCCATGGAGCCGCCAACGACGGCGAACAGCTGATCGATGCCAAAATGGTCGATCAGGCGCACTTGCGCTTCCACCATGTCGCCGATCGTGACGATTGGGAAGTCGAGGCTATAGGCGACGCCTGTTGCCGGATTGATGGATGCTGGGCCCGTTGAGCCGAGGCAGCCGCCGAGAATGTTCGAGCAGATGACGAAATACCGATCGGTGTCGATCGGCTTGCCCGGCCCCACCATGGTCGACCACCAACCGGGTTTGCCGGTCACGGGGTGGGTATTGGCGACGTGCTGATCGCCCGTGAGTGCATGGCAGATCAGGATCGCGTTCGACTTGTCGGCATTGAGCGCGCCGTAAGTCTGGTAGGCGATCTCGAAGGGGCTGAGTGTCTGTCCGCAATCGAGCTTAAGCGGTGCTGCGTCATTGTCGAACGCAACGCGCGCGCTCGACGGGTTCCGTACCTCCGGGTGCGGGCTCTGAGGCGTCGGCTCTGTCTCGTCCGGATCGATTGCGGGCCTGAGTAGCGATGGTGCGGTCATGGTCGTTGGACAAACCCGTTTGAGGCTACTGGCCGCTAAAGCTACTGGCCCATGAAGCCACTGGCTCATGAAACCACTGGCCCAATGCGATCGTTGGCCGTGATCGTTCGGTGCGGCATGTTCACCGCCCGATTGTGCCGCGACACCTCGGACTTAAGCGGAAAGCCAGCGTTGATCAATTGGTTGGCTGAAGAGCTGCTCGCGTTAAGAGGCACCGTCAGACCCAGGAGGCGCCCGTGAGCCTCCGCGTGCTTCCCTTAGCCTGCCTGCGTCTCCCTGGGCCTCCCTTCGCATCCTTGGGCGTCCGAGGGCACCGATGCGAAGGCGATGACGAAACGCTCGGTCCGCGATGGTCCTTTGTCGCCGCCGCATTGATTGCGTTCGCCGGGGGCAGCGCGTATGCCTCGCAGCGTAGGAATGGCAGGATCATGCTGGGCCGACTGAGCCCAAAAAAGCCATCTGTTCCGCATCGAAACGACAAGTCCGAACCAAAACTTGAACCAAGAATCCGGCAGATTTCTAAATGGCCATCGCAGCACCCGTCTCCCGCCCCGGTATCCTTGATATTACGGCCTACGTCCCGGGGCATAGCAAGTCGACCGGAGACGGCCCGACGATCAAACTGTCAGCAAACGAAACGCCGCTCGGCCCGGCACCCGCAGCCATCGAAGCGTTTCAGAGCTGCGCCGGGCAACTTGCGGATTATCCCGACGGTTCGGCGTACGACCTGCGCGCGGCAATCAGCGATGTTTACGGCCTTGCCGCCGATCGCATCGTCTGCGGCAGCGGCTCCGATGAATTAATCGCGCTTCTTGCCAGCGCCTATCTCGGACCGGGCGACGAGGCGATTTACACCGAACACGGCTTCCTCGTTTATCGGATCGCGATCCTGGCCAACAGCGCGACGCCGGTCATCGCGAAAGAGAACCAGCTGACAGCTGACGTCGATGCCATTCTTGGCTGCGTCACCGCGCGCACGCGCGTCGTGTTCCTTGCGAACCCAAACAATCCGACGGGAACCTACATCCCGGCGAACGAGGTCCGTCGTTTGCGGGCTGAACTCCCAGCTGACGTCCTGCTCGTGCTCGATGCCGCCTACTGCGAATACGTGCGGCGCAACGATTACGAGTCGGGGCTTGAGCTGGTCGCAACGACGGAGAACACGGTCATGACGCGGACGTTCTCCAAGCTTCACGGGTTGGCCGCTCTGCGCATTGGTTGGGCCTATTGCCCTGCCGCGATCGCTGATGTCCTCAATCGTGTGCGTGGGCCCTTTAATCTCAACGCACCCGCTATCGCCGCAGGTGCCGCCGCGATCCGCGATCGGCAACACCAGGAGCGCGCGGTCAACCACAATGATCAATGGCTGCCGTGGC
>JBCBWG010000107.1:0-10141 GCA_039817205.1 Pseudomonadota bacterium
TAATCCACTGGCTTTTGTTTCAAGCTATCAAAATCAAATCGATGCGCACTGGTTCAAACGAAGTCGTGAAAACCCGTCCTTTTTTGACGGGACGGTCTTTATGTTGAGCACATTTGATCGATCAAAAACCCGCTTTGAGGCCGCCGCGCATGCGGTCAGATTTCGGGACTACCTCTATTGGCGCGAGGTCGGCCGCATGGGGGCGGATCTCGACGCTGCACCCTTGGTCCATCATGTCTTCGGTGGCGCGCTTCTCTGGCTTCGCGACCAGCGCGTCATTGTTGCACGGGCCGCGCTCGGCACGATGAACGACGGCCGTTGGCAACTGCCCGGCGGTTTCATCGACCAGCACGATGTTATCGAAGACGCGACCACAGGCGAACGGCGCATCGATGTTGATGGCCAAATCGCGCGCGAGGTTCGCGAGGAACTTGGGTCTCTCGCGGGCCAGGCGACGCCGCGGTCGGGCTATCGGATTGTTGGCCAGCGAAACCAGATCGGCCTTGTCCGCGAACATGATGTTGCGGGCGTGCCGGAGGAACTGATTGAGGGTTGGAACGCGTTCGTGCGCCAGGACCCTCAAGAAGAAAATACGGCGATTGCCGGCATCGCTCAAATCTCAGAAATCGCGGAAGACGACACGGCGCCGTATTGTTGGACGCTTCTGGAAGACGTGCTCTCGTGATCTGATCCGGTGAGTTAGAACCCTGAGAATAGGCGAGATTGGTTGAGTGGCGGGCTTTGAGCGGCATCGGCCCAACTGATCCGGCGTGCTGCCCGTGATGCCGATGCCGAAAGTTTTCGCCTCGCGCCGTGAACCCCTATAGAGAGTTGCCGGGTCTGGCTGCGCTCGCACGGCAAACGCTGCGGTCATCGATTGCCACGCCGCCGACGATCCGTCTCAGATTGGACTGTTGATGAAACACCCATTTGCAACGCTTGATGTGTTCACGAACAAAACGTTCGCGGGCAACCCGCTTGCGGTTGTCGAAGACTGCGACGGCTTGAGTGATGCCGACATGCAGGCGGTCGCGCGGGAATTCAACCTGTCCGAGACCGTCTTTCTGACGACGCCCGAGCGGACCGCGCATTCATCCGGCATGCGGATCTTTACGCCCGGTACCGAACTGCCATTCGCCGGGCATCCGACCATTGGAACCGCCGTGTTCCTCGCAACGCGTAAGGCGGCCGCGCTCGACACAAGTGAAGTGCTGATCGTTCTGGAACAAAAAATTGGGATCGTGCGGGTTGGCGTACGGTTTCGCGCCGATGAAGCGCCGTTCGCCGAGTTCGATGTGCCGAAACTGCCGGAAGATATCGGCGACCCGCCATCGATCGAGCATCTGGCCGACGCGCTCAACCTTTTGCCGAGCGAGATCGGCTTCCAGAACCATAAGCCAACGAAGTTTTCAGCGGGCGTGCCGTACACGTTGGTGCCGGTCGCGTCCATCGAGGCCGTTCGTCGAGCAGGGGTGAACGCGAAGAGCTGGTCAGCCGCATTCGGTCGCTCAGGCCACAACGCAGCTTACGTCTACAGCCGCGAAACGGAGAGCGCGTCGGCGCAATTCCACGCTCGGATGTTTGTGCCGGGAAGCGGTATCTTGGAAGATCCAGCGACCGGATCGGCGGCGGCGGCCTTCGCAGGCGCCATTGCGCGGTTCGACAATCCGCCAGCCGGTTGGCACAAGCGCGTCATTGAGCAGGGCTATGAGATGGGGCGCCCAAGCAGATTGGTCGTTTCCGTCGAGATGGCGAGCGGGCAGCTCGAGACCGTGCGCATTGGTGGTCACGCCGTAATGGTGAGCGACGGCGTGCTTTATCGCTGAAGTCGCATCTGGGGCCACGTTTCGACCTTGATGTGATGACCATGGCTGGACTAAAGGTCGTGCACGAGTGTTTGTAGATGTTCACGATGCCCGTCCGGATGAGCCATTCGCTGAGCCGATGGACCGCACCTCTTGGTGTCGGCCCAACGACGCATGTTTGCGGCCCGGAAATCGGGCTTGCCCTCCGAATTCTCCTTACGAGCCCCTGAGCATCGGCAGCTTTGCCATGGCAGAGCGGGCGCTTAGGGGACCGACACATTCATCTGATCCCACAGCATTCTTTGGAGAGCGGACTCGGCTGACAGTAAAGTCGGCATTTGGTCCGCGCGCAATTTGATGACCGACCCAGACTTGCAAAACGCGACACCGACGTCCGCATCAGACATCGACCGTGACAAGCTGATCATTTTCGACACGACCTTGCGCGATGGCGAGCAGTGCCCCGGCGCAACCATGACCCTCGATGAGAAGTTGGAGATCGCCGATCTGCTCGACCAGATGGGCGTTGATGTGATCGAGGCTGGCTTCCCGATTGCCTCGGACGGCGACTTTGAAGCGGTCTCGATGATCGCTGAGCGCGTGAAATCGGCGACGGTCGCAGGGCTCTCGCGCGCCGGCCGCAAAGACATTGAGCGCTGCGGCGAGGCCGTCCGAAAAGCACAACGGCCGCGCATCCATACATTTCTGTCAACGTCGCCGATCCATATGAAATTTAAGCTCCAGAAGGAACCTGAAGAGGTTCTGGAGATGATCCAATCGGCCGTTTCGCTTGCGCGCAATCTCGTCGACGATGTGGAATGGTCGGCCGAAGACGGGACGCGGACCGAGTTCGAGTTCCTCTGCCGCTGTGTCGACACTGCGATCAAGGCCGGTGCCACAACGATCAATATCCCGGATACGGTTGGCTACACGACACCAGACGAGCATTACGCCTGGTTCAAAAACCTGCGTGAGGCCGTGCCCGACAGCGATAAGGTTGTGTTCTCCGTCCACTGCCACAACGACCTTGGGATGGCGGTTGCCAATTCGCTTGCAGGCGTTCGGGCTGGCGCACGCCAGATCGAGTGCACGATCAACGGCATCGGCGAGCGCGCTGGAAACGCAGCTCTTGAAGAGATCGTCATGGCGATCAAGACACGTGGCGATATCCTGCCCTACGAAACGGGTGTCGATGCGCAAATGCTGATGCGTGCCTCGCGGCTGGTTGCGGCCGCAACGTCGTTCCCCGTCCAGTATAATAAAGCCATTGTCGGTCGGAACGCGTTTGCCCACGAAAGTGGGATCCACCAGGACGGGATGCTGAAGCATACCGAGACCTATGAGATCATGACGCCGGAGAGTGTCGGGGTCACCAAAACTTCGTTGGTCATGGGCAAACACTCGGGCCGCAACGCGTTTCGATCGAAGCTGTCCGAGATGGGCTACGAGCTCGGCGAAAACGCCTTGGAAGATGCGTTCACCCGCTTCAAGTCTTTGGCTGATCGCAAGAAGATCATCTACGACGAAGACATCGAAGCGCTGGTCGACGAGGAGATTGCGACCGCCGATGATCGCATGAAGGTCGTGTCTCTGACCGTGATTGCCGGCACGCAGGGGCCTCAGTCCGCAACGCTCACCGTTGATATCGAAGGTCAGCACCGGACCATCCAAGCAACGGGCAATGGTCCTGTTGATGCAACCTTTAATGCCATTCAGGCGATCGTCCCGCATGAGACCACGCTTGAGCTTTATCAGGTGCACGCTGTCACCGAAGGTACCGATGCGCAGGCGGAAGTGTCGGTGCGATTGGCCGAGGGCGACCGGATTGTGACGGCGAAAGCTGCTGATCCGGACACGCTTGTGGCGTCGGCGAAAGCGTATCTGACGTGCCTCAATAAGCTGATGATCCGGCGCGAACGCGGCAACGCCGCCCAACGCTTTATTGGCTGAGCTGGCGGAAGTTCACGCCCGGTCTGTCCTATCCTGGTGAAGGTGGATCGCACAGACCGGGCACATGAACGACCGTTTGGCGCCGTGTGCCTTTGTTGGAAAGCCGGCGGTGAAACCGATCTGGACCGAATTGCTTGGTCCCGGACAGCGTGGTGCCAGCTTCTAAGCAACGAGGCTCTCAACTTGGGCGAAGAGGCCCGCGTTCGGGCAAGACGCCGTCGGATAAGCGGTATGCGCCGCGAAATAAACCAATGTGCCGGGGCCACCCTTGTCAGAGCGACGGCAGGCGCTGCATAGCTGAACAGACACGGATGGGTCAGGTCGGCTTATGAAAACTTCCGCAAAAGCTCATGCGAGGCTATGGCCTCGGGTTTAAGATCGATGAGCGGCTGCGGTTGGAACTGGACTTGCAGGTGGTCGCTGCCACTGAGAGCCAAGACTGGCGGGTGCCAGAGTGGCGGGTGCCAGAGCGACGGGTCTAAGTCGTTCGATCGAACTTTGGCCGTTGTCGATTGCCAGGGTTTGGGAACGAGAGCGACGTCGCAAGGTTTCGGCGCAGTCTCAGGTCAAAGCGGCTGACTTTTTGTCGTCGATGTGGGCCTGGCCGCGCGAGATCGGCCTGCACAATCAATCGAGGTAATGAAGCGCAATGGCGCCGGGTCTTTCAGGTTTGTTTGCCGATGACATCGCGATCGATCTCGGGACCTCGAACACGCTGGTCCATGTGCTCGGCCGCGGCACCGTGATTGACGAACCGTCCGTGGTCGCAATCCGCACGCGCAACGGATCGCGCGAGGTTTTGGCCGTCGGCGAGACGGCCAAGCTGATGCTCGGGCGCACACCGGAATCGATCGAGACAATCAAGCCGCTCCGCGACGGCGTCATTGCGGACTTCATCGCAACCGAGGAAATGCTCCGCCAGTTCATCAAGCGCACCAAGCGTATGATGGGCATTATGCGACCGCGCATTCTCATTTGCGTACCAGCCGGTGCGACGCCCGTTGAGCGCCGCGCCGTCTTTGAGACGGCTGTGAGTGCGGGTGCGCGGCGGGTTTATCTGATTGAGGAGCCCGTCGCGGCAGCCATTGGCGCGGGATTGCCAGTCGATGATCCAAGCGGTCTCATGGTGCTCGACATTGGCGGCGGGACGACGGACATCGCGGTCCTCTCACTTGGCGGCGTGGTTCAAGCGCGCTCGCTCAGATGCGCTGGGAATGCGTTCGACGAAGCGATTGTCCGGTACGTGCGTCGGCGGCATCAGTTGCTGATCGGCGATGCGAACGCAGAGCGGATCAAGATCGAAGCGGGCACGGCATCTGTGACGCCGAACGGGCGCGATGCAGAAATCCATATCCGCGGCCGCGATCTGCGGCAGGGGCGTCCGAAATCGATTGTGCTGGCCCCGACCCATATCGCTGAAGCATTGGAAGACCCGATCGAAGAGATCGCTGAATTCGTCCAGCGTGCACTTGAGGATCTGCCGCCGGAAGTCGCAACCGACATCTGTGACAAGGGCATTCACCTGTCGGGCGGTGGCGGCCTCCTCAACCGCCTGGATAGCGAGTTGGAGCGCCGCGTCGGCGTGAAGTTCATGTTGCCGGATCGTCCGACCCAATGTGTGATTGAGGGTACCGCGAATATTCTGAGCAACCTTGCCGAGCGGGATCACTTGCTCATCAAGCCCTGACCTTCCAGGTTCTGGGCTGCAGATCGGGCGGCGTGACGTGCGCCGTCCGAAAACGGCGGTGAGGTCCAGCCCCGACTATGACGATATTGCGCGATGACACGTTTGCTCGGCGCGGGCGCACGGCCCCGCGTCAACGCTATGTGAGCGCGCTGGTCTTCGCGTTGATCTTCCTTTCGATCGCGCTTTTGGTGCTCTCGCGGCTTAACCACCCGTATGTCGAGGCAATGCGGTCGGCGGTGACGCCGTTCGTTGCCTCGGTTTTATCAACGCTCGCTGTTCCGCTTGCCCCACTCCGCGATCTATCCGGCCGTCTCGACCAAATCGTTGTGTCTCAAGACGAACTGAAACGACTGCAAGCGGAAAACCAGGCGCTCAAAAGCTGGGAATTTCGGGCCCGTGATCTCGAACGCCAAGTTGCAGCGCTGAGCGATCTCGCGCGCGTTGCCAAACAACCCGAGATCCCTTTTGTCACGGCGCGGGTGGTCGCTGATGCGACCGGTCCGTTCGCGCGATCTGTCGTCATCAATACGGGATCAGCGCGCGGGGTGAAGGCCGGCCATCCCGTGATCAACGCCGATGGTCTGGTTGGGCGCGTCGTGGATGTCTCAGCCAATGCGGCGCGGGTTCTTTTGATCAGCGACATAAATTTGCGCGTGCCTGTTTCGGTGGGTGACGCTGCGGAACGTGGGATCGCGGTTGGCGACAATGGTGCGGTGTTGCGCGTGAAGCACCTTCGTCGCGAGAGCAAAGTCAAAGCGGGCGATGTCGCAGCCACATCCGGGCGAGGTGGTCTGTTTCCACGTGCGCTCCGCATTGGTCTGATCGAGATGGCTGGCGAGACCGCAACGCTCCGCCCGTTCGCCAATCTCAACCAGCTCGATTTCGTGAGCGTTCTCCTGTTCGAGAGCCCGGTTCTCTCCCTTGCCGCGGATCAACAGGTCCGCGCCGGGCGGCAAAGGCAATAAGTGACGCCGATGGTCGAGACGATCCGCATTGACGTCGAGCCCGGACCAGCGGTCATCACGCCACTTGTTGTGCTCGGACTTTTCGCCCTGATCGCTGTTCTCCCGTGGGGTTTGCCGACCAGCGCGCGGTTTGTGCTGCCGATGCTGCCCTTCGTTGCAATCTACTATTGGACGCTCAACGGCCGCGGTTTCATGCCGCCGGTTGCGATTGCGATGACGGGGATCTTCATCGACTTTGTGACCCATGGGCCGATCGGGTTTTGGTCGATGATTTACCTCATCGGACACATGTGCGCGCTTTGGCTGTCCGGTCGTGTCAGTGAGACAGCGATCGGTCGCTACTCCGGTTACGCCCTAACCGTGACCTTCCTTGCCGGTCTGCAGTGGGCGACGGCGTCGTGCTACTTTTTCACATGGGTGGATTGGCGACCATTTGCGTTTGGCGCGGTCGTGGCGATGGCGTTTTATCCAGCACTTGCCTTTTTTGTGCCGAAACCCAAGCTAGAAAAAACGCTGACGCCTTAGTGCGGTGTCGTTGAGAGTTGGGACGCAATGTTCATACGGAACGAACATGACGAGCAAGGTGCGCGCGGGCTCTTTACGCGTCGTGCAGCGGTTCTGGCGCTCGCTCAAACGGTCGGGTTCGGTGTTCTGGCAGGCCGCCTTTACCAGCTCCAGGTGATGGAGGGGAACCGGTTCGCACCGCTCGCCGATAGCAACCGCACAACGCGGCATGCGCTCGCGCCGATCCGCGGCCTGATTTACGACCGTGCCGGTCGTGTACTCGCCGACAACATCGAAGACTTCCGACTGACGTTCACGCCATCGCTTGCGAAAGGGCAGGCCGCCTCCGTCCTCGATGCCGCCGCGCAAGTCATTCAGATCCCACCTGAAGATCTTGAGCGCGTGAAAAAGCGCGCCGTGCGCCAGTCACCAAATATTCCGATCGTCGTCATCGATAAGCTGACCTTTGATCAGGTGGCACGGATCAGTGTCTTTGCCCCCGAACTACCCGGCATAGACACCGAACTCGTTGGCCAGCGTCGCTACTTCAACGGCCGCTCCATGGGCCACTTGGTCGGCTATGTGGGAAGCGTCGAGCGATTTGCGTTAGACGACGATCCCATCCTGCGACTGCCCGGAATGCGCGTCGGCAAAATCGGCGTGGAACATAGTATGGAAATGCCACTCCGAGGGACTGGTGGCCATGTCAAACGCGAGGTCGATGCACGCGGCCGCGTTGTCCGCGACATCGAGCGCAAAGAACCTCAGCGCGGTCGCGACATCGTGCTGGCGGTCGACACCTCGCTGCAGAGCCGCATCCTGAAAAAGCTCTCGCGCATTCGCCAAGGTGCAGCCGTTGCAATGCGTGTCGATACGGGTGAGATCATGGCCATGGCCTCATGGCCCAATGCCGACATTACCGATCTCGGTGAAGGCATAACGCAGGAGGTTTGGTCGAAGCTTGCCAAACGGCGTGGCAACCCGCTGTTCAATCGCACGATCCGCGGCCTCTATCCGCCAGGCTCGACGTTTAAGATGATTACGGCGTTGGCGGCGCTCGAGGCGCGCGAGGTTACGCTTGGCGAACGCATCCGTTGCGAGGGGACGTACCATTACTCCGGCCAGCGGTATCGATGCTGGAACCGGAGTGGTCATGGCCTTTGCAATATGCACCGCGCCATTCGCGAAAGTTGCGACGTCTATTTCTACGAAATCGCAAAGCGCGTTGGGATCGAAAAGATCTCGGAGATGGGCGAGCGGTTTGGTCTCGGTCAAACCTACGATGATGCCGGGTTGGCCTTTCAAAAAGAAGGCATCATGCCAACGCCCGCATGGAAGCGCGGCCGCTTCGGCAAGCAATGGTACAAGGGCGAAACGCTGATTGGCGGGATCGGTCAGGGCTTTGTGGCGACGACGCCGCTGCAATTGGCCGTCATGACCGCGCGTCTCGCGACGGGCCATGCGGTCGTCCCGCGCGCGGTGATGCCGGAAGCCGGTCTCTTTCCCGAGACGCCGACGCAGTTTCCGAAAATCGATGTTGATCCGCGCCATCTGCGCGCGGTCCAGCGGGCCATGCGCGCGGTGGTCTACGAGGGCCGCGGAACGGGCAAGCGCGCGCGCATGCCAGGTTACGGTTTCGAGGTTGCGGGCAAGACCGGGACGTCGCAGGTCACCAAATTGTCGGCGCGCCGCACGCGCCGTTACCTTCCTTGGCGCTTCCGCGACCACGCACTGTTTGTGTCTTACGCTCCCTACAAGGACCCAAAGTACGCCGTCGCGGTCATCGTCGAGCATGGCAAGAGCGGTGGCAAGACGGCGGCACCACTTGCGCGCGAAATCATGGAAGAGGTCGTCAAGTACGAACGGGAATCCGTTCCAGCGTTTCTGATCGGCGACGCGAGCGACGAAGACCCGTCCTCGGGCGAGCGGATATGATGGTCATGTGCGCGACGGTCGAAACCGGTCCTGTGTCATGAGCGAGACAACCGAAAATCCGAACGAGCCAATCCCGATCGGGACAAAGCTCTTACGGCTGAACTGGCTGCTGCTTGCTCTTCTTTGTGTGCTGGCAGGCATTGGTCTCGTCGCACTTTACTCGGTCGCCGATGGCTCGTTCGATCCCTGGGCCGAGCGCCACGTCATGCGCTTTCTTGCCGGCATGGGCGCTCTCCTCATCATCAGCGTCGTGCCACTGACGTTCTGGTTTCGCCTGTCGTATCCGATCTACCTTGTCGCCCTTGGGTTGCTCGCGCTCGTGCCGTTTGTCGGCTTCGAGGCGATGGGTGCCAAGCGCTGGATCGGGACGCCTGCGCTTAGCTTCCAACCCTCAGAGCTTATGAAGATCGCACTCGTTCTCATGCTCGCGCGCTATTACCAGTGGCTGCCAAAAGAGAAGGTGTCGAAGCCCGTCTACGTTGTTCTGCCAGCGGTTGCGATCCTTGTACCTGTCGCGTTCACCTTGCAGCAGCCGGACCTCGGGACGGCCCTTTTGTTCGCCGTCGTCGGCTTTGGCCTGATGTTTTTGGCAGGCGTCAGCTACTGGTATTTCATCGCCACCGGTGCATCGGGGATCGCAGCTGTCCCGATCGCCTACTCCATGCTGCACGAGTATCAGCGCAAACGGATTGAGACGTTTCTCAATCCAGAGACCGATCCGCTGGGCAGTGGATACCACATCACCCAATCCAAAATTGCGTTCGCGGCCGGTGGCGTGTCGGGCAAAGGCTATATGCAAGGCACGCAATCGCAGCTTGATTTTCTGCCGGAGAAGCACACCGACTTCATCTTCACGATGATCGGCGAGGAGTGGGGCTTTCTCGGCAGCATCGTTGTGCTTGCCGTTTTTGCGATGTTGCTTTTGACGTTGCTCGGCATGGCGCTCGCGAGCCGCAATAGGTTTGCGCGGCTATTGATCGCCGGCGCGTCGCTCGGGTTGTTTGTCTATGTCTTCATCAACGTCGCGATGGTGACTGGGCTCGTGCCCGTGGTCGGCGTCCCGCTGCCACTCGTCAGTTACGGCGGCACGTCCATGACAACATTTCTCATCGCCTTCGGTCTCGCGATGTCTGGCTTCGTCCATCGCCACCGGGCGTTCCGACGTCAGGATTTAAGTGCGGTCTGGTAACGCCACGAACGCGCGTGAACCTAGGCGATGCGCCGACCTGTCGCGTAACGTTGGTCATGGACACGGTGGCACCGGTTTGTTACGCCCGCGCTTCGGTCGGGTGATT
>JBCBWG010000108.1:0-10138 GCA_039817205.1 Pseudomonadota bacterium
GTGCGAGAAGTGCCATCACCAACGGCATGGCCTCGAAGCCAACCGCAAGCGCCGTGCCCATCAGTGCGCCCGCCGCGTAGCCGCCGCGCCTCATTAAGAGAGCGCGGAACATCAGGAGCAGGCCACCGGCAACGCCCAGGATCTGAATGTTGTGATGGTCAATTCGACCGGGCATGAATTGAAACGTGGCGTACCCGCTCGTTGCGCCGAGAAACAAACACATCGCGAATGCCAAACGACCGCCGCGTCGCCCCGCTTCACCAGCCGCAATCGCCATCATCGCAAACAGAAACGGGAGCGGCCAAATCGCACGGAGCAGCGTGTCCGCCGTTCGGCCATCGACGAACAACTCAAAGAAAAAGAGCAATGCTGCTTGCGGGAGGTCGACCAGCCGGGACCAGTGCGAGGTGACAGGCTCTGGAATTCCGAGCTGCGGCAGCACCGTGTTGTACCAACCGGCTCCATCCAAGAGAGCCCGCACCTGCAGAAGTCGCGTTGCATCGTCCGTATCGCCGATGGATCGCCAAATCATGAAGGGGTCGCGGCCCATGGTCATGGCAACGGCCGTCAGGACCGCGCCAAAAACCCACAGCAACCGGTTTTGTCGAGCGAAACAGAGAGCCGAATGGATCTTTTCGCGAAACACAGACAGAGATCGCAACGCGACTTCCCCTACGCACACTGAACAAAGAAGTGAGCCAACACGCGCGTGACGCTAATAGCAGCACCTTTCGATCCAGCTAAGCTCATCGCCTTTACTGCCTGAAGCAGTGAAATTGGAGCTTTCTCAATTTGTAAAAAATTGATTTATCCCGCCTATCCTGACACTCGAATGGAATGCCGATAAAATTCAATCTAAAGCGCTTTTTTGCTTCTCCTTCATATTTTAAGATGTCCTCCCAAGCCCGCATGCAAATACTTCCCTAACCATTCACACCTAAAGCTCATGACAGTCTAGATCGGTCTCAGCTGACGGCTGCGTCGCGTGTTGTGAAGGGTTTGCGTATGAGTGTCTCCGACGTGTTCGTGATCGGTGCCGGGCCAGCTGGTCTGACTTCGGCGTATTTGCTGAGCAAAGAGGGCAAATCCGTCACCGTCATTGAGACGGATCCGGTCTATGTGGGCGGCATCAGCCGGACAGCCCACTACAAAGACTTCCTGTTTGACATCGGCGGCCACCGCTTTTTCTCAAAATCGAAAGAAGTCGTCGATCTCTGGTATGAAATCCTGCCGCAGGATTTCATCGAGCGCCCACGCATGTCGCGCATCTATTACAACGGCAAGTATTTTTCATACCCGCTGAAAGCCTTTGAAGCCTTCACGAACCTGGGCCCTGTCGAAAGCGCGCTTTGCGTTCTGTCGTATATGTACAAGCGCGCATTCCCAAACGAGAAGCCCGTCACATTCCACGAGTGGGTCTCAAACCAGTTCGGCGAGCGCTTGTTTTCGATCTTCTTCAAGACTTACACAGAAAAAGTCTGGGGCATGTCGTGCGATGAAATTTCGGCGGATTGGGCCGCCCAACGGATCAAAGGTCTCGACCTGTATTCGGCAATGGCCAACGCGCTTCGCCAGTCGATTATGCCGGCGAAAGGCACAGCCATCGGGCCCGACGGCAAACCGATCAAGACACTTCTCCAGTCGTTCCAGTACCCACGCAAAGGGCCGGGAATGATGTGGGAAGCAGCCGCCGAAAAGACGCGGGCGCAAGGTGGCGAAATCCACATGGGCCACACGCTCAAGTCGATGTCGTTCGACGAAGCGGCCGGCATTTGGACCTGCGAAGCCACCACGGAGACGGGTGAGACCAAGACGTTCCAGGCGCGACACGTCATCTCGTCGGCGCCAATCACCGAACTCGTCGCAAGCCTTGATGTTTCAGAGACCTGCGCGGACGCAGCCAGCCGTCTCCGCTATCGAGACTTTTTGACGGTGGCACTGGTGGTCGAAAAACCAGACCTGTTCCCGGACAACTGGATTTATATCCACGAGCCAAGCGTCAAGGTCGGCCGTATCCAGAACTTCCGCTCATGGTCCCCTGAGATGGTGCCAAACCCCGAGCAATCCTGCCTCGGTCTGGAGTACTTTTGTTTCGAAGGCGACGGCCTCTGGACGTCATCTGACGCGGACCTCATCGATCTTGGCCGCGTCGAGCTTGGCAAGATCGGCCTCGCGAAAGCCGAAGACGTCAAGGACGGCTGCGTCGTCCGACAAAAGAAAGCGTATCCGGTCTACGACGACGGCTACAAAGATAATGTGGAAGCGGTTCGCGCCGAGCTGGCGGCCAAGTACCCGTCGCTGCACCTCGTCGGACGCAACGGCATGCACAAGTACAACAACCAGGACCACGCGATGATGACGGCGATGTTGACCGTCAAAAACATCAGCGCGAACGCCCTCGTCTACGACATTTGGAATGTCAACGAAGATGCTGAGTACCACGAGGACGGCAACTCCGGCGTTCAGGAAGCCCTGAAAAGCGTGCGCATGGTCCCTGAGCGGGTGAAGCAAGCCAGCTAAACTGAGACCGGAGCAAACGCGACCGAACCGGGGCAACGGGCCTCAAGCAACGTTGCGGGTGCTGACACAGGGCCGCAACACTCAGCAGGTCTCGATGGGACAGAGCGCATGACGACCCAATCCGGCCGCACAGAAAGTTGGCTCATCAATGCCAAGGATCGGGCGATCGGCTGGTCCATGGCGTTTCTGAAAACGCCCGGCCGCTCCGTCGAATTCGTGCGCTACACAGGCGTCAGCGGCGCATCGCTTGCCCTTGATATCGCAGCCTTCAGGATGATCCACAGTGCGGGCTTGCTCGACGCAGCACTGGCTGGCGCGATCAGCTGCATGGTCGGCCTCGTACTCCACTATGTCCTGTCGGTGCATGTCGTTTTCGACCCCGTGGCCACCGGCAAGAGCAACCGGCGTCTCATAGGCGAATACGCCATGACCGGTGTCATGGGCTTCGCCATTACCTGGACGTCCATTTGGCTCGTCGTCGACATCTTCGGCCTGGCGCCTTGGCTCGGCAAATTCGTCGGCATCGGGCTCACGTTTGTCAGCGTCTACCTCGTCCGTGCGGGCGTTGTGTTTGCACCGAGGACGACCCTGCTCACAAAGAAAATCGATGCAGGCGTCCAACCCTGATTAACCACGTCGCGCTACCATTGTCTGACTGGATCAAACCCCGCGCCGCACCCGCAAACACCCGAGTGGAACCCACGATGTTCATTGCAAACTACGGTCTCAAACACATGGTGCAGAAGGCGGCCATGGTCGCACGCCTCCCGCTCGGCTATGCACAAACTCATCCCTACACGGGTCTGCAAGAACGCGCGCACCGCGAAACGCTCGACTTCATTCTGACGGAAATGCCGGACGCCATCGCCTTCGACACGCCGCGCGAGCTGATGCGTCACGCGATCGGTCTGATTTCAATGGATGGCTTGATCTGTGAGTTCGGCGTCAACGAGGGCGGGACCGTCAGCTTCATTGGCAAGCACGTGGCACCCCGCGCCGTCCACGGCTTCGACAGCTTTGAAGGACTGCCGGAGGACTGGTCCGGCAACAAAATGTCTGCCGGCTATTTTGACCGCAAAGGGAAACTGCCCAAGGTGCCAGCAAACGTCACCCTGCACGCTGGCTGGTTCGAAAAATCACTCCCGCGGTTTGTGCCAGCTCATCCAGGCGACGCGGCGTTCCTGCACATCGATTGCGACCTCTACTCATCGACCGTCACGGTCTTTGAAAACCTCGCCGACCGCATCAAGCCCGGATCGGTTATCGTCTTTGACGAATACTTTAACTATCCGAACTGGCAGGCGCACGAGCACAAGGCCTTTTGCGAGTTTGTGGCAAAGCACGACATTTCATTCCGCTACATCGCCTATTCGGTCCAGCAGGTCGCGGTCATCATTGACGGCTAGCAACAAAGCACAGCGACAACTGGCCCTGGACGTTCAGCGGTCGCGGCTCAGGAGCGCATTGCAAGTGAACCGCGTCGCGCTTACGCCGTTCTGATAACCGTGCAGCCAAAATCGTGTGGCCCGTCTCGGCCCGCCATGGCCCGCCGCACTGTTCCATCAGCAAAGAGCGATCAACGCCCCCATGGCTTCAACTGTCGCCAGTCTGTTTCGCCTCGCCCGGGCTGGGATTGTCATGGCACAGTATGGTGTGCGCTTCGTGCCGCCCGGCATGAAGGTCCCGACCGCGCTCAAACTCGCGCGCGTGCTGACCTGGCCTGTGAGTTTTCTTGCGAACCCGTTCGGCACCAGAGGCTCACGCGCAAAGCGCGTTTCGAAGGCACTGACAGCTCTCGGGCCAAGCTACATCAAGCTCGGTCAGTTCATGGCGACGCGCGCTGACGTTATCGGCCCAGAACTCGCTGGCGATCTCGCGGAACTGCGAGATGCGCTGCCGCCATTTTCCATGCAGGATGCGAGACGCGTCGTCGAAGAAAGCCTTGGCGGCAAACTCGAGGACCATTTTACGAGCTTTTCGGAACCGGTGGCTGCGGCGTCCATCGCGCAAGTCCACAAAGCAACGGTTCTGGACCCGGACGGACAGACACGAACAGTCGCGGTCAAGATCCTGCGTCCGGGCGTCGACCGACGATTTCGCAACGACATCGCAAGCTATGAGTTGGCGGCTGGCATCGTCGAGTGGCTGCACCCGCCCATACGTCGGCTGAAGCCCGTAGGCGTGATCGAAAACCTGCGCCAAACCACCGAACTCGAAATGGACCTCCGCCTTGAGGCAGCCGCCATTTCCGAGATGGCCGACAACATCGGCAAGGATCGCACGAAGCCCGATAGCAATTTCCGCGTGCCATCGATCGATTGGCAGCGGTCGCGCAGGCGCGTTCTCACCATTGAGTGGATCGACGGCATCAAAGTCTCAGACCATGACGCGCTTCGTGCAGCCGGACACGACCTTGACCAGCTCGGAATGACAGTCATTCGGTCGTTCTTGCGCCACGCAATGCGCGATGGCTTTTTTCATGCCGATATGCACCAGGGCAATTTGTTTGTGGAATCTGACGGCACGGTCGTCGCCGTTGACTTCGGCATTGTCGGGCGCCTCGACGGTGAAGGCCGACGCTTTCTCGCCGAGATCCTCCATGGCTTGATCAATCGGGACTATCGGCGTACGGCCGAGGTCCATTTCGAAGCCGGGTACGTGCCCGCTCACCAAGATGTCGCTGTCTTTGCACAGGCGATGCGCGCGATCGGTGAGCCGATCCACGGTCGAAGCGCAAATGAAATTTCAATGGCCGATCTGCTTTCGCAATTGTTCGCCTACACCGACGTCTTCGAAATGGAGACACGGACTGAACTCATCCTCCTCCAAAAAAGCATGGTCATCGTCGAAGGCGTGTCCCGCGAACTGAACCCGAATCTTAACATGTGGACGGCCGCCGAGCCGATCGCGAAGGAATGGGTCGAAGAGAACCTGGGCGTCACGGGCGTCATTCGCGACGCGGGGCAAAACGCGACGGTCCTCGGGCGCGTGCTCACCGATGCGCCGCGCGTTCTGGCGCAGGCCGAGAAGGCAACGCTGTCGCTGGCGGAAATGGCGAACAACGGCTTCCGACTGGACCCGGCAACCATCAGGGACATGTCAACGGATCAGGCCCGGGGCGCGAAGTGGCAGGCCGCGGCTCTCTGGACCGGTGCACTCGCGTTGGTCGTGATCGCAATCAAGGTTTTGACCGGCTGAACGAAGCTTGCTTGAGTGTCGGCTTGGCGCGGCCCAAACGAAGGCGCGTCACGAACGCTGATGCCAAGCTCGCTTAAGGGAGAGCCCGTTTGCCGCAGGATAGCGCATTACCCGTCTGCTTTACGGGCAGTTTCACACAGCAAGAAGCAATGCCAGCCGACGCAGTCGAGGCCGCCATGGCGATCCTGCAGTCCGGTCGCCTGCATCGCTACAACGTTGCCTCTGGGGAGACGGCCGAAGCAGCCCTTCTGGAGCAGGAGTTTGCCGCTTATACCGGCGCCAGATATTGCCTCTCGGTGACATCCGGTGGCTACGCGTTGGCCACCGCACTCCGCGCAATCGGCGTCAGCGCCGGCGACAAAGTGCTGACCAATGCGTTCACGCTCGCACCGGTGCCGGGCGCCATCGCCAGTGTCGGCGCCGAACCCGTTCTGGTCGAAATCACCGACGATCTCACCATCGACCTGGACGATCTGGGCGCAAAAGCCAAGGCCAGCGGCGCACGCGTTTTGATGCTGTCGCTGATGCGCGGGCATCTACCTGACATGACGGCGCTCATGGCGCGCGCCAACGCTCTGGGCCTGACGGTAATCGAGGACTGCGCACACACAATGGGCGCGTCTTGGGACGGGACGCCGAGCGGACGCTTTGGCGCCGTCGGCTGCTTCAGCACGCAGACCTACAAGCACATGAACTCTGGCGAAGGCGGCTTCCTCATTTCCGACGATGCGGACTTGATCGCGCGTGCCACGGTGCTCTCCGGCTCTTACATGCTCTACGACCGACACATCGCCGGACCGGACGCCGAAGTCTTCGACACGATCCGGCTTGAAACGCCCAATTGCTCAGGCCGGATGGACAACCTTCGGGCCGCGATCCTCCGCCCTCAGCTAAGGGCGCTTGATGCCAACCGCGTGCGATGGAACGAGCGCTATCGGGCGATCGAAACGCGTCTGACGGGCAACCCGCATGTGGTTCTCAGGCGCAGACCCAACTCCGAACAGTTTGTCGGCAGTTCGATCCAGCTGAGGCTGCCAACGTTTTCGGCTCATCAGGTGTCAGCAGTGATTGCGCAGTGCGCAGCGCGTGGCGTTGAGCTGAAGTGGTTCGGCCCCGATGAGCCCGTCGCGTTCACCAGCCGACATGTGTCCTGGCGGTACATGCCGAACCAAGACCTACCCATGACCGACCGCGTGCTCGCGACGCTTCTCGATATGCGGCTCCCGCTCACATTCTCACTCGCAGACTGCGCGCTGATCGGCTCGATCATTTCCGAAGAAGTCTCATCGATCGCCTGAGGCCGTGCGTGCGCCAGACGCTGGCAACGATCCAAACCTGACGACAGCACTGACCATCGAGGACCTACGATGACGGCATTGAACCTTCACTTCACCGAAGCCGAATTCGCTGAGCGGCGCGCAAAAGCTGCGGCCATGCTCAAGGAGCGCGGCCTGGATGCCCTGCTGATGTTTCGTCAGGAAAGCATGTATTACCTGACCGGCTACGACACGTTCGGCTACGCTTTTTTTCAATGCATGGTGCTGACCGCGAGCGGAGAGACCGCTCTCATCACGCGCGCGCCGGACCGCCGCCAAGCGCAGTTCACTTCAACCGTCGAGGCAATTCGCGTGTGGGTCGATGGGCCCGACGCCGAGCCGGCAAACGAGCTTCACAAGCTATTGGTTGATCTTGGCCTGTTCGGGAAAGCGCTCGGGATCGAATACGACGCGTATGGCTTGACTGGAAAACGGACCCACGAAATTGAAGCGGCGCTGACGAGCTTTGCAAAACTGGAAGATGCGTCGGATCTCGTCTCGCGCCTGCGCCTGATAAAATCAGATGCCGAACTCGCCTTTGTCCGGCGAGCGGCTGAACTGGGGGACGCTGCGTGGGATGCGGGGTGCGCCACGACAAAGGCCGGTGCCTTCGAAGGCGATATTCTCGCCGCCATGCAGTCCGCTATTTTTTCCGGCGGTGGAGATTATCCGGCGAACGAATTTATTATCGGATCCGGGCCTGGCGCGCTGATGTGCCGGTATTACACGGGGCGGCGCCATCTCTCGGAGCAAGATCAGCTCACACTCGAATTCGGTGGCACATACCGGCACTACCATGCCTGCCTCATGCGCACGATTGCGGTTGGGTCAGCGCCTGACCGACAACGCGAGCTTTGGGCGGCGGCGGAAGACGCTCTTCACGCCTGCGAAGCTGAATTGAAACCCGGGCGCACCGCAGGTGATGTTTTTGCAGCGCATGCAAAAACATTCGATGACGCAGGCCTTTCAGAGTGCCGATTAAACGCATGCGGATATTCGCTTGGCGCAACATACGCGCCGATTTGGATGGACTGGCCTATGCTGTATGCGGACAATCCCGTTGAATTGGCGCCTGGAATGGTTTTCTTCTGCCATATGATCCTCTTTGACGATGCAACGGGACTTGCAGCCACACTCGGCCGCACATCAATTGTCACAGCAACAGGCGCCGAAATACTCTCTAAGAGTTCAACGGATTTGGTTGTCGTATAGGACAGCCGAACCAGTGTAAAAAGAGGGCCCGGTTTAATTGCATTGCGGGAGCCCGAAGCCTTATGCCGTTCCAATTCAGACACGTCGCGACCGTCGCAGCGGCCGCGGCGATCTTCGCGACTTCTAACGCCCTGATCGTCGAACGCGTGACCGCGCAAGATACTGCGACGGACGACGCCCAGTACATCGCCAACCTGATGACGCAGCAGTCCGTGCAGGATGAAATGTTCCGCGCGATGAGCCCCTTGATCCGCCAATCCATGAGCGGACTTCTTTCCCGCGGACCGGCAGCCAATCTCAAAAATTCGTCCCGCGAATCGATCGTGGCTCAATTCATTGCCGACTTCAAAATTGAATTCGGCAAGCGGATGACCGAATTAAATCGCAAAACGTATTCCAAGATTTTTTCTGCAGCGGAATTAGCCGCTTTTCGCCGGTTTCTCGAAACACCCGAAGGCCAATCATTTGCGGCGAAACAGGCGCAGTTTATTCGGCAAAATAGCCAGGCCGGGCGTGTTGCAGGCCAGCAGGTCGGACCGATCGTGGCTCAGAGAATTGGCCAACGATTAGCGACGGACGGAACGGCTTTCATTTCGGATGCCAATGATCTCGCACTCTTGAAACAGATGTTTCCAGCGCCCTAGCCGGGCCGCTGAAACGTACACAGTGGTTTGATTGCTTAACGGATAAGGCCAAGGTTGCGAAAGCTACTGTGCCCGTCCCGACCCACGATGATATGGTCGTGGATCACGATATCGAAGGGCTTGGCCGCAGCAATGATCCGGTTGGTCATTTCGATGTCGGAGCGCGAGGGCGTTGGATCGCCAGACGGATGATTGTGCACGAGGATCAGCGCCGTCGCCCCAACCTCCAATGCCCGTTTCAAAACCTCGCGAATATAGACCGGTGTGTGATCGACCGTTCCAGTTTGCAGGCGTTCATCGCCCAGCAAATGGTTCCGTTTGTCAAGAAACAGCACGTTGAGGCTTTCAACGTCGTCGTAGGCCATCCGGCCGCGGCAGTAATTTACGACGTCTTGCCAGGAAGACAGAACCGGTTTGTTCTGCAGGCTCTGGTGCATAAGCCTGTGGGCCGCCGCCTGCACCAGGCGTAGCTCCGCCGCCACGGCCGGACCGGCTCCGTGAACTTCCGCGAGCCGAGCTTCAGGCGCATTGATCACGTCGCCGAACGAGCCAAACCGTTCAACGAGACGTTTGGCCAGAGGCTTTGTATCGCCCCGGGCAATGGCTCGAAATAACACGAGCTCCAGAAGTTCGTAGTCCGCCATTGATGGAGCGCCCCCGCGCATCAGACGCGCGCGAAGCCGTTCTCGATGACCGGCGTGGGGTGACTTTGTCGTCGCTTGCACGGCAGCGTCGGCGGCCGGACTTTCGGGCGGGCTTGCGGTCCGCGCCGCTGCAATTCCCGATACGACATCGAACATGCTTCCGCTTTCGCCCATGGCACTGGCGAACGGGACCGCATCGCCATCGCCTTCGGTCACGCGAGGCCGCGGCTCGACTGCGGAAAACGCGGTGCTAGCGGAACCAGTGATCGCTGTTGCGATCAATGACGGCGCGCCGGCGACGGATGCGTCCTCTGGGTTCGTCGTGCCAGACGTGTTTGGGACCGCTACCGCTGACGGGGATGACACCGCGTTAGACGGCGGTAAGAGGCCAGCAGCTCGGAGACGGGCCGCGACGTCCGGCGACAGGTCTTTCGCATCAGCCGCCTCAAAGACGGCCTGCTTAATCCCGTCATCCCCGTCATCCCCGTTATCGCCCTTCGCCAAAAGAAAAACCTCGAAAAAATAAACGCTCGTCTCGAGCCTAAGCCGGCGGGGACGCCCCATGATAGGGCGGCTTCTCGAAGCCACCGGGCGAGAACGTGAA
>JBCBWG010000109.1:0-10130 GCA_039817205.1 Pseudomonadota bacterium
GTTCGGTCGGATCATACAACGTGGCCGCGACGCCGTAAGAAATGCCATCCAGCTGACCGATCGCCGAAATCAGGCTGTAGGCGTTCACCACGATATCTCGCTGCGTCGTGGTCAAGGCCACCTGTGCATTCAATAAGGCCTGCTGCGCCTCAAGCACATCGAGCAGCGTCCGCTGACCGACGCGCTCCTCTTCGCGCACACCCGCGAGTGCGATCTGGTTGGCCTGCACCTGCGCCCGGTTTGACACAAGCTGCGCCTGTGAAGCGCGCAACAGAGACCACGCGCTCGTGACAGCCTGCCGAACCTGACGCTTCACCGTTTCGATGTTTTGGATCGTGTTGACGTGCGTCTGCTTTGCCTGTCGAATTTGGGCGCGCACCGAGCCCGCAAGGTAAAGTGGGATCGTCAAGCGGCTGGTCACGATGGCTTGCTCGCTGAGCTCGCTCACCGGGCTCGAGTCACGCGTTGCGGTATAACTCGCCTCAAGTTGCGCCTGCGGGAGGAGCTGCCCAAAGACCTCGTCAACGTTAAATCGAGCGGCCTGCTCCTGGTAGAGTGCCTGAATGACGAGCGGGTTCGATTTCAGACCAATCCGGATCGCATCGTGCAGCGAACGCGGGATCCGTCGCGCCGGGACCGGTGGCTCACGCAAGTTCGCCGGCTGCCGCCCGACCACTTGACGATAGACGGCGCGGCTATTGCGCAGATTAGCCTCGGCCAATGACACGGCGGATCGCGCAGCCGACACGGCGGCGCGCGCCTGGGCGACGTCTGTTCGCGTCACCTCACCAACGGAAAAGCGATCCTGAGTGGCCTGCAATTCGCGCAGGTTGAAGGTCAGGTCGGACCTATTCAGGCGGAGAAGAGCACCGTCTCGAACCACATCGACGTAGGCCGTTGCTGCGTTCAGCAGAACAGTTTGCTCTGTGTTCCTCAGCGTTTGCTGGCCGGCCCGCACATTGGCTTCGGCCTCATTGACGGCATTGGTGACCTGAAAGCCCGTGAACAACGGCTGGGTCAGGTTCAGCTGAAATGAGCGCGGTCGCGAGCTCCCCTCAGACGGACTTCCAGGTTTCGTGTTTGTGTTCTGTGAGCTGACCGAAAGCTGGCTTGAGATGGTCGGCCGATAACCAGATCGCGCAATCGCGACGCCCTCGTCGGTTGCCCGAAGCGTCGCCCGCTGCGCGTCAATCTCAGGGTTATTTTTGTAAGCAAAGGCAAGCGCCTGATCGAGCGTCTCAGAGTGAGCGGGACTGGCCAACAAGGCCACTGCCACGAATGCCGCGGCCGCCGCTCGACGTTGTTGTGGCCTGCGGTCCGCGGCAGACCAAATTCCGGCTGATAAGCCAAGCTCACCGCTGCCATGCCAATGGCGCGCCCGGAATGCAAATGTCCTCGCGGTCAGCTGTTGCACCGCGTGTCCCCCGAATATTGTCCGCGCGCCCGCCGCCCGCTTCGCAACACCCCATACGACGACTCGTACACTTCGCGGGACTTTTATTAACAGTCTCAATACTTAGATGCTGCCGATGAGGCCCCGCAGCCACGGCAACCGGCGCTTCCCAAATCGCGCTCATCTAAAGGTCTCGAATCGCTAACGAAAGCTTAACAGGAGTTCTCTGAAAGGTAGAGAATTCTCAGCGCTGATGTCGCCCTGCGAACCCAGCTTTTCCACACGATGCCCACAGATCATCTTTGCTCAAATGTAGGATATCCGTGCAGATGGCATTCCGGCGTGCGGTGCCAACGACGCGATCGTTGCGTTTGTCAGCGCGTCGATGACCGCAACGGGGCATGCTGATTTGTGAGGTGACCGACACCGCCGCGCAACTTCAGCACCGGTGCTGGTGCCGCTTCAGCCTGATGCGTGGGAGCAGCACTTGGGCGAAGGACCGGGGCTGGGGCACGATCGACAGGTTTGGCTTGCGCTCGCGCCGTTTGGCGTGGCCTCAGCCGCACGGAACCGAATTTCCGCGCTGGGACATGCCGCAACGATGGGCGTCGGGCGGCGCGCTCATCGGACCGTCGAATAGATCCGGTCCTGATCGGCGCGGCGGCAATGGGTGCATCACCGGGGAATGCTGCCCCCCGGGTTGCCCGCACACGCTCAAGTTCGTCAATACCCCCAGACGGTGTGCGCGATGTCCGCGACGAGGCCGTCTCCCAATCCGACGTGGCGGGCGGCGGCGAGGCCTGTCTCACAAGTGGAATGGGCGGTGGCGGTTGATCGGTGACGGGGATCTGGCGCTGATCCTCAGGCCCGACCACCGGCTGTTCAGGCAGCAGTGTGACGCCTTCGCGCAGCGGCGGCGCCTGCGGTTCCGAAGTTGGCTCGGCCCGTGGCCGCAACTTCCAGGCAGCTCTCGCACGTCCTTCGGCCACCTCAGCCTGAGACGGCGGATCCGGCTGCGTGATGGACGTGGTTAGCCACTTTCCCTTCGCTTCCTCATAGTGGGCCTTCGGATCGTAGATTGCCGTCGGCAGGCGCAGGAGTTCGGCGTCCAGCCGACCGATCTCGGCGAGCAGGCGGAACTGCGCGACGACCTTATTGCGCTTGGTGCGATAAAGGGCGGCGTTCGCCTCCAGCAACTCTTGCTCGGCGTTTAAAACGTCGAGCAGGCTGCGTTGCCCGACCCTCTGTTCAGCGCGCACACCGTCGAGCGCCGTCCGACTGGCTTTCACTTGCACCTGATCGGAACGAATGCGCGCCTGCCCCGCGCGCAACTGGGACCAGGCCGCTGTCACACGCGAACGCACCTCGCGTCTGGCCGCCTCGACTTCCTGGAGCCGTCCGACGTGCTGGTGTTTCGCGATCCGAACGCGCGACCGGGTTTCGCCGCCGCTGTAAAGCGGTACTGTGACCCGACCAAACACGCTCGCCGCCTGACGTTTGGAGAACTCGTTCGTCGGGTCGAGATCCTCTTCATAGCGGGCCTCAAGCTGCACGCGTGGCAGCAGCTCGCCACTCACGCGATCGACGTCATGGCGGGCCGCTTGTTCTTGATAAAGCGCCAAATGCACGCGCGGCGCTTCCCGCAAGGCAAAATGGACCGCGGCCTCGACATCGCGCGGCACAAGCTTCAGACGCATTGGTGGCATGCGTACGCCCTTGGGGGCGTGGCCCACGACGCGTCGGTATTCGGCCTGACTGGTTCTAAGTGCGGCACGGGCTTCGTCCAACGCAGACTGACCGCGGGCCAGCCGGGCTCGCGCCTGGGCGACATCCGTCAGCGTGACCTCACGCAGGCGGCGGCGCTCGTTCGCAGCTGTGAGTTCGCCTCTGAGAACGCGGACGTTGCGTTCGTTCAAATTGACCAGGGATTGGTCGCGAACGACATCCATGTACGACGTCACCGCGGCGAGCAGGACTTCCGCCTCGAGGGCACGGAGCTGGGCTCGGGCCGCCCGGACGCGGGCCTCAGCCCCGCGCACACGATACCGCGTCTGAAATCCGTCAAACAGCGGTTGCTGCACCGTCACCCCATAGGACGTGGGCTTCGTCGTGCCGCTTGCCGAGCTTGCGGGTTTGGTATTGCTCTGTGAGTAGCCGTAACCGGCATCAGCAGAGATGTTGGGGCGCCAACCGGATCGCGCCTGCGAAACGCCTTCGTCCGTCGCCCGAAGACGCGCTCGCTCAGCATCAAGCCGCGGGCTCTGATCATAGGCCGACGTCAAAGCCTGCGTCAGCGATTCACCTGCCACGGCGACGTCAAACGGCGTCGTGTGGGCCAGCGTCAGCAGCGCGCAGGTCATGCCCCACGCAAAGGCCTTGCGTGTACGACGCCCACATTCCGACAGCTTGCACTGCCTTTCAGACATTTCGTGACCCCGACACGGCTTAACGCCAAAAACCGGCGGCGGCTTCCACCACCGCGCGGTCGAAACGCACCGAACGCTGAACATAGGAAGGCAAACCGGCCGCTCCTCGGCGGGGACGTTGCGTGAATTCAATTAAAGAAACTTAAATCGGCGTTGCAGTTTGACACAGGCAGGCGCCATGGAGACTGGAACTGCAGCGCACGGATTATTTTGGTGTGTCAGGAGCCAGGCACGGGGCGTCAGAACACAAAGGTCTCGACTTTCTCGAAGCCTGGAAGTGTTGGTGCCTCGGCATCGAAAACCGCGCGCTTTGCAAACTGACCGCCGTGACGCGTCCATTCCGTTGCGCGGCCGACGGCCCCTTCATGTAATACGGCTGCGAGCCGACCACCATCTTTCAGTTGGTCAAGCAAGGAGGGCGGGACGTCAGACACGGCACCATTCAACAAGATGCAGTCATACGGACCCTGTTCATCGTAGCCATCTGTCAACGGGCCCTGGAAGACCGATGCGTTGGTAATTTCGTTCTCGGCAAACAGACCCCGCGCCGTCTCGATCATGTCCGGATCGGTTTCGATCCCAACGACCGTTTCGGCGAGACGGGATAAAATCGCGGTGCTGTAGCCAAGGCCACAACCGATATCGAGGACAATCCCCGTTTCAGGCGCATCGAGCACCTGGATGAGTTTCGCCTGCACCCGAGGGGCCAGAAGATAGCGCTGCACGCCGGCCCCGTCACCGGCCCCATTACCGGCCAAAAGCGGCAAATCACGATCGGTGTAACAGAACGAGCGAACCGATTGCGGCACAAACTGCTCTCGCGGCATAGCCAGCATGGCACGCGCAATACGCCGGTCGGTCAGGTCGCTCGGACGGACCTGACTTTCGACCATGTTCAGGCGCTGCAACGCGTAGTCGCTCATGCTCTCGCTGTTCGGTTAGGCGCACACCGGAGATCGGTTGGCGCAAGGCTGGTGTTGGGCGCGCGAATATTGATCGTCCAGTCAAATCGGAACGAAACAGGCAACGAAGTAGATTGCGCGCGCTGGTGGCTGTGTGATACATGCGCCCCCCGCGCGGTTGCAACCGCGAACTCTGGAGGTTTGGTCAGAAATAGGATCAAGCATCGGAGTTATCCGCTCCCAATCGCTCGTCAGCGAGCAAAGTGGGCGTGACGGGTGAGGCCACGTGGCGGAGTGGTTACGCGCCGGACTGCAAATCCGTTTACCCCGGTTCGATTCCGGGCGTGGCCTCCAATCTTTCGAATACCCGCTCACCTCTCACGTGAGTGACCCGTCCCGCTTCCGCGCAGGCGCTTACAGAAACGACGCGCCGCTGTGTTGAGGGGGGCGTGAGCTGAAGACGCGAAACAAGGCTTGGCAGCGTAAACGGTTGTGGCTATAGACGCCCACCGGTGGTTCGCCGCCGTCAATGGTCCGCGGTAGCTCAGCGGTAGAGCAACCGGCTGTTAACCGGTTGGTCGTAGGTTCGAATCCTACCCGCGGAGCCATTTATTCATTCAAATCAATAACTAAGCTTACCCGCTGTTGCGCAGTCCGGCGGCAATTCCATTAATTGTCAGCTGAATGCCGCGAAGGACTTTTTCGTCCGTGTCACCGGCGCGGTGCTTCTCGAGCAAGGACACCTGCAAAAAGTTCATCGCATCGAGGTAGGGAAACCGGTTGAGGATCGACCGACGCAAAAGCGGGTTGTCGGCCAAAAGCTCGTCCTTGCCGGTGATGCGTTTGACGGCCTCAACCGACCGCTCAAACTCGGCTGTGATTTCAGAGAAAATGGCCTGCGCCAAAGCCTTGTCCTCGACAAGGCCCGCGTAGCGTTCCGCAATCGGCATGTTTGCTTTGGCAAGAACCATGTCGATGTTTGAGATTTGCGTCCGGAAAAACGGCCAGGACTTATAGAGCTTGCGAAGTTCGGCGAGCCCCTTCGCTCCCCGGTCCGCGCACCAGCCATCGATCGCGGTGCCAAAGCCATACCAGCCCGGAAGGTTGACCCGTGATTGGGCCCAACTGAATACCCACGGGATCGCGCGCAAATCTTCAACCCGCCCCATGGCTTTCCGCGACGCGGGCCTGGATCCGATGTTGAGCGTCGCGATCTCGTTGATCACCGTCGACTGCCAGAAGTACGTGGCAAACCCCTCGGTCTCATAAACAAGGCCGCGATAGGCACGGAATGCGCGGTCCGAGAGATCATCGAGGATGCCAACCGCGCCGTCCGGTGCCGACGTTTGGCTTGGCGGTGCAAACGACGCCTCAAGCGTTGCGGCCGCAAGGATTTCAAGATTGCGGCGGCCCAGCACCGGGTTCGTATATTTCGATGAGATGATTTCGCCCTGCTCGGTCATGCGAAACTGCCCATCGACGGCGGATGGCGGTTGGGCGGTGATCGCGTCATAGCTCGGGCCGCCGCCGCGTCCGACGGCGCCACCGCGACCGTGGAACAACCGCAGGCGGACGCCATGCCGCTTGGCAAGCTCGGTCAGCGCCACCTGCGTTTTGTAAAGCTCCCAGCCGGACGTCAGATACCCGCCGTCTTTGTTGCTATCGGAGTAGCCGAGCATGATCTCCTGAATGCCATCGCGGCTTTCGACCAACTGCCGATACGCTGGCTCCGATAGGACATCGTCCATGATACCAACCGCATTGCGGAGGTCCTCGATCGTCTCGAACAGCGGCACGAGATTGACGCGCGCCGTCCCGTCCGGACGAATAAGCCCGCAGGATTTCGACAGCACCGCCAGTTCCAGCAGATCCGAAGCGCTCTCGGCGTTCGATATGATCGCTGTCGGGATGACATCTTCGCCGAGGGTGTCTTTCTTCGCAGCCGCAAGCTCTAAGATTGCGAGCTCGCGCGCGGTTGTTTCTCCGTACGGATAGAACCGATCGAACAGTGGCCGCCGCGTGCCAAGCTCGCGCGAAAGCAGTGCGACGCGATCAGCCTCGCCGAGCTTTTGATACTCGTGGACCTCGCCGGCTGCGGCAAGTAGCTCTGCAATGGTGGTCTCGTGGACCGAAGAATTTTGCCGCAGATCGAGACTGGCAAGATGAAATCCGAAACACCGGACCGCACGAATGAGCGAGCTCAGTCGACCCTCGGCAAGGCGCGCGGCCCCGTTATCGATCAAGGAGCGTTCGACCGTTTCGAGATCATCCATGAACGCCGATGGGTGATCGTACGGCGCAACCAACTCAGTCGAACCGTCTGTCAGATCGAGCCGCGAGCGTGTTGCCTCGAGGCGCATTTCTATGTGGCCGACCGCCCGCCGGTAAGGCTCAACCGCTCGGTGCTCGTCTTGCGTGATATTCTCATCAGCCAGCGCTTTCAAAGGCTGCGAGACACTGACGAGCAGCTCTGACATTGAGAGTTCGCCGGAGAGACGCGTAAGCTGAAGCGCATAAAAATCAAGCGCACAGGCGACATGGGCTTTGAGCGTTGCGTCCAGCACATCAGCCGTCACGAACGGGTTGCCATCGCGGTCCCCGCCGATCCAGCTCGCCGTTTTGAGAAAGGAGGCCAGCGGCCTGAGATTGGAGTTTGCCGCTGACGGCTCCGCCGCAGCGCCCTTGTTGGCCGGATGACCGAGGTGGCTCTCGATCGCAGCATACAGCGCCGGAAGTTCCTGAAAGAAAGTCCGCTTGTAATAGACGAGACCGTTTTTGACCTCATCCAGAACAGAGAGCTTCGAGCGACGCAGGATGTTCGTCTGCCAGAGCCCGAGGATGGTGCGCCTTAAAGCCGTGTCAATTTCTGCACGCTCGGCAGGGTAGTCGGCGGCGCGATCACGGCGATCCAGTAGCTCGGCAATCTCATGCTCGTAGCGCATCATCGTGCGCCGCCGGACCTCTGTTGGGTGCGCGGTCAAAACCGGGCGGATGTGCGCTGAGTCAAAATAGGCCGCGATTTCATCTCGGCTGACGCCACTTTCCAGCAGCTGATCAATCGCCTTTTCCAGAGAGCCTGAGCGCGGCGCTGATCCGACACGACCGTGGTAGCGCGACCGACGAATATGATGCTCATCCTCCGCCATATTCGCGAGGTGCGAAAAATAGCTGAACGCCCGAATGACCTGGACCGCATCCGTCGGGCTCAGGCCGTCGATCGTGCGACCAAGTTTGCGACGCGCCGACGGGCTGTCTTCCCGATAGAACTGCACGGCTGTTTTTCGGATCGTCTCAATCGTTTTAAAGATTGCCTCGCCTTCTTGCTCACGAACAGTGTCGCCAAGCAGCGTACCGAGCAGACGGATGTCATCGGCGAGCGGTCGGTCCTTCTCGAGATCGCCATCTGGCCTGACAAACGGGTCTTGTGCGGTGGGAGCGATACTCATGGACGGGACCCATATGGCGGTGGTGGACGAGGCGTGTTGGCCGATTGACAGCGCGATGATCTATTATAGCGGGAACGGCACGGTTGGAAATCGAACCGGCTGCAGCCCTTGCCAAACAAGTGTCGCGGAAACGGCATCGCCACGCATTTGACGAAGAAAGCGAAACACCCCGTGCGGACCCCGTCTCAAACAGATGAAGCGAAAGAGCCGAGAGCGACGTCTGCACGGCCGGCTGCCAACATTGCAATTGGCGCAGCTGATGGCGGGCGCCTTGGCGACAACATCGTCCACTTTGTGCGGCTTTTGCGAGCGTCCGGTTTGTCAGTTGGGCCGGATCGAACGCGCCTTGCCATCGAGGCGGTCATGGCGACCGGTATCGAAGACCCGCGCAAACTCTACTGGTCTCTCCATGCCGCGCTTGTCACGCGCCGAACCGACCGCGAGATCTTCAACCAAGCCTTCGTGATGTTCTGGAAAGACCCTGGTTATCTTGAGCAGATGATGTCGCTTGTGGTGCCAAGCTTTCGGTCTGGCGTTGGGGAGGACGACAAGTCCTTGTCGCGTCGGCTGTCCGAGAGCCTGTTTCAAAAAAGCGGTGGCGCTGCGAGCCCCGACGAAAATCCCGTCGAGGTTGATGCGCGTGGCTCGTTCTCCGTCTCAGATGGGTTTCAATCAAAAGACTTCGAAGAAATGAGTTCCAGCGAATTGGCTCTGGCTCGGCGCGCGATCCAGACGCTGACGCTGCCCGGCGACCGCATGAGAACACGCCGCTTCCGACCAGCAGGCCAGGCAGGTCAACTCGATCTCCGACGCGTTTTACGCGAGACGGCTGCCAAGGGCGCAGACCATCTGCAGCCGCGCTGGCGTGCTCCCGTTGTTCGCCGCCCCCCTCTCGTTGTTCTCACCGATATTTCGGGCAGCATGGAAACCTACGCCCGCGTGCTCCTGCATTTCGTGCATGCCCTGACCAACGATCGCGATCGTGTGTCCGTGTTTCTCTTCGGCACGCGGCTCACGAACATTACCCGGATGCTGGTCAACCGCGACCCGGACGTCGCAATTGCCCAAGTCGGCCAGGACGTCACGGACTGGTCGGGCGGCACGAGGATCGGAGCTGCGCTTGGCGACTTCAATCGACTCTGGGCAAGACGGGTTCTTGGCCAGAACGCCACGGTGTTGCTGATTACAGACGGACTGGATCGCGAGGGCGCCGAAGGCATCGGACCGGCGGCCCGCAAACTATCCGCGAACGCGCGTCGCCTGATTTGGCTGAACCCATTGCTGCGGTACGATAGTTATGAGCCTGTCGCATCGGGTGCTGCTGCGTTATCGGCGCACGTGAACGAACAGCGGGCCTGCCATAACCTGACGAGCTTGCGGGAACTTGCGACAGCGCTTCGCTAGCGTCATCGCACGCGCCGAGCACCGGGCCAGAGCTGAATGATGGGCCAGAGCTGAATGATGGGCCAGAGCTGCATGATGGGCCAGCTCACTGTTTGCGATGTTTGCGTTCGCCTTCACAGCGCCACAGCCACCCGTGCTAACCCAACCCCACATCTGACACCAGACCGTGAAGTACCGCCGATGACGATTGCCATTCTCGCGAGATGCACCCTGGGTCAGGATCTCACCGTCTCGAAGTCCCAACGCCTAACGAACAGATGTGGAGCAGGTGGCATGACGCGCCACCCCGTGTTCGCGTGGCTCGCACTATTCGCGCTCAGCCTCTTTTGGGGCTGCATCAGCATCGATCGCGCAGCCGCGCAATCTCAGCCGCCAGATCCTCTACGCCCGTACTCGCTGCCGCAGGACCGGCAGACGACGCCCAGCATCGGACCGTTCACGCCGCGCCCTGGTTCAGAACAAAATCCACGTCAAGGCAGGAGCGCCAGCCAATCGCCGCGCACGATCGATACCAACCGGCCCCTCATTGTCTCATGGATCGAACGCCCGCGCTTCATGT
>JBCBWG010000010.1:0-28110 GCA_039817205.1 Pseudomonadota bacterium
GTTTGGGCTTTTGGACGGAGTTGTCGGACAGCGCACCGGCGATGGGGTCAAAGGGCATGCCGCGCGCCTGATCCTGCACCCCGACGACGCGTTGCAGCCAGGCGAGACCCTGCCGCCCATCCTTTACGACAACGGCACTTACGTCATTGCGCGCACCGCGACCGACATCGCAGTCGGCGCGACGACCGAGTATCGCTGGACATCCCCTGAGGCGGATTCGAGCATTACCGACACAATGGTCGCCTCAGCGCGTGCGCTATGTCCCCGTCTTGCCAGAGCGACTGTCACGGAAATATGGGCGGGCCTCAGGCCGCGCGCTGCCACGCGAAACCCGCTTGTCGGCCCCATTGAAACTGTTTCGGGACTGCATGTGGCCACGGGCGGTTACAAGATCAGTTTCGGCATTGCCCATCGCCTGGCCGACGCCTTTGTCTCTGATCTCCGTGGCACACGGTCGTCGACGGCCCCTACTCACGACTGCGGGACGCGTGTGCGCCTGCCAGACGCTTTCAAAACGACGTAGAATCAGGCGATCGACCAAGACGGATCGAACAACCGCGCGTTGGTCTCCATAGGTCGCCGGAGCTGTTCCGCCCAACAGACAAAAGCGGTTGACCTGGCCGAAAGCCAAGCGCTCCTCTCAAACGCACGTTTTTCGCTCCTCACGGAGCAAAGCGGAGTTGCTAAAGAAGAAAGCCCGCGATGTTGTTAAAGATGTTGACGAGGTTCGTTCCAACGTTCGTCAAAGCGCCAATTATCACGATCGCGATCAGTGCCGCCACGAGCGCATACTCGATTGCCGTTGCACCACTCTCATCACCCCGAAATACCTGGAACTTCTTCACATCGGCCTCCTCATTCTTTTGATTCTCTCTCAGCACGACCTTATCGTGTCTTCCTCACACTTTCGCTAAGAAACCAAATATCATTTGAATCATCGCGCGCGGCTATTTAACTTTCATTTATTTCAAATTTTAAATAAAAGGCCGCAGGACGAATCCTGCGACCCAATTTTCTACGAACTGAAAAGACTTACTGGAGTTCGTCTGCGACGGCCTGGAACGTGTTCGCAACACCATCACCGAGCGCGGTCGTCGCCGTAATGATTGCGACGGCGATCAACGAGGCAACCAAACCATATTCAATGGCCGTTGCACCGCTTTCGTCTTTTGCAAAACGTGCGATAAGCTTCATGGAATCAACTCCTTTTGGGGGCTAGGGGGAGAGTTGTACGGAAAGAGGCCAGCGATCCGAAAATCGCCAGCCCCCCGTAGTCTGGTTCGGCCGAGGCCTACTGCAGTTCGTCAGCAACTGCCTGGAAGGTGTTGGCCGTGCCGTCACCAACAGCGGTCGTTGCCGTAATGATTGCAACTGCGATGAGCGAAGCGACGAGGCCGTATTCGATGGCCGTTGCGCCAGACTCGTCTTTTGCGAAGCGTGCGAAGAAGTTCATCGGAAACTCCAAATTTGTGTACTGCTCGGGGAATGACCAACGAGCCGAAGCTCGTTGATCAACAGGAAAAAGTGGACCGAAACCTACTGGAGTTCAGTCGAGACCGTGTCGAAGGTGTTCACAACACCCGAGCCAACGTTCGTGGCTGCCGTGATGATGGCAACAGCGATGAGCGATGCGACGAGGCCGTATTCGATAGCCGTTGCGCCGGACTCGTCTTTTGCGAAGCGTGCGAAGAAGTTCATGGTAGTCTCCCGTTTTCTGATCTCAACCGGCTCTCTCCTGCCGGTGTCAAAAGCTTGGTTGCTGTTGACTGACGCCAATATGCGCTCAAGGAATTTCGAACGGCTTAAAATATTTGACTAATAAAATATGACTTTGCATTGTAATCAGAATAGAAAACACTTTAAAAAATTTCGTATCGAAATGAGACATCACGCTGCGGCGCTTAAAGCGTCTCTTTCTGATTATATCGCGACTTTGTATTGGGGATAAGATCGCGCGGAGATCTCGCAGCGTGATCAAAGATCGAAAAGCGGCGCGAGCGGGCGCCCATCGATCATAAGGCACGCCGCGTTCACGTGGCGGCCAAGCGCGACAGAGCGGACTGGGCGAACTGGGCGCCCCAAAGAAACGCACCCTTTTGCACTTCATTTACACTTTAAGTGCACGGTCGGGCGATACACATCCATCTGCAGGAGAAAGACCGTCATGTTTTGGTTCCGACAAGCCCGTCAGACCGTCACAGCGGGCATCACGCGATCGATCGCCGTCGCATCGGCCGTCGCAGTCGTCCTGACAGTGCAAACTGTGCAGACACCGACCCATGCGGCCGACCTCATTGTTAAATATGACCAGTCGCAACTCGTACGCCTGCCGCGAAAAGTGTCGGAAGTCATTATCGGCAACCCGTCGATCGCTGACGTAACGGTCAAATCCGGCGACCTGCTCGTCGTGACCGGCAAGTCGTTCGGCATCACCAACATTATTGCGCTCGACGCACAGCGAAATGTCATCCAAGACCAGCGGGTCCTTGTGCAGCGTGATGAGGTGACGACGGTCAATTTGGTGCGCGGAACGGAACGGCGGTCGTTCAACTGCTCGCCACAGTGCAATCCAACGGTCACCGTCGGTGACGAGCAAAAGTTCCTGGACACGGTCGCCGCGACGTCTTTGACGAAACAGCGCCTTTCCGAGAGCGGCCAGTCCGGCGGCACGACCGCGGGCCGCTAACGCGGGTCCAAGCGGTGGTCTTGCCGCTACGGGGAGGCTAACCGCGACGACGTGCCGATCTTGCATCGTCTATCCGTCGCAGATTTCAATCAGCTTTCGTTTGCCTCCTCGTGTCTTATTGGAGGCGCGTTTGGTGTTTGGGCCGCGGGTGTCGTGTCGACTAAACTCTCAATCGAAAAAAGCTGACATGGCTCCATGTCAGCTTTTTTTCTTTCATGAGGCCAAAATCGCCACAAAACACTTCAAGTTTTAAGGGTTTATTGACCTTGAAATTCGGCATTTGTACTTCGTAAGTTTTCGTTCACAGCCCTAGAGAATGAATGGTCACAACGTCATTCGCAATCGAGGCTGTGTTTTCATGACTGCCCAATCAAAAGTGAGCGATCGCGCGCCGCGTCAGACGCGCAAGTTCTTATCGCGTTTTCGCCGCAACGAGGACGGCACAACAGCCATCGAGCTCGCGCTGGTGGCGGTTCCGTTCCTGGGCCTGATCTTCGGGATCATGGCCGCGGGGCTTTACTTCTTCGTGACGTTCTCCATGGAGAACGCCGTCGAACGGGCCGCCCGCCTTATCCGAACGGGCCAGGCACAAACCGACGCCATGACCACCGCGCAGTTCAAGCAGGAAGTCTGCAGCCGCGCGCCAGCATTCGTCGATTGTGACGACAAGGTCCGCGTGAACGTCACAGTCTTCACGAGCTTTGCAAACGTCAATCCGCCGAGCTGCACCAACACGAGCGGGGCACTCATTCCGGAGCCGACCGAAGAACCGGTTCCAGGTCAGGCCGGCGAAGTGGTCCTGGTGACTGTTTGTTACGAGTGGGAACTCGCCGGAAAAATGCCGTTCCTGAAGGTCGGCAAGATGGCCAACGGGTCCGCCCTCATCCGCGCCTCGACCACATTCCGCACGGAGCCATTCGGCACCACTTCGCAAGGCAACTAACCCGCAACGGCACCACCGTGCGATCAGAGAGAGCAGATCGACATGTTTGCAGTTTTGAAAACAAAGCTCCGAGCCGTTGCGAGAACCCGCTTCGGCCGTGACGAAAAGGGCGTCGCAGCGGTTGAGTTCGCGCTGCTCATCCCAATCATCCTCGCCCTCTTTATCGGGACGATCGAGATGAGCCAGGCTATCACGATTGACCGGCGCGTGACGCAGGCGACGAGTGCAACGGCCGACTTGATCGCCCGGACACGCTCGACAACGACGAACGAGCTGGATGGCATCATGGAGATCGTCGAGCAGATCCTGCGCCCTTACGATCCAAACCTGCTGAGCCTGACCATTGCGAACGTGATTGCGGCACCGGATGATGAGACTGACACCACCGTGTGTTGGGCCTACCAACATAACGGCGGGGCGGACACATCACTGCAACCCGGCTCCGCGTACTCGCTGCCACCCGGCATCGTCGAGAAGGGCGATAGCGTTCTCATCGCCGAAGCCAAATACGACTATACTGGGTTGCTCTTCGAATATTTCGTCGAGGGTGCAATCGAACTCACCGAGAAGTTTTATCTGAAACCGCGGCTTTCTCTCGCCATCCAGTTTAACGGGCAGGATTGTCTCGGAAGCTAAGTCTCGGGCTCAGGTCTCAGTATCCAGAAAAGGCGCGATCCCGACGGACCGCGCCTTTTCTTATTTGAAGAACCGAGAGATCCGCGAAATGGCCACGTGGCCTTCTAATCGCTCTCGCGACGAATACTTCCAGTTGAAATCGAGCCGGTCGACTGAACTGTGGCTGAGCCGGAGACAGCGCCATCGCGTGTGATCACGCCGAACCACGCATCGTCCGGCGTCCACTTTGCGGTGATATTTCCCCAAATCTCTTGGGACGTCAGGCCATCGACAAAGTCCCGCGTTGGTGGCGCCAGCAGGAAGGCGATCACAGCCAGGGCCGCCACTGTCGATGTCTCTCCGGGTTTCCGAAAGTCTGCGAGCTTCAGCGCGGAGCCAAACGAGAGCTTCAAGCGTCGGTCCATCAGGTCAACGCTGTAGAGCTCGTCGAGCACGAGGTGGGTGATGTAGCCGACAAACATGAAACCACCGGCGAGCCAGGCGACACCGGGATGTTTGCCGAGAATGTAATGGAAAACAATCGCTGTAACGCTCGCGAAAAAGAAAGCCGCGAGCAGCGAATGCCAGATCCCGCGGTGATATGAGAACCGGTGGAACGCCGCTTCCATCCCATAGCGGATTGTCAGGAAAAGAACGCCGACGATCACCCAAAGCTCAACAATCGACACTTTCGGCGCCACGATAAACATGGCGCAAAAGCCAAAGAAAAACGCGAAGCCAGAAAACAGGATTCGGCTCGCACGCGAGTCTTTGAGGTCGATGTCCGGCAAAAAGCTGCCGACGACGCCCGCAAGCGTCACCGCCATCAGGCTATCGGGTGAGAGAATGTCTGCTGCTAAGGTCAGCGTCGCCATTGCGCCGCTAACGACCGTCCCCACTCCGATATGCGTTGCGTAATTTGCCATGGCGAGCGCCCCGAAAAACTCTATGTCATCGGAAGCATTCGCCGTGATTCTGCGACTGGACGGCAGAGATTATTACAACTGGGCTGTGGACCAACGCGGTGGAAACCAAACAGCCGTGACACCGGCAGGCAAAGCTATTGACCAAACGCTGACCGCATCCACGCAGCTCGATCCTGACGCGCTATAGATGTCGTGGAGCGTGTTCGCCGGCTGCCGGAGCGCCGTCGCGACCTCCTCACAATCCGCCGGCTCGTCTCCGGGCGGCGCCCGCGACGGCGCGGAGCAGAATTCTGATCCCTTCTTACGCTGCGTGCAGGCAAGGAACGACAGCCGAGAACAGGTGTCTCCGGTTTGACCGACGCTTGCTGACGCGAACGTTGGGTACCGTCAGGCCTCAGAGCCACGGGAACGATGGATTGACCATCTTTGCTGCCTCTCGCAACGGGGGCCAAACTGCGCGGCGGCAGCCATTTGCGGCAGAGATCACCAATCTTTCCAGGAAGCCGCCGTCCCGCGGCGGTGCAGTGCAGACCGTTTCCGTTCGGCTTCAGGCTGAACATCACCCCTTCAGCGCCATGGCGGCGGCTGTTCAATCGGCGCGCAAGACCGTTTAGGACACCGATGCGCCGGGCGGCTGCGCGTCGGTTCAGCGGTCGCGGGCTCATATGCATATCCAAAATCGGAATGGCTTCAATGGCCCCGAGCATCGTCCCGCCATCCGGTTTGACCACCAGATGAACTTTTCCGATTAAGCCGTAATCTCGGCAGCGGTCGAACTTGCCCATGTCCTGCATGCCGGGATGCAGAAAGTTGCCGAGGCCGTAAAAAATCACGTCGTCCCCGATCTTCTGTATGCCTTGGACGACGTGCGCGTGATGGCCAACGACGAGGTTGACCTTGCCATCACGAACGGCGAGATCGCGCATCCGGGCTATATCGGTTGGCGTTGGCGTGATGCGTCGCTCAAGCCCGGCATGGACGGACAGAATGCGATAATCGGCGTCTGTTTGGTCGAGCCCGGCAACGATATCCCGGACCGTTCGGTCGTTATATGGAAGCTGCCCAACGCGACCGTCGCGCGGATGCATGGACGGGCGACTGTTCGCACCGATCCCAATCGCAGCGAACGCCATGCGCACCGACTTGACCGAGAATGTCGCTGGACGAAGTGCCGTCTTCCAGCTTTCGCCAAGGCCAGAGTGTCCGAGAATGCCTGGGCCTTCCTCGCGCAAGATCCGGAGCGTGTCCGCCATTCCAGCACGACCGAAGTCAACCGCGTGATTGTTCGCGAGCGAAAATAGGTTGAAACCAAGATCGCTGCGCAGGACGTCGAACCCAGCGGAATGCATTCGGAAATTAAACGCCTTCCCAAGCGACCTGAGGCCCGGCTGATCCGTGATCACCGTCTCAATGTTCGAAAATCGAACATCACCGTCAATCAGCGGGCGGACCCGGCGGATCATCCGCTCGAACGGAATTGTCCGTCCGTGCCGCTTCCCGCCTTTCGAAGAGATGCGCTCCATCGTGCCGCCGAACCCGGTGTCGCCGACGAGCGTGATCGTAATGACCCTGTCCGTTGCAACGATCTCATCGACGTCGCGCTTCGTCTCGACTCTTTCGACCGCCGGATCGGTCGGATCGATGTACATTGGCTTTCGGGGGATGATCGACGCCGATTGGATTGGTTTCTGTGTGGCAACTTCGGCTGGTGTCTCAGTCGTTTCGCTCTGTAAACTGCCGGTGACGATACCGTCGGCTGGTGCAGCCGAGGCGATCTCTGCTTTGCCCAGTTTCTCGCCCAGTTCTTGGCCCAGTTTTTGGCCCAGTTTTTGGCCCAGTTTTTGGCCCAGTTTCTCGGGATGTTTCTCGCCCAGTTTTTGGGTCAAGTGCGCACGCAGGGGCACCATGGTTGCCATGTCGACCACGTCGGCGTTTCGGAGTGGGCCCGCCAAAGCCGGTTGCGCCGCGAGCATTAGAACGACGCCCGCACATAGGATTCCCAATCGTTTCACAGAACTGATCCCCGCTTCTGACGATGTGCCAGCGCAGAGGACAAGGCCGATTCCGACCCGACTTAGAAAGTCACCACACGCAACACATCGCAACTGTCTTAGCCCTGCCCGAAATTATCAACAGTACACGATGGATCACGAGCTTTGGACGAGTGGAACCTACCGCACAGTTTTTCCACAGACTGAGCAATCAGGCGCAGAGTTGCTGAGTTGAGCGACGGTGGTGCCGTCACACCACATGAGATTGGCCGACGCGCAGCCGAGAGCAAATTTGCGGTCTGGGACTGTGATGCCCGCTTCGCCAGAGCCAGTCAGCCGGAGCCAGGCAGCCGGAGCCGATCAGCCAGAGCCGATCAGCCAGAGACAGGCACCCAGAGCCGATCAGCTGGTTGAAATACGGCTTTCGCGCTCATCGGGCTGACCGAAATGCTCGAAGTACCGCGGATCGATCGCCTCCACGGGCAGGATAATCAACACATCAGTCGTTCCGAATTGCGGATCGATGACGGCTCCGTCGCCAACGAAAGCGCCGAGACGCAGATAGCCTTTGATCAAAGGCGGAAGAGCTTTCAGCGCTCGTCGGGGGTCGATCTGATCCGCCGGCAGGAGGTTCATCTGAACGTGCAAGCCATCGTGCGCACGAACTCGCCACTTCTCCGGCGCAAGACGGTGGTGATAGAGGAAACTTAAAGCCATCGCGTGGTCGTCGGGGTTGACGCCCTCGAAACTCGCACAGCCCATCATAACATCGACGCCGTGCGATCGAATGTAGGTCCAGAGCCCGTGCCAGAGAAGCTCGACCGTACGCTTGTTGCGATAGTTCTTGAGAACACAAGATCGGCCGAGCTCCATGAACCGATGCGTGTCCCGGTGCGCCTTCAGCAATGGCGCAATATCGTACTCGGTTTGCGTGTAGAAGCTGCGACCCGGCGGGATCATGTCCTGTCGCAGAATGCGATAGGTTCCCACCACCCGGGGCCGTGGCGTCACCTTCAGAGGGTTGGCTGACCGCTGCATGTCACTGGTGTCGACGACCAGCAAATGATCGCAGACGTGATCAAACCGATCATGGTCCCGGCGCCGCATTTGCGCGGTTAATGACGGCTTGGCCGACATCTCTTCGTAGAACACTTTATACCGGAGGCGTTGGGCGAGCTTCAAATCCGTTCGGCCATTCGCAAGCCGCACTTCAAGCGGGCCAACGCGTCCATAGATGGTCGGCTTTTTCGGTTGTAGAACCCGAAGGAGGGAGAGCTTGAACTTTTTTGTTCGACCCGTAGGTGCAGCACGCTCTTCACCCGCACGGCGATGACGCGGCCCGGCGCCAGCCGAAGCACGATCTGACGCGATTTCACGCGTGCGCAGATTGTCAAACAGTCCTGTCGACTGCTCCGTCATCCCAGTCTCCCGATACCGCAGACGTGCGGGGAGCCCCCAATCAGCTCGCAGTAAACCGATTTGCAGGCGCTAATCGGCACCATACAAAAGCAGCACGCGCGTGCGATCATTGGAGATATAGAGTGTTTACAGCATCAGTGCGAGGAAATGCGACTGAGATTAGGGCGGCCAAATCGCCCACTGCCCGGTGGAGACCGCACGATCACATCGTTCGTGGTGTGGTGGATGGCGTGAGTGACCCGCGGACTTTGGACGTCAGGAGCTGCGGTCTGGGTCCGCGTCATCGAGCCCATAGCGTCTCAGTTTCACGTAAAGGCTTTGGCGGCTGAGGCCCAGGATCTCCGCAGCAGACGCTCGGTTGTCGTTTGTGATTTCGAGCGCCGCTTCGATACACATGCGTTCAATAATGTCCGTCGTCTCGCGAACGAGGTCCTTGAGTGGCACGCGGCCGACCAGTTCGCGCATTTGTTCAACGGCTTCCGGAAGCGCACCGCGCGGCGACACATCCCCTTTGAGACGCCCACCGACGCTTCGGACAACAAAACCGAAGCACGGTGGGACCGCATCGATCGCCGAAACACCGGAGACTTCGACGTCGACAACATCGCCCAGCGCACCACGAATAATCGTCTCAAAAAAACGGGCTGCGCCGTCCTGCTTCACCTGCATTTCGAGCGCCGCGTACTCAGCACCAGGCCGCCCGAGCCAACGATCGAGCCGGTGACCTTCGACCGCATCCAGCGTTGGCGCCTGGGCCAGCTCAAGAAACGAAGGGTTTGCTGCGAGGATATTGCCGCTGACATCCGTCACGACAAATGCTTCCGGGGCGCTATCGATGAGCTCCATCAACAGCGACCGTTGGCGCACCTCGATCCCGGGTTGGTTGGCAGCTCTCAACTTGACGAGCATGTGGCTGGCCCGGCCGAAAGAGAAGAGCGTTGCCACCGCGTCAACGGCATCATTGTTGCGCGCGAGACGGAGGCCGCGCATTTCTGACATCCCGGCGGCCCGCGCCGTCGCGAAAAGTGTCGAAATATCGGAGGCATGCGATGCTGCGAAGCCGCTGGCGAGTGACTTACCTTCAATGCGGTTGGCATCAATGCGCAGCAGGGTCTGGGCCGCAGGGTTCATCTCTCGCACCCGCAACGACTGTGCGTCGGCGATCACAACCGGCTCAGATGAGAACTGGAACAGCAAGCGATAACGCGTCTCGGCCTGGCGAACGCGGGAATATTCGCGTTCCATTTCCTGCTGCGCCTGGACGAGCCGACGTTGCAGCGTGACGGTTTCGCGCAGATCCCGGCCGAGCGCGAGGAACCGCTCATCCGACTTCAGCGCCACGGTCAGATACTTCACCGAGACCTCACCGAGGCCGGGCATCGTGTGGTTGATTTCAAGCCACGTGGATTGGCCATCGTCAGCGGCCATCTCAAGCGCCATCTCGACCTTCGAGACGGAATCCGAGGCAACAGTATCTTTCCAATCCTTGCCGATCAGGCTGTCGGCGTAGGCTTCGCTGAGGGTGTCACTTTGCGAGGCGACGTCCTCGATCCGTCCTGTCTTATCGAGGACGAGTGCAACGTCGGACGCCGACGATATGACGGACGCAGCCGCTTCAACCTTCACACCGCGAAAGGCCTTCCTTGGGGTGCGGAATTGTCCCGCAAGACCGTTCTGCGGTAGCTCAGCCATTTTATGGTTCGTTATCTTTATTTCGGATCGATTTCGAACGCGCGCCGGTCGGAATTAATTCCGCAAAACGCTCTCGGTACTATTCAAGAACTCCTCTGCCGTCGATACTGCGAGACCCGCATGATCGACGATCGCTGTGAGGCCGAGGGCCTCGGCCCGATCTACTGTGAAGTCACGCAACGCAGGGCCTCCAGCGAGAATTGGTACGGCCGGGTTGCTCGATGCGGTTTGAATGTCGCGAACGAAATCCGGTAACTGTGCAACGTGTGCATCACCTGAGACCGAGATCCCGATCACATCGTACCAGCGATCAGCGATCTCCGACTTGAAATCTCGCAAACTGGGCGGCTGACCGCTCGTGACATCCCACCCGGCGGATCTGAAAAACTCAGCGACAACGAGGACACCAAGCGTGTGTTGTTCACCCGGTATAGCGAGCAGACGAATTTGAGGCCGCTCCCCCGCGGGAAACGCGCGATGGGGCGGCTCGCCGGTAAAGTCTCGCAACAGCGTTTGAATGGCGCCGAGCCCGACGGTCACGTCTGTGAATGTGCATGTGCCATCGAGCCAGCGGTCGCCAAGCATGCGCGCTGCGGCTGGCAGAAGATCGATCAATAGTGATTTATCATCAGCACCAAAGGCCCGTTCACGCTCGATGAGATCGCGCACGAGCGGCAGGTCATGCCGGACGAGTGCATCAGCGACTTCGCCGATCGAAGCCTTTGGGATCTCGCGCGTCACTTCAGGGAACGCGCCGCCGAGCTTCAGAACCTTGGCGCGCGACACGCGGCCGAGGGTATTTGCACGCTCATTGTGCGCCATCATCAGGCGCGGAATGATTTGGCTCTCAATAACTGATTGGAGCCGATCGCCTTTGGCGTGCACGGAAGGGGAACGCGCAACCGACCGGTGCTCCGCTCCTTCGTGATCTCGTCGGTAACCCGCCATCGCAAGTCTTTCACGCTGCCAACACCAGGCCAGGGTTCAGCAGACGTTCTTCGAGCCAAAGTCGACGTTATCGCAGCGGGGAACCAGAGCCAAGTCACGGCCCCCCAACACTCCCGCCGATAGGTCAGCGTTCGACCCCGTCATCTAAGTGCGAGGGGTAACGCCGCTTTAGGCGGTGATCGAAAGTAGAATAGGGCAAACGGGTGCGTCAACCTCTATTGACGCCCCAAACAGTTGACACTTTTTCTGCGTGCCAATCGACGGCCAACTGCTGGTCAAATCCCTCGGCAAACCCTGCAGGCGGCCAACGCGTTCCGCCTGATCAAACGTCGGTCAGCAGAGCCTACGCGACTTCGGTCTGACATTGATATGCGACGGAAGTCGTCAATCAAACATGACGTAAATAGAAATTGACGCTCGGACGCACCGCTCGTACGGTTCCGCGACAAGTTAAGTTGACAACCAGGGCGTCAACGTTGCGAAAAGCACCGAAAAATAAGCGAATTTCGAGACCGTCAACCGCGCTTTACACGCCGGAACAAAAGACGCGTCGCGATCAATCCGTTTGGACCATTGTCCAGGGCGTGCTCGCACCTCTTCAGTTTCTCGTTTTCCTGATCAGCCTCGGCCTCGTCGCACGCTATCTCCTCACCGGCGACGGGTACGCCACGGCGACTTTCTCAATCGTTCTGAAAACACTCGTTCTCTACGCGATCATGATCACGGGATCGATTTGGGAGAAAGAGGTCTTCGGCAAGTACCTCTTCGCAGGCCCCTTCTTCTGGGAAGATGTTGTCTCGATGGGCGTCCTCGCGCTGCATACAGCGTATCTCGCAGCAGTTTTATTCGGTTTCGGAACGCCGACCGAGCAAATGTGGCTCGCGCTCGCAGCCTACGCAGCCTACGTCGTCAACGCGGCGCAGTTCATCTGGAAGTTGCGCCTTGCGCGTCTCCAGTCGAGCGCGGACGCGGACGAGACGGCCCCCCTCACCCCGATGATGGAGGCGGCACGATGAGCGTCAATCTCCTCAATACCGCCGCACCTCTCAATGCCGAAACAGCCGCAAACGGCACGGCCGGCTGCGATGCGGCACCACGATCTGTTTTGAAACAGCGCGGCCAGCGCGAGGTCTTTTGTGGGCTGACAGGCATCGTCTGGCTTCATCGCAAAATCCAAGACGCATTCTTCCTTGTTGTTGGTTCGCGAACCTGCGCGCACCTCATTCAATCAGCCGCTGGCGTCATGATTTTCGCCGAACCCCGCTTCGCAACCGCGATCATTGACGATCGGGACCTTGCAGGCTTGGCAGACGCCAACGACGAACTCGACCGCGTTGTCGATCAACTGCTCGCACGCCGTCCCGACATCAAGATGCTGTTCCTGGTCGGCTCGTGCCCCTCGGAAGTGATCAAGCTCGATCTACAGCGGGCCGCTGAACGCCTCAGCGCGCAGCACATGCCGGACGTTCGCGTCCTGAATTACTCCGGCAGCGGGATTGAGACGACCTTCACGCAGGGCGAAGACACCTGCCTTGCAAGCCTCGTCCCTGAGATGCCAGCCTTGAACCCGGATGCGCCACCGAACCTGCTTGTGGTTGGCTGCTTGCCGGACATCGTCGAGGACCAATTCACCCGGCTCTTTCATAAGATCGGAATTGGCGACGTGAGCTTTCTGCCGCCACGGCAATCTGATTCGATCCCAGCCGTCGGGCCCAACACCAAAGTGCTGCTCGCCCAACCGTTTCTTGCAGAAACCATGACGCTCATTGAGAAGCGCGGCGCGACCCGGCTCGACGCACCGTTTCCGTTCGGCGCAGACGGCACGACAGCGTGGCTCGAGGCGGCGGCAAACGAATTTGGCATCGAGCCGCTCGCGTTTCGCGCAGCCGTCGCCCCCGGTCGTGAACGGGCAAACCGCGCCATCGAGCGCTACCGCGATACGCTGTCCGGCAAGCGGATTTTCTTCTTCCCGGACAGCCAGCTCGAAGTCCCGCTCGCCCGTTTTCTCCATGGCGAACTCGGCATGGAGTTGATCGAAGTTGGTACGCCGTACCTGCACGCGAAGCACCATGCAGCCGACCTCGCCGCGCTCCCCGATAGCTGTACGGTGAGCGAAGGCCAAGATGTCGAAAAACAGCTGGACCGCTGCCGCGCGGCCAAACCCGACATGGTCGTTTGCGGCCTCGGGCTCGCCAACCCGCTGGAAGCCGAAGGCCTCACGACCAAGTGGGCCATCGAACTCGTCTTTTCGCCAGTTCACGGCTTTGAACAAGCCGGCGATCTCGCTGAGCTGTTCGCACGTCCGTTCGGGCGTCGCGCCCGGCTGGAGGTCTAGCGCCCATGAAACTCACACTCTGGACCTACGAAGGACCGCCGCACGTCGGCGCCATGCGGATCGCAAACTCTATGCGCGATTTGCACTACGTGCTGCACGCGCCGCAGGGCGACACCTACGCCGATCTGCTGTTCACCATGATCGAGCGGAATAACAAGCGCCCCCCCGTCACCTATACAACGTTCCAGGCCCGCGATCTCGGCAGCGATACAGCGGATCTCTTTCAGACGGCGGCCCGGGACGCCTACCGACGCTTTCAACCGCAAGCGATGATCGTCGGCGCCTCGTGCACCGCCGAACTCATTCAAGACGATCCGGGCGGTCTTGCCGAAGCCCTCGACCTGCCAGTGCCGGTCATTCCCCTTGAGCTGCCCTCTTACCAGCGCAAGGAAAATTGGGGCGCGTCGGAGACGTTTTACCAGATCGTTCGACACCTTTCGAACGGGAGCGCGACGACGCCCGGCGAAAAATCAGAAAGCGATCACCCGACGTGCAACATCCTCGGCCCCACCAGCCTTGGGTTCCGCAACCGCGACGACGTCACTGAAATTACCCGACTGCTCACCGATCTTGGCGTTGCCATCAACGTTGTCGCGCCGCTCGGGGCATCGCCCGCCGACATCGCGCGATTGGGTGATGCCGATTTCAACGTCGTGCTCTATCCGGAGATCGCCGAGACGACGGCGCGTTGGCTCGAGCGCACATTCAAACAGCCGTACACCAAAACGGTACCGATCGGCGTCAACGCCACAACCGAGTTCCTGCGCGAAGTCGCAGCGCTCGCCGAACTGGATCCCACACATTCAGCCAACAACGGACGATCGCGGTTGCCGTGGTACAGTCGTTCCGTCGATTCCACTTACTTCACAGGCAAGCGCGCGTTCATCTTCGGCGATGCGACCCACGCGATCGCAGCCGCACGGGTTGCAGCCGAAGAGTTCGGCTTTGAGGTCGTCGGCCTCGGGACCTATGCGCGCGAACTCGCCCGCGATGTCCGACGCGCGGCCGAAAAGTACGGCGTCGAGCCCCTCATCAGCGACGACTATCTCGAGATCGAAACCGCGATCACCGAGGCACAGCCTGAGATCGTTCTTGGCACGCAGATGGAACGCCATATCGCCAAGCGTCTTGGGCTTCCGTGTGCCGTGATTTCCGCGCCGATCCATGTCCAGGACTTCCCCGCGCGCTACTCGCCACAGATGGGATACGAGGGCGCGAACGTGCTCTTCGATACGTGGGTCCATCCGCTGATGATGGGGCTCGAAGAGCATCTGCTGCAGATGTTCAAAAACGACTTCGAGTTCAACGACCACGCACCGTCCCACCTCGGTCATGGCGGCGGTCCAACCGGACCGGCTGCGAACGATCAGGCTGAACCAACGCGGCCAAGACTTCACTCGACCGAGCCTAGCGAAGACGCATCGGATGCACACCAAGCGAACGCGCATGAAGTGACTGAAGTGGCGCATGACCTGGCCGCGGTTGTTGCCTGGGCAAACGATGCCGAAAAAGAGCTGAAGAAAATCCCATTTTTCGTGCGGGGCAAAGCCCGACGGAACACCGAGGCGTTTGCCCGCGATCGCGGCATTCGCGAGATATCAATCGAGACGCTCTACGATGCCAAGTCCCACTTTGCCCGCTGATCCGGCGGGCCGTGCGGGTGTCACCGCATTGAGGCCTGCTCGAGACCCACAGGAACAGCGACAACCGCGAAAGCACCGAGCGCCCGCCGTTCGGGTCGTGCTGATCACGCTCGATCGCCACGTCGCAGGCGCCGTCGATCGCGCTCGCGAAACGCTGGCCCGTGATCTGCCAAACCTGAGGCTCGATCTTCATTTCGCAGCCGAATGGGCGACGCAGCCGGACGCGCTCGCCGCCTGCAAGCGGGATATCGCAGAAGCCGATGTGATCATCGCAACGATGCTCTTCATGGAGGATCACGTCCAAGCCGTTCTGCCCGACATCGAAGCGCGCCGAGATCATTGCGACGCCGTGATGGCCTGCATCGCTGCGGGAGAAATCGTCAAACAAACACGGCTCGGACGCTTCTCGATGAGCGCCAAACAGTCAGGGCCGATGGCACTGCTGAAACGGCTGCGCGGCAAATCCCGTTCCGGTTCGAAAAGTGCCGGAGCCGGCCAGATGGCCGTGCTACGCCAAATTCCACGCATTCTGCGCTTCATCCCCGGCACAGCCCAGGACGTTCGCGCCTACTTCATCGGTATGCAGTACTGGCTTGCCGGTTCCGAGGGCAATCTGGCGAGCCTGATCCGCTTTCTCGTCAACCGATATGCGAGCGGCCCACGCGAAGCGCTCCGCGGCACACTCAATGTCGCCGACCCGATCGCATATCCAGACGTCGGGCTCTACCATCCGGACGCGGCCAAACCGATAACAGACAAGCTGGCCGATCTTCCGATGGTCCACAATGGACCGGGGGCGAGAGGAACGGTCGGCTTACTCGTGATGCGCTCGTACCTGCTTGCCGACGATTGCGCCCACTATGACGGTGTTATTCGTGCTCTGGAAGCACGCGGCCTGAACGTGATCCCGGCGTTCGCAAGTGGTCTCGATGCACGGCCGGCGATCGACGCCTATTTCATGGAAGATGGCCGCGCGACGGTGGATGCGGTCCTGTCACTCACCGGTTTCTCGCTTGTGGGCGGCCCGGCCTACAACGATGCGAAGGCGGCCGAAGACATCCTGCGCCAGCTTGATGTGCCATACCTGGGCGCTCACGCGCTTGAGTTCCAATCGATCGAAGAATGGCGCCGGGCTGACCGCGGCCTCATGCCAATTGAATCGACGATCATGATCGCGATCCCCGAGATCGACGGTGCGACGGCACCAACTGTATTCGGTGGACGCATCAAGGGCGGCACGACCTGCGCCGGTTGCGCGCGCGCCTGCAAAGCTGACAGCGCCAAGGGCGCCCATCAAATGGTTGCATGTGCCGAGCGGGTCGAAAACCTCGCCGATCGGACAGCGAAGATGGTGGCGCTCCGACGCGCCGAACGCCGAGACCGAAAGCTTGCCGTTGTCCTGTTCAACTTCCCGCCAAACGCGGGGGCAACCGGGACGGCCGCGTTCCTGTCGGTGTTTGAGTCCCTGCACAACACGCTGACGCGCCTGAAAGACGAGGGCTACACAGTCAACGTTCCGAAAACCGTCGACGACTTACGGAACGCCGTTCTGCAAGGCAACGCAGCCCAGTTCGGAACGGACGCCAACGTCCACGCGTCTATCCCTGTCGATGATCATATCGCCCGCGAGCGCTATCTCACCCAAATCGAAGAGCAGTGGGGCCCAGCGCCCGGCACACAACAGGCCGATGGCACCGCCATCCACGTTCTTGGCCGCGCGTTCGGAAATGTGCTTGTCGCAGTCCAACCGGGCTTTGGCTACGAAGGCGACCCGATGCGATTGCTGTTCGAGGGCAGCTTCGCGCCAACGCATGCGTTCTCGGCCTTCTACCGCTATCTGCGCGAAGACTTCGGCGCACATGCCTACCTGCATTTCGGCACCCATGGTGCGCTTGAGTTTATGCCCGGCAAACAGTCGGGACTAACGGATGTTTGTTGGCCCGACCGCTTGATCGGTGACGTTCCAAACATTTACCTCTACGCTGCCAACAACCCGTCCGAAGGGACCATCGCCAAAAGACGCTCGGCGGCGACACTGGTCAGCTACCTAACACCGGCCGTTGCGCGCGCGGGCCTCTACCGCGGCCTCGCCGACCTCAAAGCGTCGCTCGATCGCTGGCGGTCAACGGAACTCGACGCGGTCGATGAGCGCTCCGACCTTGAAGATCTCATCATCGAGCAAGCGCGCGCGGTCGATCTCCTGGACGACCCGGACCCGTCACGAACTGCAGAAGATGCGGCGGCAAACGACAACAGAGCGCGCGCGCATCTGACAGGCGTACCGCTCGTCCAAATGCTTACAAAAGCTGTGCTTGAGCTCGAGTACACGCTGATCCCACACGGTCTTCATGTGGTGGGTGCGGAGTGCGAACACGAGCACCGCATCGAACTGTTGACCTCGATTGCCGAGGCCAAACACGATGTCACGCTGCCGTCGGACGTGGTCGCTGCGATCATTGACGGCAAACGACCGCGGGAAGCGGAACGCCTGCTCGGTGCCCGAACAAGCGATGATGCGCGCGCGGCCCTCGACACGCTTTATGAAACGAACCCGCGACTGACATCGACGATGGAAACCGATGGTCTTGTGCGCGCGCTTGACGGCTGCTTTGTCGCCCCGGTCGCAGGTGGTGACGTGTTGCGATCGACCGATGTTTTGCCGACGGGCCGCAACCTGCACGGCTTCGATCCGTTTCGACTCCCAAGCGCCTTCGCGGTTGAAGATGGGAAGCGTCAGGCCGCGCGCCTGCTCGACCGCCATTTAAGCGATGCGCACGCCTTGCCCGAAACGGTCGCGATGGTTCTGTGGGGAACCGACAATCTGAAGAGCGAAGGCGGTCCGCTGTCGCAGGCGCTCGCGTTGATTGGTGCCACCCCCCGCTTCGACAGCTTTGGGCGGCTTGCCGGTGCTCAACTGCTCCCAATCGAGGAGCTCGGTCGGCCGCGCATCGACGTCGTGATGACGCTCTCCGGAATCTTCCGAGATCTGTTACCGCTTCAAACGCGGCTTCTGGCAGAGGCGGCCTTTCTCGCAGCAACCGCCGACGAAGCCGACGCCGACAACTTCATTGCCAAACATGCGCGCGCTTACGCAGCCGAACATAACTGCTCACTCGAAGAAGCGGCTCTGCGTGTTTTTTCAAACGCGGACGGTGCCTACGGCGCTAACGTCAACCACCTCATCGACAGCGGTTGCTGGAACGACGAGGACGAACTCGCCGACGTCTATGAAGCGCGGAAGTGCTTTGCCTACGGCGTCAACGGCCATCCCGTGGCGAAGAAAGAGCTGCTTTCGAGCGTTCTTTCAACGGTCGATGTTGCCTACCAAAATCTGGAGTCCGTGGAACTCGGCGTCACAACGATCGACCACTATTTCGATACCCTCGGCGGGATCGGTCGCGCCGTCACCCGTGCCCGCGGCGGCAAAGGCGCATCGATTTATATTGGCGATCAAACGCGCACCGAAGGCAAAGTGCGGTCGCTCTCCGAACAGGTCGCGCTTGAGACCCGGACACGCATGCTCAATCCGAAATGGACAGAGGGCATGCTGCGCCACGGCTATGAAGGCGTCCGCCAGATCGAGGCCCATGTCACCAACACGGTCGGCTGGTCAGCGACCACCGGCGAAGTCGCACCCTGGGTCTATCAGCAGATCTCAGAGACCTACGTCCTTGACGCGGACATGCGTCGACGACTGTCGGAACTGAACCCCAAGGCTTCGGCCAAGGTCGCACAACGCCTGCTCGAAGCTCACGAACGCAAATATTGGAACCCTGACGAAGACACGCTCGAAGCGCTCCGCGAAGCCGGTGACGAACTCGATGACCGTGTCGAAGGCATTGGTGTGGAGGCCATGGCATGAACCTCGTCCCCCCTCGCGGCAGTTTTGTCCGGGATCGCAGCACAGGTAACGGACCCACGGATGGCGACGGCAGCGTCCAAGTTCACCAGGATGCGAGCCTGAAAATCGATACGGCCAAAGTGTTCGCCATCTACGGCAAAGGCGGCATTGGAAAATCGACAACGTCATCGAACTTGTCGGTCGCGTTTTCGAAGCTTGGCAAGCGCGTGCTCCAGATCGGCTGCGATCCAAAGCATGATTCAACATTCACGCTCACCAAGTCGCTCGTCCCGACCGTCATCGACGTCCTCGAAAGCGTAAACTTTCACCCGGAAGAACTGCGCCCCGAAGACTTCGTCTACGAGGGTTACAACGGCGTGATGTGCGTCGAGGCCGGCGGCCCGCCTGCGGGCACCGGATGTGGGGGCTATGTTGTCGGACAGACGGTCAAGCTTCTGAAGGAGCACCATCTCCTCGAAGACACCGACATCGTGATTTTCGATGTGCTTGGCGATGTGGTTTGCGGCGGGTTTGCAGCCCCGCTCCAGCACGCCGATCACTCGCTCATCGTCACGGCGAACGACTTCGATTCTATCTTTGCGATGAACCGCATCGTGCAAGCGATCGGTGCAAAGTCGAAGAACTACAAGGTGCGCGTTGGCGGCGTGATCGCAAACCGCTCCAAAGCAACCGATGAGATCGACCGCTTCAATGAAGCCGTCGGCCTGAAGCGCCTCGCACACTTCCCCGACCTCGATGCCATCCGCAAATCGCGCCTCAAGAAGCGCACGCTCTTCGAGATGGACGAGACGCCCGAGGTGCTCGCGGTTCAGCAAGAATACCTGAAACTCGCAGCCAGCTTGCTTGCCGGAATTGAAGAGCAGGAAGCCACTCACATGAAAGACCGGGAGATCTTTGATTTTCTCGGCTTTGATTGATCAGGAGGGACCGATGTCCTCCCCCGACTATCAAGAACGGCGCAGCCAACTGGCTCAGTATTTTGACCGCACTGCTTTTGAGGCGTGGCGACGGATGACGAGTGACGCGCCGCTCTCGCGTGTGCGTACCACCGTCCGAGAAGGTCGCGAGATGATGCGCGCGACGCTTCTTGAACGGTTGCCGGAAGACCTCGCGGGCAAACGCGTTCTTGACGCCGGTTGCGGTACGGGACTGCTCGCCGTCGACATTGCCAACCGCGGCGCGGAGGTGATTGGCGTCGACCTGTCGCCGAACCTCATCGAAATTGCGCGCGGGCGAACCGAGCACAGTCCGGGCGAAACGGGCATGCGCGGGACTGTTGCCTATCTTTCCGGAGACATGCTCGACCCAAGCCTCGGACAGTTCGACCACGTGGTCGCCATGGATAGTCTTATTCACTACGGCGGGCCGGACGTTGTCGACAGCATCAGCCAGCTCGCAAAGCGGACGCGGCGCTCCATTGTCCTGACCTTTGTCCCGCGCACACTGGCGCTTAGCTTGATGCACCGGGCGGGCAAACTGTTCCCGCGAAGCGACCGTGCACCGGCCATCGAACCCATTCGGCAAGAACAGCTTTTACAATTGATCGCCAACCGATCGGAACTGAGCGACTGGCAAGCCGAACCGGGCCCTCGGATCTCACACGGTTTTTACACGTCGCAGGCCATCGCGCTCACACGGCGCGCGGCACATCCGTAAGGCTCAGCTGATTGTTTGAAGCGTTGATGAGGCCACCGTTGCGGAACGGTCGGCAAGCGAGACCAAGGCGCACGGCTTGAGCCGACAGAGTGCGCGCGACAGGTGATTTAGGTCGCGGCACAGGCCGAAGAGGGAGACGAAAACGACCCATGACTGACCACATCGTGCCAGTCAGTTTCGCGCTGTTCCTCTGGTGGTTTGCCACCGGAGCAATCATCTATTTGGATGGCCTTCCCAAACCGACGTTCCGTTGGAGCGTCACGGCCCTCGCTGGCCTCTCCGTGCTCTCGCTTTTCCTCATAGCCGAAACCAAAGATGACCTCTCGGTTCGAGGCGCCTACCTCGCATTCAGCGGTGGTTTGTTTGTCTGGGCTTTTATCGAGATGGCGTTTTACGCTGGCTACATTACGGGGCCGCGCCGACGGGCCTGCCACCCCGACTGCCGCGGTCTGCTGCACTTCTGGCATGCCGTTGAAACCATCCTTTATAATCAAATGGCCTGCGTGATCGCGGCGGCACTGGTCTTCGCGGTTTCCGCAAACGGTGCCAATCAGATCGCGCTTTGGACGTTTCTCGTCCTCTGGATCTTGCAAGTCAGCGCGAAGCTCAACGTGTTCCTCGGCGTCCGCAATCTCAACGAGGACTTCCTGCCCGAGCATATGGCGTATCTGCGGCGCTATATGTCTGTACGCCCGATCAACGCGTTCTTTCCGTTTGCCGTGACCGGCGGCACAGTGGCGCTCGTCCTCATCCTCATGCGCGCCCATGCGCCAGGCGTCAGCGACGGCGAGGCCGTTGGTCTCGCGCTCGTTGCAACGTTGCTTGGTCTTGCCATTCTCGAACACTGGTTCCTCATTCTTCCAGTCCCAGCGGATTGGCTCTGGCGATGGTCACTTGGCGGATCGCGGCGCAACGCGCTCAACACTTCGAACGCCCTTGCCGCGCCGCAGGTCGACGCGCTCAGAGGCGATCCGGCAGCCGACTTCGCGGTTGCGCTTGATGACCGCTGCGACCGAACGGCTCTGCAACGGCTGCTGGATGGGATCGCAAACGGTGCCTTTGGAAACATCACGCGGCTTAGCGGTGTCGCGCGTTCTGACGCAGGTTTTGTGCAGTTTTTCGCAGCGCCCGGAACCAGCGAGATGACGCCATACGCCGAGATCGCCGCCAATACGGAGCCACCGCACTGCGGTGCCCGCGCCTTCGGGACAAATCTGGATCAATTGCGGCTTCAGGCCGCGTTCAACGCCTGCAGACAACGACGAATTGCCACTTGAGAAGCACAACCCGATGTCCAAGATCAGGGTGGGAGCAACGCTATGAAATATCAAAATAAGTTTGAAGCTGCACTCGATGCCATCCACTCGGAAGGCCGCTACCGCGTTTTTGCCGATCTCGAACGGTACCGCGGGCGGTTTCCGCGCGCGCGACGCCACACGGGCGATGAGCGCCAACAGCGCGATGTGACTGTCTGGTGCTCGAACGACTACCTTGGCATGGGCCAGAGTCCGATTGTGCTGAACGCGATGCACGAGGCGATCGACAAGGTCGGCGCCGGTTCAGGCGGTACGCGCAATATCTCAGGCACGACGCACTATCACGTGATGCTGGAGGAAGAGCTTGCCGCGCTTCACGCAAAAGAAGCCGCGCTCCTCTTCACGTCGGCATTCGTCGCCAACGACACCACGCTCGACACGATGGTCAAGCTGATCGGGCGCGACACACTCATCCTGTCCGATGAGAAAAACCACGCGTCGATGATCGCTGGCATTCGCCATGGTGGCGCTGAAAAGCAGATCTTTCGCCACAACGATGTCGGGCATCTCGAAGAGCTCTTGAAAGCGCAGCCGGTGGATCGGCCGAAAATCATCGCTTTTGAGAGCGTCTACTCGATGGACGGGCACATTGCGCCGATGAAAGCGATTTGCGATCTCGCCGAAAAATACAACGCGCTCACCTACCTCGATGAGGTGCACGCCGTTGGCATGTACGGCAAAAGCGGCGGCGGCATCTCTGAGCGCGAGGGTCTGGCCAGTCGCATTGACGTCATTAACGGAACGCTTGCGAAAGGCTTCGGCGTGATGGGCGGCTATGTCGCCGCCAGCCGCGCGTTCTGTGATGCCATCCGGAGCTACGCCTCCGGCTTCATCTTTACAACCTCACTCGCACCCGCAATCGCCGCCGGTGCCCTCGCAAGCGTCCGCCATCTCCGTCAAAGCCAGCTCGAGCGACGCCGTCACCAGGAACGGGCCAAGACGCTGAAGGCGCGGTTCCACGAAGCTGGCATCCCGGTCATGGACAACCCGAGCCACATCGTCCCCGTGCTCGTCGGTAACCCTGTCCACTGTAAGGCTGTCACCGACGCGCTTCTGGATGCCCACGGCGTCTATGTGCAGCCGATCAATTACCCGACGGTGCCGCGCGGCACCGAGCGGCTCCGGTTTACACCGACGCCGCTCCACACCGACGCTGATATCGACCACCTAATTGCTGCAATGTCCGAGCTTTGGGAAGCCTGCCCCGTCGGCAAAGACGACTACGTCCGGCTCGCGGCGGAGTAGGCCAAGGTCGGCAGAGACAGAAGACCGGTCACAAGACCCGAGGTTGGACGCGAAGTTTCCTGAGTAGACTTCGCGGCCTTACCTCTTCTTGCCGCCTTCCGCTTCGACGACACCGTGCTCTTTGACGCTGAGGTGGAGGGCGAGAGGTCTGGCTCAGCAGGCATTTTCAGGATTTTGTAGGTGGCGACGGCCATTGCCGCTGCACCAGCTGTCGCCAGGAGCGGCACGGTAAGTGGCGCTGTCAACGTAATCGAAGCCGCGCCACTGCCGACGGTAATGACCGTTCCTGAGCAGATTGTGACGGTATAGGTGGTGACGCCGGCAGCATTCAACACCCCGTCGACCACCACCGCACGCGCGCCGTAATCATACAATTTCAAATATGTTTTTGACATAAGTCGCCACCTTTATTTTTGGTTTTGAAACGGACGCGGCTTTTACAGATAAAATTAAAAAATGCAAATTCAACTGCTCGTGAAAACAATTCCAGCGCCCGGGCCATTGCAGCCCGGTCGTTACTGTTTTGACAAAGACCAGTTTTGGCGACCCGACGGGCAACGTATCAGATCGTTCCATCGACGACGGCATCAATGAGAACTGGACCGTTTTTGCCGCTGCATGCCTCGCGCAGCATCTCGGGTGCGTCCTTCGGGTCCGTGAGCCTGTGCGCGCGCATACCAAGGCCTTCAGCGATCTTGAGCCAGTCGAGCGGCGGATCGGCAAAATCCATGCCGATGTAGTGCTCGTTGCCGTGGAATGACTTGAGGCGCTGCTTAATGATGCGATAGCCGCCATTGTTACAGATCACGAACGCCATCGGCAGCTGATGGTGCGCTGCGGTCCAGAGCGCCTGCACGGAATACATCGCGGACCCGTCGCCGATGATCGCTGTGACGGGTCGATCCGGTTGCGCCATTTGCACACCGACCGCCGCTGGCAAGCCCCAGCCGATGCCGCCAGATGCGAGACCGTGGAACCCAAACCGGTCGCGGTACGGAAACAGCTTCGTCATATTCCAGGCGGTGGTCAGCCCCTCGTGCACGAGGATGCCATCGTCAGGCATCGCCTGCACTAGCTGCCAAGACAGCCAGTCACCCGTCATTGGTTCGGCGGACGTTTGCCTCTCGATTTCGGCGACAAGCGCTGCGCGCTGAGCCGTCCAATTGCGCGACTTGAGATCTTTCAGTCGAGCCTCGGCTTTTTGAGCCAATTCCAAGCCGCCGCGAGCCTGCAAGACCGGAATGAGCGCACGCAAAGTCTCGCCAACATCGGCCTTCAGCGCGATCTCGGCCGGATAGTTTTTGCCAAGCTCCCAATCGACCAAGCCAATCTGGACGATGGCAACGCCCTCGGGCAGCGCATCGGTCTCGCTGTGGACCGACATGCGCAGGAAGTCGGCACCGATCGATACGATCAGGTCGTGCGGCGCGAGCGTTTTGCGGACCTGTTCCTGGTTGCGGGTCAGCGCACCGAGAAAACCCGGTCGCTCAGACAGAAAGTGCGCACCGTAAGCCGACGAGTTCTGATACGCGCCGCAACCGAGCACTTCGGTGAGCTTTGCCGTCTCTTCAAGCGCGTCCGACTTCACGATCTCATCGCCGCAAACAAGCACGGGATTTTTCGCTTCAAGCAAGCGGTCGGCCAGCGCCTCTATGGCCGCATCGGAGGGGCGAACGCGGGCATCAACACGCGTCGGGCGCGCGAGGTCGATGCCGCCGTCTTCGTTCAAGATGTCACCCGGTAGCGAAATGAAGACAGGCCCCGTCGGTGGCGTCATTGCGATTTTCGCGGCCCGGTGCAGGATGCGCGGCAGGTCTTCCAGACGGTTGACCTCAACCGCCCATTTGACGAGCGGCTCGGCAATCGGAACAAGCGGATCGTAGAGCAATGGCTCCATCAGACCGTGCCCCTGCTCCTGCTGGCCGGCGGTCAGGATCATCGGCGTGCCAGTAAACTTGGCATTGTAAAGCGCGCCCATCGCGTTCCCGAGCCCTGGCGCCACGTGAACATTGGCCGCCACCAGCTTGCCCGATGCTCGCGCATAGCCATCGGCCATTGCGACGACGAGGCTCTCCTGCATCGCCATCACATAAGTCATGTTCGCGACGTCGGTCAGCGCGTGCATGATCGGCAGTTCGGTGGTGCCAGGATTGCCGAACAGATGGGTGACGCCCTCCTGCTCCAACAACGCAAGGAACGCGCTTCGACCCGTCATTTTGTTCGAATGCTGGATGGCGGGGCCTTCAGACGAGTGAGACGCAGACATGAGGAGCTCCGGTCACGGTTACGGGGTGCCATTCGACGGCATGGCTCTTCGGCACGACCTTTGGGACGTAGTGAAGCGAGAAGCGCCACTTATTGCAAACAGCAGAGAAAACACGCCGGCATCGACGGAAGAGTTGCACGGGAACGCGCCGCAGGCGAAGCGTGATGGACTGGCCCGCTGCGACAAGGCATAAGCGCTCAGAAGCCGAGCGACGCGACGACGGGCAAAACGAACCGAGGACGACCGATGGATTTCTGCGAACACGTTGCCAAGCCTCAGTTGAGCGACCGCGGAATCCGAACGCCACGATCCGTTTTAGTATCTGACGTGAAAGGCGCAGCTGAAGCGTTCGGGATGATCGGCGCATCCGTCGTGAAAGCGCAGGTCCCAACGGGCAAGCGCGGCAAAGCGGGTGGCATCAAACTCGCGAATTCGCCTGAGGAAGCGGCGGCCCACGCTGAAGCAATTCTTGGGATGGAGATCGATGGCTGGCCGGTGGAAACAGTGCTGATCGAAGAGCAAGTTCCGATCGCGCGCGAGTTGTATGCAGCCATTATCGACGACCACGCGAGCCGGGGGCCGATGCTTCTGTTCTCCGGCCTCGGCGGCATGGATGTCGAAGAGGTCGCTGAACGCGATCCGACCGCGATGCGGCGCATCCCGATCGACCTGCACAGTGGTCCAACAGAAAGCGATCTCGACCAGGCCCTGGACGGGCTGACATTCGGAGCGGCGACAGCAGACCTGCGGTCGGCATTGGCCGCACTTTATCAGGTTTGGCGCGACGTCGATGCTGAGCTGGTTGAGATCAACCCGCTGGTCATCACATCCGACGATCATGTCTATGCGCTCGACTGCAAGCTCACCATCGACGACAGCTCAGCGCCGCGCCAGGCCGAGCTGGCAAAAGATGCAGCGCCCGAGCGACAAACCGAACTTGAACAACGCGCGGCAGCCGCCGGGCTGAAGTACATCGAACTGGACGGATCAGTCGGCGTGCTGGCGAACGGGGCGGGCCTGACGATGACCACAATGGATGTGATTGCCCACTATGGCGGTCGCCCCGCCAATTTCATGGAAATCGGTGGTGAGGCCTACACCAAAGCGACAACGGCGCTCGGCATCGTTCTCGACAACCCAAACGTCAAAGCGCTGCTGGTCAATTTTTGTGGCGCGTTCGCCCGTACCGATGTGATGGCGGAAGGCGTCGTCAAAGCCTGGGAAGACCTGAAGCCCGATGTCCCGGTCTTCTTCACGATCCATGGGACTGGCGAGGACGAGGCCATTACCCTGGTGCAATCCCGTCTGGGCATCACACCGTTCGACTTGATGGACGATGCCGTGAAAGCAGCCGTCGCGGCCGCCGCAGCTCGGGACTAATTGAGACGGATTGGCTGTAAGGCAGCACCTAACAACATGCCTCAAAGTTGAGCGACTTCGGCACCTGAATTTTCACCACCAAGCCGTAGGCTGTCTGATGAGAAGAACGTCTGATGTGGCGGGGGCCACGAAGACAGGCGTTCCGACTATGCGCCAGGGCTCGACGCGACGCCTCTTGCGACTGGCGCTCGACAATTGTGGGGAAACGAATGCTCATCAGACAGGAAGCAGCGCCGATCGCAGTTTTTTGCGTCGCCGCGGTTCTTTTCGGCATGTCGGTTGGGGAGCGCCACGGCGAGACGTCGCTCCACTCAAACGCATCGGTCGTCGGCGGAAACGGTGCACCGCACGCGCTGCGCGGATCGCTTGCCGGCCGGACAACGCGTGAAGTATCGCCCGCACACTTCACCGTTGTTCGCAAAGATGGTCGCCACATCAATCTCTTGCGGCGCTGATTTCGCAGACCCCGTTTCGCCGCGCCGCGAAAGGCTCTAGGGTTGCCATCCGTTGACGGAGGCAGACCCCATGATCCCACGCGCACATCACAAAGTCCTGATCCAGGGCATGACCGGCAAGCAAGGCACGTTCTGGTCCGAACAGATGATCGCGTGCGGCACCAACGTGGTTGGCGGCGTCAATCCGAAGAAGGCTGGCACCGAGCACTTGGGCTTGCCGATTTACAAGACCGCCATCGCTGCGGCCAAAGCCGACCCATTTGACATCGCCGTCATGTTTATTCCGCCGCTCGCCGCCAAGGCCGCCGCGATTGACGCCTGCGAGGCCGGGGCCAAGCTACTCGTCTGTTTGACCGAGCACATCCCGGCACACGATGTCATGGAGATCCATGCAGCGGCCAAGCAATCCGGCACCCAAATTGTTGGCCCCAACACCGCCGGGCTTGTGACGCCGGGCGAGTGTTTCGTTGGCATCATGCCGGGCTTCAATACGAACGTGTTTTCGCCAGGACGCATTGGTGTCATCTCGCGATCAGGCAGCCTCGGCACGCTGCTCTGCCTCAACCTCATGCAGGCGGGGTACGGCCAATCGGCGTTCTACGGGATTGGCGGTGACCCAATGATTGGGACCACAACCCGTGATGCCCTCGAGATTCTCGACAAAGACGACCGGACGGACGCGATCGTCATCTGCGGTGAGATTGGCGGAACGGCTGAGCAGACCGCATCGGA
>JBCBWG010000110.1:0-10038 GCA_039817205.1 Pseudomonadota bacterium
GATGCGGCGCGTGCATCCTTACGACTGTCGATAATGAAAACCGCGTCAGGTGGGCATTCCTCGACGGCCTTGCGTTGTGGGTGCTCTCGATCGCGAAAGACCTCAATCTGGTTCAGGTCTTCGCGCGCAGGGATGTAGCGCAGCGTGAATGCTTCGCCGACCATGGTCGGTTGGCTGCGTGTCAGGGGTTGAACACCCTGGACCATTTGGTTGCGAAACCCGCGCTTGAACAGAGCCGTCGCAAGTGTCGCCGTGCTGACCTGCTTCAGCTTCTCGCGTGTCGCGTGTTCGAGTGGCATTCCGTTTTATCCTCCTTGCGACGGCATGGCCGTAGAACTCAGTTCGGCTGTCGTGGGCCAGTTCCGGCACCGCATGCCCTTAAGCTCAGCGATCACTTCAGAAGACCGGGCAATGTCAGCGAAATGGCCGGGACGAATGTGATCAACATCAGCGCTACGAAAATCGCGATATAGAATGGCCAGATTGTCCGTACCGCCGTTTCAATCGGCAACTTGCCGACCGCACACCCCACGAACAGGCATGATCCCACGGGTGGGGTGCAAAGCCCGAGTCCCAAATTCACCAGGAGCATCATGCCGAACTGAAGCGGGTCCATTCCAAGGCTGTTCGCGACCGGTAGGAAGATCGGCGTGCAGATCAGGATGAGGGCTGCCATGTCCATGATCATGCCCAGCAGCAACAGCACAACGTTGATCATGAGAAGGATCAGGATCGGATTGTCCGTGATGCCGGTCAGGAGATCGACCATCTGACTGGGCACGCGATAGAACGTCAACATGTAGGCAAAAGCGGCTGCACAAGCGATTAAGATCATGACCATTGACGTCGTCCGGACCGCTTGAACAACGGCAGTCTTGAAACCACTCCAGGTTAGGCTGCGATAAACCAGCAATGTCACGACGAATGCGTACATCGCGCCAAACGCGCCCGACTCTGTGACCGTGAATATTCCCGACAGTACGCCGCCGACAATGATCACAGCCGTCAACAAGCCAGGAATCGCTCCCGCGAAGCTGTAGGCGAGCGCCGTCCAACCCGGGAACGTTTCCGCTTTGTAACCGCGCTTCACAGCCACGATGTATGCGGTCACCGCCAAGCACAAACACATGAGCACACCCGGGACCACGCCGGCGAGGAACAGCTTGGAAATCGAAACTGCACCGCCGGTTGCAAGTGCAAAAATGATCATGTTGTGGCTGGGCGGAATGATGATCCCGGCGATCGACGACGTTACGGTGACGTTGACCGCGTAATCGGCATCGTAGCCCTTGTCTTTCATGACTGGGATGAGAATTGATCCCAACGCGGAGATATCGGCGATTGCGGACCCTGAAATTCCGCCAAACAACATCGACGAAAAAACGTTGACGACGCCGAGGCCACCGCGCATTGCGCCAACGGCCGATTGCGCAAATCGCACCAAACGGATTGCAATTCCGCCGTGAAACATGAGTTCGCCGGCGAAGATAAAAAACGGGATCGCCATCAGCGAGAAGACGTTGATGCCAGAGACGATCCTCTGGAATCCAACAAAGAGCGGCAGGCCTTCGTGGAAGAATGCTGCCAGCGCCGCGATGCCGAGCGCGAATGCAACCGGTGTTCCAATGATGACGCAAAAGGCGAAGACGCTTAGAAGAAGCAGGAGCCCCATAATATTCGCACGGCTCCTAAAGGGTGTCTTGGCGCGTGTCGCGACCGAGCAAGATGCGGATCAGATGCCCGACGGAAAACAGGCAGACGAGTGCGCCGCAGATCGTCAGCGGCAAGGATCGCAAGCCTTCGGACCATTGGATGAGTGGGATCAACGTCTTCCACTTGAACAGCGTGAGTTCGCTCCCGTGCCAGAACATGAGGGCACCGAAGACGGCCATGAAGAGATCCGTGAGAATGGCGAGGCCGGTGCGCAGCCATGCCGGAACCATATTGCGAAACAGGACGACCGACAGATGCGTGTTTTCATGCACGCCGACGGCTGCGCCGAGAAATGTGATGGCCATAACAAGCAGCAGTGAGACCTGCTCAGCCCAGGTGGGCGTGTCGTTCAACACATAGCGGCCGAACACCAGCCAGGCGAAGATCACCGTCATTACGACGAGCGCCAGACCGGCCAGAAGCATACAGAGGCGACAGATTAGATCGAACGCCGCATCCATGATGCGGAGAAGCGCGGGCGACGAATCGGCCTTGCGCATATGCAGTCCCCCGTAGAGTCGGCGCCCGACGTCCATAAGAGGAGCCGGGCGCCCAACGCGTTGCCATTCGACGATGCGTTATTTCGTCGAACGCGCAAGATCCACGAGCTTCTTCATGTCCGGATTTGCTTTGAGATAATCGGCATAAACCGGATCCATAGCCTTCTGGAACGGTGCTTTATCCGCGATCTCGTTGACTTTGATTCCGGCTCTCTCGACGTCCTTGCGCGCTTGCGCAGACTGCACCTTCCAAAGCTCGCGCTGATAAAGTGCGGCCTTCTTTGCAGCGTCCGTCACAGCCGCCTGAAGCTCCGGTGAAAGCGCGTTGAACTTCTTGGTGTTCACGCAGATGCACTCAGGGATAATCAGGTGTTCGCTGAGTGAGTAGTTGGTTGTGACTTCGAAGTGACCAACGTTTTTGAACGAAGGAAAGTTGTTCTCAGCACCATCGACAACGCCCGTTTTCAGCGCCTGCTGCACTTCCGAAAACGCCATCGGAGACGGGTTGCCACCCATTGCCGAAATCATCGCGGTGTAGAGGTTGTTGTTCATGACCCGGATCTTCAGGCCTTTGACGTCAGCCGGCGTCTTAATCGGCTTTTGCGCATAGAACGAGCGCGCGCCCGCGTCGACCCACGCCAAAGGCATGATGCCTGCATCGGCCATCGCCTTGGCAATGACTTTCCCGGCCTCGCCTTCGAGCACACGGAACATGTGCGGCACGCTCTTGAAGATGAATGGGAGCGAGACGAGGTTGGCTTCTTTAACGATCGGGCCGATCGGGCCCAGGTTGAAGTTACCAATTTCAATAGCGCCGATCCGGACCTGTTCGATGGCATCCGGCTGGGACCCCAGCACGCCGCCATGGAACACCTGAACCGTAACTTTGCCCTTCGTCGTCTCTTTCACGAGTTCGGCGAAGCGGTCCATTGCAGCGGTGTTCGGATGGCCGGTCTGGTGGATATTCCACGCCCGCCACTCGGCGGCAAAGGCCGATGTGCAAACGAGTGAAAGGGCAGCGACTGCACCAAGCAGACTGCCTGTTTTAAGTCTAAACATTCGTATCCTCCCAAGGATGTCTGACACCTGTCTCGGTGTTTGTTTTGGCGTGCGTCGTTCAACGATCGTCAGATTAAGAAAAGAGCGTTCCTCCATTGATGTCGATGTTTGCACCTGTGATGAACGCGGCCTGATCGGTCGCGAGGTAGGCAACGAGATTGGCAACGTCCTGCGACGTGCCCTCGCGCTTAAGCGGTGTGATGTTGGCGACGTGGGCGCGCACTTCGGGTTTCGTGAAGATGTTGTGGAAGTCGGTATCGATCATGCCTGGGCAAACGGAGTTGACCCGAATATCAGGACCAAGTTCCTTTGCGAGGCCGCGTGTCGCGGTCATCATCGCACCTTTGGATGCCCCGTAAGCGACTGCCCCCGGTCCGCCGCCGTCGCGGCCAGCCTGGCTTGCCAGTCCGATGATGTGCCGCCGTTCGTCATGTGCGGCAGGGCGGCTTTGATCGTCCGGATGAACGATGTGATGTTGAGATCCATCACACGATTCCAATGCTCGATTTCCATTTCAAGGATCGTTTTGCGCGCGAGCAAACCGCCGGTATTTGGGACGACGATGTCGATGCGGGGACCGAAGGCTTCGGTCGTTGCCGCCACGAGTTTGGCAACATCGCCGTCGGAGGTCATGTCGCCCTGCACGGAGATTGCTCTGCCGCCAGCATCATGGATCGCCGCAACCGTTTCTTGCGCGCCGTTCTCCGACTTGAAGTAGTTGATCGCAACGGCCGCGCCGTCACTGGCAAGCTTTTCCGCCACGGCACGCCCGATATCGCGGCCGGCGCCCGTCACGATCGCAACTTTTCCAGCCAAAGGCTTCGCCGTATCCTGCATGTGTCGCGATCTCCCGTGCGGTTCCGTCGAAGTGGACAGCATTGGGTGACTAGGATACCAGTTGTGTCAACTAGAAAAGTGCGGCGGATATCTCAGCAATTGTGGTATTGCGTTGCGCCGACGGCAACACCGGAAATTTCGAGGCTTCGAGCGTTTATATGTCTGCTGACTTGCGAACAGGCGAACGGCGCACAACAGCAGACGCCGTGTTCGACCAACTTCTCGATGAGATCGTTTCACTCAGTCTCGCGCCGGGCACCAAGTTATCGGAAGTCGACGTCGCGAAGCGGTTCGGCGTGTCGCGGCAACCGGTGCGCGATGCCTTCAATCGTCTGAGCAATATGGAGTTGCTGGTCGTTCGACCACAAAAGGCAACCGAAGTACGCGGCTTCTCGCTCGATCGAATTCAGGATGCGCGCTTCATCCGGTTAGCGGTCGAACTGGAGGTGTTACGCAACGCCTGTGACCGTTGGGACAAGATGAAGGCCGCCCGCCTCGCCGAGAACCTCGAGCTACAACGTCGATGCGTCGAGACATCAGACCCAGATACGATGCGCGCGCTCGACTATGCGTTTCATAAGCTAATTTGTGAGCTCAGCGGATGTGCGAGCGCCTTCGACACGATCCTGGCCCAGAAGCAAAAGGTCGACCGACTTTGTGTGCTTGGGTATGAGAAAAAGGCGCGCGAGCTCAGTGTTGTGCTCGGCGACCACGAACGCATTGCGCGCGCGTTGAAAGCAAAGTCGGTCGAACGCGTGACGGCAGCCGCCCGCACGCACTTCAGTCGCCTTGATGAAACCATCAAAGACATCCATCGCACCCACGCCGCCTATTTTGAGCACCAGTAGGGCACTGGTCCTGCTGTACGCATTTCTTGTTTCAAACTTCGTCTGGTTCTGGCCCCGGGCTGACTCTCATCGCTCGCCTGCCGACGTCTGTAGCTGGGAGCAGACCTGCCACAAACGCCGGTCACGACCGGAGCTAAGGGGCAAGCAGAAGCGCACATCACGACCGGCGACATCCCAAGCTGACCCCGAGCGGAAATCTGCTGCTGATCACGCGGCGATCTCACTTATCTGCGTTCTCGGTCGGCATCCATAATCTTTCGGAGCGCCTCCAACTCTGGCAGAAGCCTCTTCACGCGGGCAACGGAGAAAGAGGTACTAAGCCGTTCAACGTCCTCATCGAGCGAACGAATTGCCTTGTCCCGGAACGCAATGCCCTTCTTTGATATCCAAACACGCTTGGATCGCCCGTCATCTTCATTTGCGCGCATGACGACGAGTCCAGCTTTGACCAAACCGGCCAGTGTGTGCGTCATCGTCGTCTTTGGGACTTGGAAAGCCTGTGCGAGTTCGAGCGGCGTGCGCCCATCTTTCACACGGACTAAGTGATTGAGCACCGTGAAGTGCGGAACGAGCATGCCGTCGGGCAGTCGGGCCTGAAGCATGGCCCGACTCAGTTGCTCAAGAATTCCAATCTCGTTGAAGAATCGAAAGTACTCCGACCCGTTTGAGTTAGACATTCCTCATGCGACTTTCAATTGGCCAGCGCGGCGTCCGAGATGTCCGCGCTCCGTATCCAAGCAGACCCAGCATTTGGATGGTTTCACCGCTGCGGGCGAACTGCGCATGGATAGACTTATAATGCAGCTGCATTTCCGCGTATTCCTGCAAAGCCTGACTGACTGGTCTCAGGGCCAAACCGGCGCCTGTCGCCTCGAGGTTCAATCGTAACCAGCGCCGGCCAGCTTCAATCTGTTCAGACCGGCTATTTTCAGATGTTCGTATTACTGTCATTGCCGGTGCTGAGCGAATTGCGTTTGCCGTGCCTTCAATTGGAGCACGCGCGTTTGGGTTGTTTATATCAAGAGCGGCCTCGCGTGTCGCGAGTCCCAACACCACAAGTGTATCGATCATCGGACCGCCGACATCAATACCATCTGGATTGGCGTTAATCTCCGCCTTGCCAAGCCGCAGAAGATCAACGCTTTCCTTCCAGGCAGCAGGCGTTTGCACCTCGGTCATCCAGGCGTCGTGGGCAATGCGGCGAAGCTCGTCGCGTTCGGCACCATCGAGAAATACATCGGCATGTGCCCGAAGCGGCGACGATGTCGCCGCATCAACCGATCGCTTGTCGAACATTTCCTTGTGCGACCGGCGTGCCATGGTTTGCTGGAACAATGGATTTGGTTTTCCAGCGCCTGCTTCGAATGTACAGACTGCAACGGGTCCATCGTCACCATCGGGAAAGAGGCGTGTTTCTACACCAATTCGTTCATTGGCGGCAGCCATCTCCATGAGTTCAATGAAGCAACCCATGCCAACGGTCAGCTGGCGTGCGAAGGGATCGGTCACCGGAAGGTTCCGTTTCTTGTCGCGATAAAGGGCCAGACGGTCGTCTCCTATAAGGTCCACTTCCCAGGGTTGTCGATTGTGGGGGTTGGGAGCAAGCAGCGCATACGAAAGCGCGCGCAGTCTTGCATCATCGTATTTTCCAGCACGATCCCAAGGTTCGAGTGCTTTCGTCGGCGTGCGGCTTGCCAGGAAACCGCCAACCGGGACCGCAGCGGCAAGGACAACACCTCCACCAATAATGGCGAGTGACCTACGTCGTGACATGATCATGAGACATCTCCACTGGTGCGATATCGAACTAATAAAGTGCGATATCGTACTAGTTAATTCGTCTTTCAAGTGCCTTTTTGTTGGTGGCACCCAACGCACTAAGGTGCACCGCACTTCCAGTTGCTCGTTCTCTTCAATGTTTAGAGTACGTCCGCCTCTGGGGGGACAGGTGGATAGGTCGACCTTGATCTGACGGATCACTAAACCGGATACCTGATCCGTCCCCTTCAAGTGCTGCTTGCAGCGCCGCGCAAACGCTTTCGCTGCCCCGCCGGCACAGCACGGCGCAAAGTCGGTCAGCCGTAACGACTTCAAAGACAATCAAGTCGAGCAAAAGCGGACCCTGTATTCGGTCGGCATTCTTCTTTGATTGGTGACTGCCTCTACTGCGTCGCGGAGAATTTGCGGTGGTGCAAAAAGCCTGGCCGATCCCCGTGCGGTGGAGAGCGGCACGACGACTTCAGAGGCAAGACGATCGACGCGTTTTCCGACGTTCGGCAATCACATCTGGGTGGCGGGCGACTCACCGATTGTGACCGCCCATCTTGTCGGAGCCGGCACTCTTGCGCGGTCGCGGTTCGGCCCTGTCCGGTCTCATCGCGACCGGTCGGCCCGGAACTGGGGCAGATCGATGGTCATGCGCGCACCACCACTAGGGGCATCGGAAATGGTGAAGCGGCCGTCGTTGCGAGCGACAAGGTTGCTGACAATGGCAAGTCCAAGCCCTGATCCACCGGTCGTGCGCGCGCGCGAGCGCTCGAGCCGTACGAACGGCTCCCGCACCATATCACGCATGTCAGCTGGAATGCCGGGTCCGCGGTCGTCGATGGTGACGATGACGCGTTCGCCACGCGAACTTGCCACAGCCACCAACGCGTCCTGACCATGCGCAATGGCGTTATCGATCAGATTCGAAAAGACCCGACGCAAGGCAAGCCGGTTGCCGAGGACGTAGAGCGGGCGCGTGTGGTTGCCGTCGGTCAAGTCGAGTGTGACGGGCTGATCCGGCCGCGCGTCTTTTTCCAGGATGAGCAGTTCGCGAATGTCGATCAGCTCGAGCGCGTCGTCGGTCGGCGTCTCGGTGCCTTGGGTCGCGAGCAGAGCATCGTCAAGCAGCCGCACCATGTCGTCGAGGTCCGATATCGCTTGGTCCAGGCTCGGAGAGGTCGGTGCGTTCTCCAATCGCAATCGGACCTTTGTTGCAAACGTCCTGACATCGTGCTGAAGGCCGCCGACAAGGGCCAGTCGCGACTTGAGGAGGCCCGAGAGCCGATCCTGCTGGCGATTGAAGGCGGCAACCAGCGCGCGAATTTCGGGAGCTGAGGAGCGCACTTCCGATATTGGTTGGGGGTCGTTCTGCAAGTCGATGCGGTCGACGGCACCCGCCAAATCTTCCAGCGGACGAATTTGCCGAAGCAGAAAAATCAGCATCAGCGTCGCAATGATCGTCCCAAACAGCCCGGCCGCAAAGCCAAGCGGCACTCCGAAATTCGTAACCGGAAAAAGTTCGCGAGATCGCAAGACCAGAAGCTTGTCATCCTTGAGTGTTGTGCGCAGCACGAGGCTCGCATCCTCGCTCCGTAAAAGCCTCGGAAGCCCACCCATCGGGCGCGCCTGTCGCCAGATATCAAGCCAGAAGCCACGCGCCGGCATTTGAGTCCGGTAGGTGTCTTGAAGGTCTCTGAGCTGCCGGTCTTCAAGCGGCCTAAAGCTGACCTCAGACGACGGCGTGGATTCCAACGAAACCTCGAGTAGCGGCGTCGACAGCGCTGGAAGGATTTTCGCCCGCGCATCATCACCCAAAGTGTCGAGAAGCTCCGCCATCGCCGCGACCTTGGCAGGCGAGGGTATGGTGGCCTGGAGGTTGATTTCCGATCGTCGCAAGACATAAGCCGTCGCGACGACTGAAATGGCGAGAAACGCGACAACGACCGTCAGACCAATGCGAACGGCAAGCGACGTCTTCATTGCTGTGCAATCTGTACCGTTGGCGTAAACAAATAGCCATGATTTCGAATTGTCGCGATAAGCCTTTCCCGATCGGTTGAGACCTCGATCTTCTTGCGCAGTCGCGACACGAGGGTATCGATCGATCGGTCAAACGGATCTGCATGACGACCGTGAACCTTATCGAGCAGTTGATCCCTTGAGAGGACACGCTGGGGCGATTGCAGAAAACAAGCGAGCAAATCGAACTCTGCACCGGTCAGAGAAATGTCACGGCCCGTTTGATCTGAAATACGGCGTGCGTTGATATCGACGGTGTATTGATTAAACCGAAGCACGGCTTTGGGTGGGTTGAGTTCCGTACGCTGCCCTCCGCGGCGCAACACGGATCGAATACGGGCGACCAGTTCTCGTTTTGAGAATGGCTTCGTCACGTAGTCGTCCGCGCCGATCTCCAGCCCGACGATGCGATCCACTTCGGCACTTCTGGCCGTCAGCATGATCACTGGAATTGCCGAAGTTGAGCGAAGCCGCCGGCAGATCGACAAGCCATCTTCACCGGGCAGCATAAGGTCGAGAACGACGAGGTCAGGTCGGTCGCGCGCAATAGCTGCGTCCATGTTCGGCGCGTCGGCGACGCCCGTCGCGCGGAAGCCCTCGTCGATCAGGAAGCCGATGAGGAGCCCGCGGATATCGTCGTCGTCATCGACGACAAGGATCTTGGTCTGCTGTGCGCTCATGGGTGCAAATGTGTTCGATCGGTGGCCCTGCCGCAAGCGCTCCGGTGGCTCAGACACAAACTGACACAAACGAAATACCAAACGCCACAAAACGCGTTGGCAGAGAAAAACCTCAGCCAAGTTGGGTGCCTAGCTTCTCTCGTGTCGCAACCGACCGGTCGCCGATCCTGGCTCCCGGCAAAAGAAAACACACGAGGTTGACATGAAAAGCATGATCACGACGGCAGCCCTCACAAGCATCCTCGCCATTGCCACCGTCACCAGCGCATCTGCTTGGGAGCGCAATGGCAGCGTCTCGGGTCCGCGCGGCACGAACACCTTTAACGCGCAGGGCAGCTGCTCGGGCGGGAGCTGCGCACGGTCGGCGACCGCAACTGGGGCATACGGCCGGACTGCAACGCGCAACGGTTCGGGCTCATGCAGTGGCGGCACCTGCTCCGGCAGCCGTACGACCACGGGGCCTGCCGGGCGCTCCGTAACGCGCAGCCGCGGCTTCTCTCGTTAAGCCACTCCCCGCCCCCACCCAACACAACACCGCGCATGGCATGGCCGGCTGCACCAGACCGGCCATGCCCACCGATGCGCACAAACTCGGCAGGTCTCCATGATTGAAAA
>JBCBWG010000111.1:0-9988 GCA_039817205.1 Pseudomonadota bacterium
CGGATGCGACCGGCGCTGACAGTCTCAAGAAAAGCACCGGCGAAGCACAGCCGCCAAAAGTGACAGAGACGCTGCAACGGACCGAGAGTGATGAGCTGATGGAATTGCGCGGTCAGCTCGCGGATATGCAGCGCAAGATTGAAGCGCTCGCAAGACCGAACCATTAAGGCGAGCGAACCAGCAAGCGCCATCGTTCGGTTCCGAACTGTCGGCCCGAGCCCGTTTTCATTGTCTCATTGATTGATCCGTCACGCCCAGGTCGGAAAGCGGCGTTGGTTGCAGCTTCCGTTGCGACACCCCATATCTCGAAAGTCGGCCGCTCGTGAACGAGGGCTGATGGGCCGAGTTTGGCCCACGTGCGTCGGTCGTCGCTTTTGGAAAGGGCACCTGGATGACGCGGATGTCACTCCTATCTCATCCCATGTTTCTCGGTTTCGAGGACATGGAACGGATATTCGAGCGGGCGGGCAAAGCTGGAACCGATGGCTTTCCGCCGTACAATATCGAACGGATCGCTGGTGGCGAAAGCACGAACGAACGCCTCCGCATCACGCTCGCGGTTGCCGGTTTCGCCCGGCATCAGCTTGAGGTGATCGTCGAAGATCGCCAGCTTGTGATCACCGGTCGACAGGCCGATGACCACGCCGGGGATTACCTCCACCGCGGCATTGCGGCACGGCAGTTCAAGCGGTCTTTCGTGCTCGCCGACGGCATCGAAATCGAGCGCGCGGACCTCTCCAACGGACTGTTGTCGATCGATCTGGTGCGGCACGAGCCGGAAAAGACCGTTCGGACGATCGAGATTACGAGCGGCGGCTGACAAAACGTGCCCGCCCGGACACACCCGGCAACCGCGAATCATCAGAGCCTGTCCACAGTGTGCGAATTGCGCGCTACGCTCATGCTGCAGCGCACAGGTTCCGGCGTTTCCGCACCCAGAGATCAACTGATGGAAGGTCTGAAGCGAACTTGCTTTGGGTTTGTAACCGCTAATTTGATCGATCGAAATTGTAGAGCGCCATAGCCCAGCCCATTAGCTGAGCGATTGTATGGGTCGCCGCTCTGGATATGGAGAAAGCCATGTCAGTCGTGAAAAGCATCAGCCCCGAAATCGAGGACCAATGCGATATGTTTGCTCTGATCAGCAAAGAAGAACTCGCGGAACTTGGCAATGACGAGTGGGCCTATATTCGCGAGATGACCGCCGATGAAGCGTGCGAGGCGTTCCCGACGATCGAGGGTTTACCGGCAAACACCAATCTCTTTGCCTTGCACGCGGCGGATGGACGACCACTTGCGCTGACCGACGACAGGGGTGCTGCGATCGAACACGCCATCAGCGATGAGCTGGAGATCGCGACGCTTCACTGATCGTGTTGGCACGACCGTTCGGTTGATGGCGAACAAATAACTCAAGCTTTCGGCCGCTTCATCACCGAAGCGGCCTTTCTTTTTGTCGCCTCAGGTCTCTCGCATTCGGTTCGTCGTCTCGACGAGATGGTGGATGATCCCGGGCTCGCTCATCGCGTGCCCAGCATCGGGCACCAGCGTGAGGCCGGCCTCGGGAAACGCCTGCTTCAGGTCCCAGGCATTCCGTGGCGGTGTTATGACATCGAACCGACCATGCACGATCTGGCAGGGGATGCGCCGCACCTTGTCAATGTTTGCGATGATGTGGTCGTCATCGCCAAAAAAACCGCGATTAATGAAATAGTGGCACTCAATGCGTGCGAACGCGCGGGCGTATTGGTTGGATGCGAACGCGCGGATACGGGCTTCACTGGCTCTGACGGACAGTGTTGTGCCTTCCCACACACTCCAGGCGCGCGCGGCGGCCAATTGCACATTCGGATCCATGTCCGTCAGTCGCCGGTGATAGGCGGCGATCAGATCATGACGCTCGTCGGCGGGGATCTGTGAGATGAATGCGGCAAACGCATCTGGGAATAGCCAGTTACAGCCATCCTTGTAGAACCAGTCGATTTCGCGCTGCCGTAAAAGGAAGATCCCGCGCAGGACCAAACCGCTGACACGCTCGGGATGCTCGATCGCATACGTCAGCGCGAGCGTCGATCCCCATGAGCCGCCGAAGAGCTGCCAAGTATCGACCTCGAGAGTTTCGCGTAAAAGCTCCATGTCGCGCACCAGATGCCAGGTCGTGTTGGCCTCGAGGGACGCGTTCGGCGTGGAGCGGCCGCAACCGCGCTGATCGAAGAGAATAACCCGGTAGTGTGCTGGGTCATGGTAGCGGCGCATGAGCGGGCTACAGCCGCCGCCGGGGCCACCGTGGATGATCAACACCGGCTGGCCTGACGGGTTCCCGCACTGCTCGTAATACACCGAGTGCCCATCGCCGACGTCCAGACGACCGGTCATGTATGGCTCAAGCGCTGGAAACAGCATAACGCCAGCTGCCGAAGTCGGGCCTATGCCGTCTGATGTTTGCATCAATCCTTGCTCGGTTGGTTGAACGGCCAGCGAAGCCAAACGTATGCCGTGCATACGGCGAACATTCGGATGCGATGGACAGTCGGGCCGCGACTGGGCAATGTCTAGGTTCACGGGCGAAAAAGTCCCGGCTGCCGTCCTTTGTTTTCACGAGGCCGGTCGTAAGGAGTGATACTGGCGCCCCGTCACGAGTCGTGACTGTCCCGCAGCCGAAGCAGCCGCATCTCCCGATCGTAAATCGTCTCGCCGCCCGGAATGCGCATATCTCGCACATGTTCGATCGCAACGCGCGCGGGCCGACCAACAAACTGATTGGTGAGGAATGCCGCCACGATTGCTGTCAAAACGCCCGCCAGACCAGCGCTCACAACCGGCAGCGCCAACACATTGTTTTCAATCGCAACAACCAAAACCAGCGCAGTTGCAAACCCGGCACTCAACGCCGCTAGCGCTGAAATCGTTGTGAAGCGCTTGTACCAAATGGCCAGCAACGTGAGCGGAAACGCCGTTGCCGCCGATAGCACCAAGGCCCAAAGAAGCATCCGCAACGGATCGCTCGTTGCAGCGGAGACCGTCAAAACTGCGAGCGTCAGCGTCGCAGCAACCGCAACTCGAAAGAGAAACATACGCAGCGTCGCCCTGGGCGGCTCCCAGGTCATCCCGAGCAGCACATCCTCACTCAGCATGGAGGACATCGCCTGAGCCGTGGCCGTTGCAGCTGTCAGCGCGGCCGCGAGTGCACCGGCGTAGGCGAGGTAGGTCACAATATCAGAGAGGCCCAACGCGGCGGGCAGCGCGAACAACACCGCATCGCGATGCACTGAAACGGCGGCCGCTGGAAGCTGTGGCAGGTTTGTCGAAGCTGCGGCCAGCCCCGTGCGCTCCAGCTCAGAAAACCAGTCTGGGAGGTCACCCGGGCCTTGCCCAACGATGTCCTGGAGCACGATCACGCGCAAGAAAACGGCAGCGGCCGACGTCGTCAGCATAACAAGCGCGAAGACAAGAACAGCCCAACTCAGAGACTTTCGCGCCGCGTGCACGGTTTGTGTCGTTGCACATCGCGGCAACAACCAGGGTGCAGCCGCGAGCCCAGCCAGGACTGTGGCAATGGTGATCAGGAAACTTGTCGGCCCAATCGATGTGAACGGTTCTGCCAACCGCTCGGTCAAAGCCGCGCGCTCATTTCCAGTGATTTCAAATGCAAATGGGGCTGCATGAATTGGTCCTTGCCCCCCGCGTGGCACGGCGGCCGACGCCTCTAAAGCGGACACGGCTTGGAGTGTTGGTCCAAGGCTGAGCTGGGGAACGGGGAGATTGGTCAGCCAAATTCCAGCGAGGCCGACAACCATCAACACCGACATCAACAGGGCGATCGTTTGAGCGGCCCCCGCCCAGGTCGCCGATCGGATACCGCCCGAAAGCAGACACACGGCGACGCATCCGGCGAGCGCTGCCAACATCCAGCGTTCGTTGGAGCCCGTGAGTTGTCGCGCCACCCACGTCGCGAGGCTCAACTCGGCCACAAGCAGCAGGAACGTCGGGACGAGGAAGACGGCGGCGGCAACGACACGAACCAGACGCGACTGAAGGCGGCGGCCGATGAAACTCGGCAGAGTGTGCGCGCCGAATTTACGGATGTAGGGCGCAAACAGAATGCCCGCGCAGACAAGGCCCGCGACGCCACCAATGACAAATGCCCAGGCATCGAAACCGTCGGCGAAAAATAGGCCGGTGACCGAAACAACGAAGACGCCACCGAGCGCCGCGGTTCCCATCACAGCACCATTATAGACCGCTGGAACGCGGCGGCCTGACGCGAGACACTCCTGCGGATCAAGCGTCGCCGTCGCAGCCCCAAGCGCTGCGTAGAGCAGCAATGGGACCAACAAGCAGACAAACGTCAGGATATCGGCGCGCGCGCCGAGCTGAGCGAACACCAAGGCGAGGATAAACAGTGCGACGAATAGGCTCGCAAAGATGCCGAAGTAGGCCCCGAGCTTGGGGTTTGTGCGGCGTGCCGTCGTCAGGCTCATGCGTTCGCCTCGGCATCACGGTCGACCAAACAACGACCTGCGAATTGACGCTGCATCGCAGACCCGTTGACGTCACGCATCCTCATGCGCCCCGTGCCAGCGATCCACCGCATCCTGCCGGTTGACGAAACTTGCGATCGTGAAAAGGGCAATCGACAGCAGCCCTGGACCAACGAGAAAATAGCCCAGCGGAAACCCGAGAAATGTGTTCGAGTTCAATACGTTGGCATAGACCGGCAAGAGGAATATCGCGATCAGGAACGGCAACAGGCTGGCCATCATTTGCCACTTCGTATGCTGCCAATAGGGCTTCCGCTCACGATGCTCGATCACGTTGTTTTCTCTCTCCACGATTAATGGCGCTTACACTCTCACCAAAACGAACGGCGCGTCGACCGACATACCATTTGTCGCGCCGGAATGTGTCTCCACGTTGGAACGCGCCACGTAAACCTGCGATCGCCGGGGGTTTTCGGCGGTTTTTCCGCGCAACACCTCGGCAAGCAGTTGATACGACAGCACTTGCCCCGGCGGTACAGACCCTGCTTTAGTTTAGAGCGCTGGTGCGACGCCACGTCTCGCTACGCCATAAGAACATTTGGGAGACAAATTCGATGGCTGAGACCCGCGTACTGATCGTGGACGATCATCCCCTGTTTCGCGGTGCCCTGAACAACGCGCTCAGCAGCGGCGAACGCCAGATGGAGATTGTCGAGCTTGGCACGCTTGATGAGCTCAGCACGTCGCTTGAGGCCAACTCGAACGTCGACCTAATCCTGCTGGACCTGTCCATGCCGGGGGTCCAGGGCTTCTCAGGCCTCTTATATCTGCGCGCGCAGCATCCGGAAATTCCGGTGGTTATCGTCTCGGCAACGGAAGACGCCAATGTTATTCGTCGCGCGATCGATTTCGGTGCCTCTGGATTCGTTCCTAAATCTCAGCCGATCAATTCGATCCGGCTTGCGGTCGACAAGGTTCTAAACGGCGAAATCTGGACGCCGAGCGATCTCGCTTCGATGCCGGCCGATGATGACACCGTAGACCTCGTGCGCCGGCTCTCAACGCTGACGCCTCAGCAAGTCCGCGTTTTGATGATGCTTGGCGAGGGTCTGCTCAATAAACAGATCGCCTACAAGCTTGGCGTGTCGGAAGCGACCATCAAGGCGCATGTTTCCGCGATCTTGCAGAAGCTTGGTGTCGATAGCCGTACGCAGGCCGTCATCGCCGTTAACAAAATCGATGCAGCGCAGTGGCGCGCACCGAGCCCGGTCAGCTCGTAAGCACGGAAGTCTCGCGATCGTTGATCGAGCCGATGGAGCTGTCCGCGTCACGGCGGACGCTCGTTCGGGCTTGCGCAATCACTCACCTAGGCACTGGCTCCGTAATTCGCCCGGGCACTCACCCTTGCACTGGGCCCGTAACTGGCCCGGCCATTCCGCTTAAGGCCGAGCCAGAAGATTGACCCGGAAAACCGTGCCCGGGTCAGCGGGCATTGCCGAACCGCCGCTCGATATAGTCTTCGACGATCTGTTTGAATTCGTTGGCGATGTTGGGACCGCGCAGCGTCATTGCCTTCTCACCGTCAATGAAGACCGGCGCGGCCGGTTGCTCTCCCGTCCCCGGCAGAGAGATCCCGATGTCAGCGTGCTTGGACTCACCCGGACCGTTCACAATGCAGCCCATCACCGCGAAGTTCAGCTCCTCAACGCCCGGGTAGCGCGTGCTCCAGGCCGGCATGCGTTCGCGGATCATGTCCTGGACGTCTTTTGCCAACTCCTGGAACACCGTTGATGTCGTCCGACCACATCCGGGACACGCCGCAACGATTGGGACAAACGCGCGGATGCCCATCGTCTGCAACAGCTCTTGAGCCGCAATGACTTCGCGCGTGCGATCACCGCCGGGCTCCGGCGTCAGCGAAAACCGAATGGTGTCGCCAATCCCGTCCTGCAGCAGAATGCCCATCGCAGCGGACGACGACACGAGCCCTTTCGAGCCCATCCCGGCTTCGGTCAAACCGAGATGCAGCGCATACTCGCAGCGACCGGCAAGCATCGTGTAGACGCGGATCAGGTCCTGCACCTGACTGACTTTGGCCGAGATGATGATCCGGTTCTTGGGCAGGCCGAGTTCGAGCGCGCGGTCTGCTGAGAGAAGCGCCGACTGCACGATCGCTTCGTGCATCACGGCCCGGGCGTCGACCGGTGTGGCGCTGGCCGCGTTCTTGTCCATCAAGTGGGTCAGCAGTTCCTGGTCAAGCGAACCCCAGTTCACGCCAATGCGGACCGGTTTGCCGTACTGCAGGGCTTTCTCGATGATGGCGCTGAACTGGCCATCCTTTTTGTTTTTGAATCCGACGTTGCCGGGATTGATCCGGTATTTGTCGAGTGCCTCGGCGCAGGCAGGAAATTCGGCCAGGAGCTTGTGCCCGATGTAGTGAAAGTCACCCACCAGAGGCACCGTGATCCCGTGCGCGCGGAGCTGGTCGCGGATTTGTGGAACAGCAGCTGCGGCTTCAGCGCGATCCACGGTGATACGCACCAGTTCGGAACCCGTCCGGGCAAGCGCTGCCACCTGATTGACCGTTGCCCCGACGTCAGCTGTGTCGGTGTTTGTCATTGATTGGACGACGACTGGCGCCTCACCGCCAACGACGACGCCGCCGACATCTACTGGGATCGACGACCTTCTTGGCGCTCTCAAATCGGTCATTGGGATGCTCGCACAAATGGGGCAGCAGTGGCTGTTGCGGTAGCAGGCGTGCCACGGTCAGTTTCGGCCGACTAAGGACACAGGCGGTGCGAAGCCGTCAACGTCGCCGATGCGCCAACGTCGGCAAATTGCTTGGCTGGACGCGACCGAACGAAAGCAAAGCCGAGCTCTGCCGAACCATCTTCGAACGCTATTGCGCGGCCGTCGCTCCACTTGACGTGTCGGCCTCGACGCCGCGTCCAGTGTCCTCGCCGCCCGAGGTCACAGGTTCCGCTGCGGCGCTCCCCCCAGCCGTCTGCGCATCGGCTGGTTCAACGGGTTTTCCGATGCGGATCGTCTCGATGCTCTCGCGCAATTGCGCCTCGTATTGCGGGAACTCTTCGCGGGTCGAGTTGAAGTTAAAAATCAAGAGCTGCCCTTTGTAGCTCGTGAACAGCATGATGTTGTGGATGTCGGTATCGATTGCCGTCGAGGTCATTTCCATCAGGCCAAAGTCACGACCGTCGATCTTAATCGTCTTGTTCTCGATCCATTTCAGGCCAGCGACAATGCGTGGCAAAACCTTGGTCAGCCGCTTGCGAAATGCGGTCAGCTGATTGGGCGCAACAGCTGTCCCCTTGAGATCGTACGCAATGGTCGTCGTGGCCCGCTCGGTTCCAACGACAAAACTTGGCGGGCGGCCCCGCGCGAATTTCGTCTCAATGAGTTTGCGAGACAGTGGCTTGAACCCGACCGGCGCGTCGAACCGAACGGCGCCGTCTTCCATCGTGAATGTCGCCGCTTGGGTCCCGCTCAGCGTCAGACACAGGCCAGCGACCAGGGCAATCATAGCTCGGAACGGACGCATGAAGAGGCCTCGTGTCAGAAGGGGTTCGATCGATCGAAGATTGTCGTGTTGGAGCCGAGCGGAGACAAGCTCAGCTTCCGCGACGGAGCCGCCGCATGAGCTCTCGGCTCGGATAGCTGTCCGCTGGCAAGCGATATTTCAGCTGAGCTGCTTTGACGGCGGCACGGGACTTGGCGCCGAGCTTGCCGTCAGCGCCGCCTGTGTCGTAGCCGCGCCGGATCAGCAGGCGCTGGACTTCCTTGATGTCCTCGTAGCCAAAATTCTCGATTTGGCCGCGGCCCGCACGATAACGCGGCGCTCCAGCCAGACGGCTCGCGAAATAAGCAGCGGTCATCGCGTAATTGAGCGACTGGTTCCACTGCGGATAGATCTGGAAATTCTCGTAGGCGAGGAACGCCGGTCCGTTGCGGCCCATCGGCAAAAGCAATGACGCGCGCATACCGTCTGCTTTGATCCGACCACCGTCACGCGATCGCACACCCCAATTGGCCCACTGAGAACGTGGGTGCAGGATCGCGAGGTCCGCCTCTTTCCAAGGCATGTCAGCTGGAACACGCACCTCTTGCAGCCACGGCTCACCACCCTTCCAGCCGAGATGGCGGATATAGTTGGCCGTGGATTCAACGATATCGCGCTCGCTGTTGTAGAGGTCGATGCGCCCGTCACCGTCGGCATCGACAGCGTGCGTGTTGACGTGGCTCGGCAAGAACTGGGTCTCGCCGATTTCGCCCGCCCAAGACCCCACCATGCGCTTCAGAGGGATGCGGCCGCTATCGACCAGCTTGAGTGCGGAGACCAGCTGCTCCTGAAACATCTCGGGACGGCGGCAATCATAGGCCAGTGTCGCGAGGCTGTTGAAGATTTCGTACTGCCGCGTGAGGCCGGCACCGAAGTCACTCTCGAGCGCCCAGAACGCCGTGATCACCGGTCCCGGCACGCCGTACTTGGCCTCAGTCGCGCGGAACAAGGTGGCCTGCTGCGAGAGCTTCCGCTTGCTGGCCCTGAGGCGCGGTGCGGACACGAGCCGCTTGGAGAACTCGAGGAACGTCAGCGAGAAAAAGCTCTGACGCCTGTCGCGTTTGATGATGTTTGGAGCGAAGCGGATCGGGTCGTAGGCGCGCGCGAGCGTTGCGTTACTCACACCGGCAGCGGCGGCATTGGCGCGAAAGGCCCGCTTCCAGTTGGTGAATGAGCCAGTGTTCTGACAGGTCGATTTCGCAAATGCCGGCGTCGCGCCCCCTGTTACACCAGCTGTGGCAACCAAGAAAGCGCCACAAACGGCAAAGGCTGACGCGCTTAAACTGAGACGAAACGGCGAACGCACACTCTCGCCCCGGTGGCACAGACACGTTGCCAACTTCGACATTCTGACGTCCCCCAAATCCCAACAATTCTGACTTCAACCTAGCAGGGGTTGTGCCAAGCTCCGACGAGAGAACGACCGCCCGCGACGGCTCCGACCAGCACCCCTCGGATGTTCATAGTGAATAGCAATAGTGGCCGCAAATCGCTTTCGTCAGAGTACTCTGTCATGCTGAGGGCCGGACTGGTTGAGTGGCGGACGGGGCGAAGACGCATGCGTCAACCGAAGACGAGGTTAAGAGTGCGAGGTCGTGAACCTTCGTTGCCAATCCTGAACGGAAACAGCACATCACCACCAAACGCGACGAACTTAGACATGCCTTTTGCCCTCGTTGATATGCAGCATTGTGAAATCGTAACGTCGTGGTCACATGCACGCCATGGCCAAACCGCAGACCCATGCTAGTTAAAACGTGCGCGGAGCTTTGACAGTTGCGATGAGGTCAGGAAGCGCGGCACGGCAGCACGCTACGTCAGCACCACACATCAGCACCACTGGCGCCGTCCGATCGACGCTCTTTGGTTGAGGACCGTACATGCTAGTCGACCTCGCACCCGCTGCCTCAGCCGTCAGCGAGTTCCTGAC
>JBCBWG010000112.1:0-9973 GCA_039817205.1 Pseudomonadota bacterium
CGGTCAGCAACGCCGACCATTGGACGTTTTCGAATGCGGCTGACGAGACATTCACCGCTGCAAACCCAACCGAGATGGCGCGCGCCGTCGGCGTGCTGGCACCCGATGCGCTTGGCCGCAACATTACAGTCGTCGTCGCCGACACCGTTGCGGTCGCAAACCGTGAAGCGCTGAAGTTGCTCCCCGACGCCGTTTCGATCCGCGTCCACACGCGCGGCGGCGTGTTTCCGCTGGTGCCGCTCAAAGCCCCGGCGTTGTCCGGTCCGGGTCTTGCAATCCGCCCCAACCTTCTCGTTCCGGTCGCCACAACCAAAAGCCAGTTCGACGCTGCGCTCTGGCAACTTGGCCGCAGCTTCAAACCATCGAACGTCACGGTGCTCTCACTGAAGCGGGGTCGACCGAGCAGACCGCCGAAGCTTCTGGATAAATCATCCGGCATGCACATCGCCACTCAGAAAGTTGCGTTCGATCGCGTCCTCGAAGCGTTCCCATCGCTGGAACGACGGACGGTCGTGCTGACCGGGCGCATCAATGGTGAGACGCTGACATTTCGCACGGCCACGGGCGGACGCGAGGATGTCCCGCTTGGGCCCCTAAGAGCGGCGGCGACCAAGCACGATATCTCACTCGTCCTTCTAAACGCGCCGGGCGGCCGCCAGCCAGGAGTGCGGAATTGGCTTTGGCAAAAGGCGTCGGTTGATGGTCTTGCGACCGCAATCAAAAGTCCAACGATGGCCGATTTTCTGAGCAGGATCTCGGGCAGCGAGCGAATGATCGTTCGTGCGGGTGATGGGCGGCCCGGCCGGATGCAGCTCACGATTGAGCCCGAGGTCCCGGCCAGCGATGCCATAGATGGTGGGCTCGTCTCCGGTTGGATTTCCCAACTTCTTGTGGAGACGGCCGGCAAGGCAGCCGTCGGTGCAATCGAGATCGATACGCCCGATCGCGGACGGCAAACCGAGATCGATCGACGGATCGTGCCCGGCATCCCGAGTTGGTTCCAGCTCGTCGTGATCGCGGGCTTCGTGTGCGGCGTCCTCGCGCTCGGGCTCGCATGGTCGTGGTGGTCTCGGATTTGGCCCGCCGAGACCCGAAAAGAGTATGCCTCGCGCACCGGCTTCGTCGCCGCCCGTGTTGCACGCACCGCAGTGTTTCTTGTTCTGTTTTTGCCGATTGTCGGCGTTCCAGCGTTTATCGCCTTGATCCTGCGGAACATCTGGACGGCGGTCACCCTGCCATTCCGGTTGATCCAATGGCTGATCGGTCGGCTTGCCAATCAATCGGTTTGACCCCGCCATCCTCATCGCTACGGTGGCGCCCGGAAAACGACGTGCACACTGAAACGACCGAGATCTTCCGTCGCTTAAGGACCAGCCTTCCGTGGCCACACTTCTCCTGACCCATCCGAGTTTCGTTGGCCACAATATGGGCGAGGGGCACCCGGAACGGCCAGATCGCATGCGCGCGGTCGACAAGGTTCTGTCGCACCAGATTTTTGCCGACCTCATCCGTCGCGACGCGCCGCTTCGGACCGATGCCCGAACGCACATCCTGCGCGCCCATCCGGCGGCCTACTACGACATGATCGAGGGGCATGCGCCGGGTGAGGGCGAGCCAAACGTTCAGCTTGATGCGGATACGGCGATGTCGCCCGGCAGCCTGGAAGCGGGACTGCGCGCCGTCGGCGCCGGGCTTGATGCGGTCGATGCGGTCTGCCGTTCAGAGCGCGAGGCCAAAAACGTCTTCTGTCAGGTGCGACCGCCAGGCCATCACGCTGAACGCGATCGTCCGATGGGCTTTTGCCTGTTTTCGAGCATTGCGATCGCTGCGATGTACGCGCGCGCGACGTACGGCCTGGAGCGCGTCGCCGTCGTCGATTTTGACGTGCACCACGGCAACGGAACGCAGGACGTGTTCTGGAATCAGAAGGATCTGATGTTCGCGTCGACGCATCAGATGCCGCTGTTTCCAGGAAGCGGTGCTCACGGCGAAGTCGGCGCGCACGACAATATTTGCAATGCGCCCCTCCGGCCGGGCGATGCCGGTGACCAGTTTGCCGATGCGTTTCGCAGCCGCGTCCTACCGGCCGTCAAAGAATTTCGACCGGAGCTGATTATGATCTCAGCCGGTTTTGATGCCCACGAAGACGATCCCCTCGCCAACTTGAGGCTGAACGAAGCCGATTTCCGCTGGGCGACGGACGAACTTCTGTCCGTGGCTGAGAAGGTTTGCGACGGCCGCGTGGTGTCGATGCTTGAGGGTGGCTACGACCTCCGCGCATTGGCGGGTTCAGCGGCCGTCCACGTGAAAGCGCTCATGGACGCTTGATGCCACAACGCCGACGGGCAAAGTACCGAGGAACAGTTTGCCGGCGCGCAGGCTTGGACAGATCGTGTTGGATCTTTAAGTGTGTTTGACTGGCGCGAGGCCATGCCATCAGAGACACGCGTAAATCGGAGTGCATACCAGTTATGGCGCAAGACGCTGAGAGTGGCGCGCAACGCGATCGCGATGTTGAGGCGATGAGCTTCGAGCGGGCGCTGAAAGAACTCGAGTCGATCGTTCACCGCCTGGAGCGCGGCGATGTCGATCTTGAGGAAAGCATCAGCATTTATGAGCGTGGCGAATTACTTAGAAGCCGCTGCGAGCTCCTTCTGAAACAGGCCGAAGCCAAGGTTGAGAAGCTGACACTCAACGATGATGGCACCCCATCCGGCAGAACGGCTCTTGATCCCCAATAGAGCGACCCGTCGTCGTCGATGATGCGCCTCTCCCGCTCTCGCATATCTGTTCCAACGCACCGCTAAGGGCGCGCCCCTTGGACGGCCACTAGGATTGTTCTTTGGTTCGCCAACTGGTCGGCCCCTCGGCCCGCCAAAGCCGCGGCATCACACCTCTGCGGCATGCTGTTCAAATCGACTGCCCAAAGGTTGCGCGATCCAACAATGTCAACCTAAGATGACGGGTCGACTGTCAATTTGAGGCATCAAACTTCGGTCATTGTTCAATCCAATACGGTTGAACATGCGTTGCGAAGACGGCGGACGGTCAAGACCCGACCAGATCGCATCGCCGCGAGAAAAATGGACGTGCCGGGTCGCGATGCAAAGCAAGGACGTGATTGTGACTAGTCTGCCTGAAACGCCCATTCTCGATACCATCCGACTTCCCAGTGACCTTCGGAAGATCGACGAAAAAGACCTTCAGCAAGTGGCTGACGAAGTGCGATCTGAAACCGTTTCGGCGGTTTCGGTGACCGGCGGTCATTTGGGCGCGGGTTTGGGCGTCGTCGAACTGACGGTCGCGCTGCACTGGGTGTTCAACACGCCGGAAGATCGGATCATCTGGGACGTTGGGCACCAGTGCTATCCGCACAAAATCCTCACAGGTCGTCGCGACCGTATCCGCACGCTGCGTCAGGGGAGCGGCCTCTCCGGCTTTACGAAACGAACGGAAAGTGAATACGACCCGTTCGGCGCAGCGCACTCATCGACGTCGATTTCGGCCGGCCTTGGCATGGCCGTCGCGCGCGATCTGAAAGGCGAAGACAACAACGTCGTTGCCGTGATCGGCGATGGGGCTATGACGGCCGGGATGGCGTTTGAGGCGCTGAACAATGCCGGCGCGCGCGATGAGCGGCTGATCGTGATCCTCAACGACAACGACATGTCGATTGCGCCGCCAACGGGCGCGCTCTCGCACTATCTGTCGCGCATCACATCGAGCGGCACGTACCTCTACGTGCGCGACATCGCCAAGCAACTTGCGCGCAGGCTGCCAAAGAGCTGGGAGCGACGGGCAGCCCGCATCGAGGAATACACGCGCCACCTGTGGCAAGGCGGTGCGCTTTTCGAAGAACTCGGCTTTTATTACGTCGGTCCAATCGACGGCCACGACATGAACCAGCTTGTCCCAATCCTCAAAAACGTGCGGGACGCAAACCAGGCACCGATCCTCGTCCACGTCGTGACGCAAAAGGGCAAGGGCTACAAACCTGCCGAAGAGAGCGCCGACAAGTATCACGGTGTCAGCAAGTTCAACGTGATCACCGGCGACCAGGTCAAGGCGACGCCGAACGCGCCAGCCTACACAAAGGTTTTTGCTCAAAGCCTGATCGAGGAAGCACGTGACGACGATCGCATCGTCGCTGTCAGCGCTGCGATGCCATCGGGAACCGGTCTCGACCTGTTCGGCAAGGAATTCCCAGAGCGGACATTCGACGTCGGCATTGCAGAACAGCACGGCGTCACCTTCAGCGCCGGTCTCGCAACCGAAGGCTACCGCCCGTTCGCGGCCATCTACTCGACGTTCCTGCAACGCGCCTACGATCAGGTCGTGCACGACGTTGCGATCCAGAACCTGCCAGTGCGGTTTGCGATCGACCGTGCGGGCCTTGTCGGCGCCGATGGGCCGACCCATGCGGGCGCATTCGACATCGCCTATCTCGGGTGTCTGCCGAACTTCGTGATCATGGCCGCCGCCGATGAGGCCGAGCTCAAGCACATGGTGGCGACGGCGACGCAGATCGACGATCGCCCGTGCGCGTTTCGCTATGCGCGCGGCGAAGGTGTCGGCCTCGACATGCCGGAGCGCGGTCAACCGCTGGAGATCGGCAAAGGCCGTATCGTTCGCGAGGGTTCAAAGATTGCGCTGCTCTCTCTCGGCACGCGCCTCGCCGAGGCGTTGAAAGCAGCCGACCAGTTAAATGCGATGGGTCTTTCGACGACCGTCGCCGATGCTCGTTTCGCAAAGCCGCTCGACACCAAACTGATCGCGGAATTGGCAGCAAACCACGAAGTGCTCATTACGATCGAAGAGGGCAGCCGCGGTGGCTTCGGTGCGTTTGTCCTCCATCATCTCGCCGAAACGGGTCAACTCGATCACGGGGTGAAGATCCGGACGATGACGCTGCCCGATACGTTCATTGACCAGGACAAGCCTGAGAAAATGTACGATCAGGCAAAACTCAACGCGCCGCAGATTGTGGTCCAGGCTCTGTCGGCTCTCGGCCGAGATGCGGCTGCAGCGGTGGATGATATTCGGGCCTGAGCAATCCGCAGTCGTACCGTTGCGGGTCGTCTCCCAGACTTTGGCTTCTGAATGGGTTTCAAAATCAAATGAGACGGAACCGCCCGGCGATGCCAACCCGGGCGGTTTTTGTTTTGTCGAAACCGATTTCGCGACAGACCGTGATCGTTAAAATCCCCGTGCCATCAACCTGGCACTACACTCTTGCGAAACGCGACAGATCGAACCCATGCGCCTCGATCAATGGATTGCTGACAACGGCCACGCACCATCGCGCGCCCGGGCGCGGGATCTCATTCTGCGCGGGCTCGTCCTGGTCAACGGCACGCTTGTCACGAAACCCGCCAAGACGATCGCCGACGGTGATGAAATTGCAGTTGATCAGCGCGAGGCCCATCTGGTGTCCCGCGCTGCCCGAAAATTGGAAGCCGCTCTTGATGCCTTCGACTTCGATCCTTCTGACCGCAACTGCCTCGACCTTGGCGCGTCAACGGGTGGCTTTACGCAGATCCTGCTCGAACGCGGTGCGCGGTTGGTGATCGCTGTTGATGTTGGCCGCGATCAACTCGATGAGCGGTTGCGGGTTGATCCGCGTGTGAGATGCCTTGAACAAACCGATGCGCGATCGCTCGACCGGGACCGGGTGCTGGAACCGATCACGGCGATCACAGCCGACCTCAGCTTCATTTCGCTTGCCAAAGCCATCGGTCCCGCGATGACGCTTGCCGCACCCAGCGCCTGGCTTGCAACCCTTGTCAAACCTCAGTTCGAAGTAGGCCAATCCCACATTGGTCGTGGCGGCATTGTCCGGAACGCACGCGTCATCGAGCAGGCCGTCGACGATGCCGCTCGTTGGATCAACGGACAGGACGGCTGGCAGGTCGTCGGTCGTGCGCCATCGCCCATCGACGGCGGCGACGGCAATCGCGAGTGGCTGATCGGAGCGCGGCGTCATGGTTGAGCGAAACATCGATCGCATTGGGAACCTCGGCGACGGCGTGGTCGAGGCGGCGAACGCAGAGACAGCGGACGGAGTTCCAGCAGCGGGGCCGCTGTTCGTGCCGTTTGGTCTTCCAGGCGAGACGTGGGCGATTAACGACGATGGCGTCGCCACGCTCATCACTCCAGCGCCGGACCGGGCGACCCCGCTTTGTCAGCATTTCACCATCTGCGGCGGATGTCGTGCTCAGCACATGCCGTCAAACATGTACGCGGCATGGAAGCGAGCGCGGATCGTCGATGCGTTGGCGCAAGCTCAAATCGTGACACCGGACGGTCAGGACACCCGCGTCCTGGAGCCGATCCTCAGTGGCCGGGGCACGCGACGGCGCGCCGTGCTCACCGCGTCTCGCAATACCGACGGCGGCGGCAATGACCGCGCGCGCGTCGCCGTCGGCTACTATGCGCGAGCCACCCATGCGCTCATCGATATCGCGCACTGCCCCGTCTGGGTGCCGCAGCTTGAGGCGGCACTGCCCGACTTGCGCGCGATTGCGCACCTGACGGCGCCGAAGCGCGGCGACCTGCGCATAACAGTTCTCGCCAGCGAGACCGGCCTCGATGTCGCTGTCACAGGTGCCGATCACGACCCCGATGCCGAGGTCCGCGCGCAGCTCTCGGGCTATGCTGAGAGCGCGGGGATCGCGCGGCTACTCGTCAACGGCCGTGACGTGGTCCAGCGCGCGGAGCCAGCCCTCACAATCGACGGTGTGCGACTGCTCGTGCCGCCAGCAACCTTCGTTCAGGCAACCGCCAAAGCGGAAGCCGCCATGATCAACCGGGTCGTCACCGAGACCCAAGGCGCGCGCGCTATTGCGGATCTGTTTTCAGGCATCGGCACATTTGCGCTTGCCTTGTCGCGAGGCGCACGCATCACCGCGTACGACAGCGACACGGAGGCGGTCGACGCGATGACCCGCGCGCACAATCACACACAAAACCGGAAGCCGGTCGAAGGCGTGGTCCGTGATCTGTTCCGTGAACCGCTGGCCCGCAAAGAACTTGAGCCGTTCGATGCGGTCGTTTTCGATCCACCGCGCGCAGGCGCGCGGGCCCAGGCCGAACAACTTGCCAAGAGCAACGTGCCAACGGTCGTTGCCGTCTCATGCAATCCGCAGACGTTTGCGCGTGATGCGAAAACACTCGTCGATGGCGGCTACGAGATGGGCCCCGTTCTACCAATCGATCAATTTGTGTTCTCAGAGCATGTCGAGTTGATCGCGGCGTTTCGCAAGCCCTCGGTCGGGCGCAAAGGCGGTCGACGACTGTCGGGCCGCGGGCGGCGGTAATCGCGCACCTCCATTCAGGCACCCGAGCCGTGCACGCAACAGCGCAATCTGGTAGAGTTTTACGCTTCACCACGACCACGAGAGTGCCATGGAAGACGCTCGCACAACCCCGCTCCCGCTTGAAGGCGTCCGCGTCCTCGACCTTGCGACATTCATCGCAGCCCCGTTCGCCGCCTCCGTCCTCGGCGAGTTCGGCGCCGAAGTGATTAAAGTCGAACACCCGGCTGGCGGCGACCCGATGCGTCGGTTCGGAACACCGACGCGCGAAGACGGGCGAACGCTCGCATGGTTGTCAGAAGCGCGGAACAAGCGGTCGGTGACGCTCGATCTCAAATCCGCAGACGATGCTGCCATCCTCAAAGAACTCGTGCGCCGCTCCGACGTGCTCGCCGAAAACTTCCGCCCCGGCACGCTCGAGAAATGGGGGCTTGGACCGGATGTTTTGTTGGCCCTGAACCCGCGGCTCGTTGTGCTGCGGATTTCGGGGTACGGGCAAACGGGGCCGTACAAGGACCGGCCGGGTTTTGCCCGCATCGCCCACGCCGTCGGCGGCCTAACCTATCTCGCAGGCGAGCCGGACGGGCCGCCGGTCACACCGGGTTCAACGTCTCTGGCCGATTACCTTTCGGGCATGTATGGGGCTCTCGGCGTGTTGATGGCGCTGAGGACGGTTGAGCAAACCGGGCGCGGCCAAGTCATCGACGTCGCCCTGTTTGAATCGATCTTCCGCGTGCTCGACGAGATCGCCCCCCTCTATGCCGCGAAAGGCATCGTGCGCGAACGCGAAGGTTTGTCGACGCGCAACGCCTGTCCCCATGGCCACTTCCCCTGTGCTGACGACAACTGGGTCGCGATCGCGTGTACATCGGACCGGATGTGGCAGCGTATGGCGGTCAACGTTTTGAAAGAACCAGAGCTTGCCGAGAGCCATCCGACGACTGCAGACCGCATTGCCGATCGCGAGCGGATCGACAGCCTGGTTCGCGGGTTCACGATCAAACACGCAATGGCCGATGTGGTTGCGCTCTGCACCGAAGGCGATGTTCCATGCGGCCCGATCAACTCAATCGCCGATATCTTTGATGATCCCCACGTGGCAGCGCGCGGTCTGCTCAAGCGCATCGACGATGCGGGCCTCGGCGAAATTGTCGTGCCTGACGCGCTACCGCGTCTGTCGGAGACGCCAGGGCGTGTCCGCCACCTCGGCCCAGCACTCGGCGACTGGAACAGGTACGTGCGCGAAACACTCATCCGCGACGATGACGAAATTCGCCATCCGAAGAAGACACCGTAAGCGACCTTACTTGCGAAACCGCGTCCGGAGCGCGTCCCATTCCGCGGCACCAAATTTTGCGAAACCTTCGGCCGGCGAGTAATCGCCAGCAGGCGTCGGCAACGGTCCATCATCCGAGATCTTTGCGAGAATTTCCTCGCAGGCACCGAACACGTGGCGGAGCAAAAGCGATGGAAGGATCGCGATTTTGTAGCCCATATCTTGCGCCGTCGCCAAAGGCACGAATGGTGTCTTTCCCTTGTAGACGAGGTTGAGAAGACAGGGCCCCTCGACGCGCTTTGGCACGTCCGCCATTTCTGCCTCGGACTGCGTCGCTTCAAAAAAGATCATGTCAGCACCGGCTTCCAAAGCGCGGTTTGCGCGATCGATCGCGGCATCAAAGCCTTCGACCGCGCGCGCATCCGTTCGTGCGATAACTACGAAATCAGACGAGTGGCGCGCGTTGGCTGCGGCTGCGATTTTGGCGCAGAACGCATCGGCGGAGATGACCGTCTTGTCGTCAAGGTGACCACACTTTTTCGGAAACTCTTGATCTTCGAGATGGATCGCTGCGACCCCACGGCGCTCATATTCGTGGACGGCGCGCGTCACGTTCAGTTCGTTGCCATAGCCCGTGTCCGCATCGGCGATCAGCGGTAGACCCGACGCTCTGACGATGCGATCGGCGTTTGCGACCATCTCGGTCATCGTGACGAGGCCGTAGTCCGGATATCCATACGTGGCAGCAGTGCCCGACCCGGTCATGTAAACGCACGCGTGTCCGGCAGCTGCGATCATGCGCGCGGTGATGCCGTCATAGGCGCCGGGGGCCGTGATCATTCCCGGGCGCGCCATCAGTTCGCGAAGCCTGGCAGCGGGCGTTGAGGTCATTGGGCTCTCTCCATCCGATTCATCGCTAAGCTTTAGCACGGTCGTGGCCATCGAGGGCCATCGTCCACTGCAGACCACCCCGTTGGACATGGCGCTTGCATCATCGCTGGGTCTTATCCGACAACGGACGCCTGAAGAGAAGTGAGGAGGCAACGATGGCGGGACGGTTGGCAGGGAAAGTTGCGCTGGTCTTCGGTGTCGGCTCGGTCGGGCCGGGCTTTGGCAACGGCCGAGCGAGCGCGGTCCTATTTGCGCGCGAAGGCGCATCCGTTTTTGGGACCGATCTCAACGCCGAGGCCGCTGACGAGACACGGCGCATCATCGAAAGCGAAGGCGGCACCGCTCACACGATTGCATCGGACATTACGAACGCGCAGGAGATCGCCCACGCGGTCGATCGATGCCTGAAGACATACGGGCGCATCGACATCCTGATGAACAACGTCGGCGGCTCGATGCCGGGCGGCCCCGTCGAGATGGCGCCGGACGTATG
>JBCBWG010000113.1:0-9916 GCA_039817205.1 Pseudomonadota bacterium
TCGGCGATCGGCTGGCTTGCCATGCGAGTGTCGTCACATCAGCGAGGACAGCGAGAGGCTGCTTCGGTTTCGTTGGAAACAGGCGCTCCAAGGATCTGAAAAAAGCGCGCGCCTCAAGAATGAGACGCGCGCTGGAAGGCAGCATCGTTGGTGCGAGCCGCTTACTTCTTTTTGCCTTTGGCGGGCGTGTTCAGCGCGTCTTTCAGCGTTTTTGATGCCGTGAACTTTGGCACATTGGCCGCTGCAATTTTGATTTTCTCGCCGGACAGCGGGTTGCGGCCGTCACGGGCTGCACGATGAGAGACCTTAAATTTCCCGAGCGGCGGGAAGCTCACTTCATCACCAGCCTTCAAGGTCGCTTCGATGTAGGTCGTCACCGCGTCCAGTGCGACGCCCGCTTTTTCCTTCGTAATGTCCGCCTCTTCCGCGATGGCGTCGATCAGGTCTTTCTTGCTCATTTTATTCGTCCCTTATGGTTCGAGTGGTTCGAGTTTGGTTTGAATTGCTCGTGCTGAACGGGTCTGCGTCGATCGGTTTGCCTCGACGGATCGCGGCACTGCGAAGCGCGCGTGGATCAGGTCCAAGCGGCGTCTCGCGAAATCACTCTGGAGCCTGCCCTCTTCATCTCGTTGGCGCGGACGGTTCCCCTAAAACCGGACCCGGTGGATGGGAGCTTGTTCAACCGTCGATGCCCCCGGTTTCCGGGGCTTTTCGGTTGATCGAGCGCCCCGACAGAACGCTTGAGACCCGATTTGGTCAAGCGCAAAACCGCGCGAAAGCCCCGAAAATACGGGAAAATCGCCTCGTTGGGCCGTGTGCGGATGCGAAATGACATGCGAAATGGCCACCCGTCGGCATCGCAGCGCTTCATGGCTCATCCTTTCGGCTGGAATAATCGCGGCTCGTTGCCAGGGTCACAGCGTGGCCAGAAGTCGACCAGAGGTCGGCCACACACGAGAAAGCCCGCGCGGTTTGATCCGCGCGGGCTCTCAAGAACCATCAATAAACTGACGCAGGCGAAACCTAGTGCGCCGTAACACCCGGTTTCGTGGCCGCATCCTCGGGTCGTGTCTGAGCAGCCGCGGCAGCCGCTGCCTCATTCCACTCAATCGGTTCCGGCGGACGGACCAGCGCGTGCTTCAGCACCTCGTCCATGTGTGCGACCGGAATGATGTCGAGCGCGTTCTTCACGTTGTCCGGGATCTCGGCGAGGTCCTTTGCGTTCTCTTCCGGGATGAGCACCGTTTTGATGCCAGCGCGCAGTGCGGCAAGCAGCTTCTCCTTCAAGCCGCCGATGGGAAGGACGCGACCGCGCAACGTGATTTCGCCCGTCATCGCCACGTCCTTGTGGACCTCGATCGCGGTCAGCACCGAGATGATCGCAGTGACCATTGCGACGCCGGCCGACGGACCATCTTTCGGCGTTGCACCTTCAGGCACGTGCACGTGGATGTCCTTGTTCTCGAACATCGTCGGTGCAATTCCGAAGTCAATCGAGCGCGAGCGGACATAAGCGTTGGCCGCCGAAATCGATTCCTTCATCACGTCGCGCAAGTTTCCGGTGACCGTCATCTTGCCTTTGCCCGGCATCATGACGCCCTCGATGGTGAGGATCTCGCCACCCACCTCGGTCCAGGCCAAGCCTGTGACCACGCCAACCTGATCGTCCATTTCGGCTTCACCAAACCGGTACTTCGGCACACCAAGGAAGTCTTCGACGTTGGCCTCGGTGACGGTGATCGCTGTCACGTCATCGTTGGCGAGGATCTCCTTCACGGCCTTCCGCGCGAGCTTCGCAAGTTCGCGCTCAAGGCTCCGAACACCGGCCTCCCGCGTGTAGCGACGGACAACGGTACGGAGCGCATCGTCTTCAATCGTCCACTCGGCGAGTTCAAGGCCGTGGGCCTTGCGCTGCTCTGGGATCAGGTGGCGTTTTGCGATCTCCGTTTTTTCGTCCTCGGTGTAACCAGCGAGGCGGATGATCTCCATTCGATCCAGCAGCGGCGCTGGTATGTTCATCGAGTTCGCCGTCGTCACGAACATCACGTTCGACAGATCGTAATCCACTTCGAGATAGTGGTCTGCAAACGTCGAGTTCTGTTCCGGGTCGAGCACCTCAAGCAAAGCCGACGACGGGTCGCCACGGAAGTCCTGGCCCATCTTGTCGATCTCATCGAGAAGGAAGAGCGGGTTCACGCGCTTCGTCTTTTTCATCGACTGAATGACCTTACCCGGCATTGATCCGATGTAGGTCCGACGGTGACCGCGGATTTCAGCTTCGTCGCGGACACCACCGAGTGACATCCGCACGAACTCACGGCCGGTCGCGTTTGCGATCGACTTGCCAAGCGACGTCTTACCAACGCCTGGTGGTCCCACGAGACAAAGGATCGGACCTTTTAGCTTATTGGTCCGGTTCTGCACGGCCAGGTATTCGACGATGCGTTCCTTGACCTTATCAAGGCCATAGTGCTCCGCATCGAGAACCTCTTGGGCTTCCTTGAGGTCTTTCTTGACCTTACCGCGTACGCCCCACGGGATCGACAACAACCAATCGAGGTAGTTGCGCACAACCGTCGCTTCTGCCGACATCGGGCTCATCTGGCGAAGCTTCTTCAGCTCAGCCATAGCCTTTTCGTTGGCTTCCTTCGTGAGCTTGGTCGCCTGGATCTTTTCTTCAAACTCGGAAATGTCGTCGCGCTCGTCGCCGTCGCCGAGTTCTTTCTGGATCGCCTTCATCTGCTCGTTGAGGTAGTACTCGCGCTGCGTCTTCTCCATCTGACGCTTCACGCGCGAGCGGATCTTCTTCTCGACATGCAGAACCGAGATCTCGCTTTCCATCAGCGCATACACGCGCTCAAGCCGTTCGGAGATCACAAGCGTCTCAAGGATTTCCTGCTTGTCGGCGATCTTGATGACGAGGTGGGATGCGATCGTGTCGGCGAGCTTTGAGTAATCGTCGATCTGACCAATCGTGCCGAGCACTTCCGGCGAGATTTTCTTGTTGAGTTTGACGTAGCTCTCGAATTGCGAAACGGCCGACCGCGCCAGGGCTTCGACCTCGTCTTCCGGCCCAAGCTCTTCCTCGATCGTTTCAACATCGGCTTCAAAGTACGCTTCGTTCTCGACGTAGCCGTTGATCCGCGCACGCGACGTGCCCTCGACGAGCACCTTCACGGTCCCATCAGGCAGTTTCAGAAGCTGCAGAACATTGGCAAGGGTGCCAACCTCGTAGATGCCGTCGGCGCTCGGATCGTCTTCGCCAGCATTCTTTTGTGCGGCCAAGAGGATCTGCGATTCGGATCGCATCACCTCTTCGAGCGCATTGATCGATTTATCCCGGCCGACGAACAGCGGGACGATCATGTGCGGGAATACGACGATGTCGCGGAGGGGCAGCACCGGAAACAAGTCTTTCGGCGCCTCTGTTTTATCGCTCATGATCTGCTCTCCTTTGGTGCTGACAGATCGTCCAGCACCTTTGCTCAAATCATTGGTTCAAATCGCTGCATAGCGCCGATGCCAAACGGCGCCAATCCATCGTCTTGTTCCAATCCTCGTCCGCGCTCTGGTTCAGATCCCGCCATCGTCTTGGTGGTCCCGAAAAGACTTAACGCGCACCCAAGCAGTCTCATTTGCCCGTCATGATCGACCCACACAGGTCTGAAGCGTTGGCGCTGCTTGAGCGACGCCTCGGCGTGTCAGATACCGTCAAATCGTGCGCCACTCGGGTTGTCCGACGTGACAGTTCACAATGGGCAGGACCAGTTCGGCTTGCCGCCGACACCGGTAGAGATGCCTGATGCAACAACATATGAACGGTCGTTACGCGTTCCAAGATCGGTACGGTGTCACAAGTCAGTGGTTCTTGACAGATGGCGCGCCGCATCCACCCACAAAGCCTTGGCAAAAACAACGAGTGTGGCCGTTGCGCCAAGGCCGTGTCTTCTCAGCCGCAACCGTGACGCGATCCCTGATCTAAAAGACGGGAATAATCGTGAGGCACACGTAGAAGTCGTGGCCCAATCCATCGGCCATGTGCCGTCCGATCGATGAGCCACTCACGGTCCACGGTCGCCTGAGAATACAGGCGGCAGTGGCCGCTCCCGATCAGCACGGATCGGAAATAAGATCGCAGCATATATGATGATTACGGCCGCCTCGCATGGGCTGCCGCACTCTCACTGACGAAGGCGAGCCCTGTTAGGACGCCGTGGTTCCGCTGGAGCTCTCGTCCGCCGCGCGGTCCGAGTAAATTTTCAGAGGACGTGCGCCGCCCTCAACCACTTCCGGACCGATCACGACTTCTTCTACGCCCTTCAGGCTGGGCAGCTCGAACATCGTATCAAGCAGGATGCCCTCCATAATCGACCGCAGACCGCGTGCACCGGTTTTTCGGTCGATCGCCTTCCGCGAGATCGCTCGGAGCGCTTCGATTGGGAAGCTCAGCTTGATGTCTTCCATCTCGAAGAGTCGCTGATACTGCTTCACGATCGCGTTTTTCGGTTCAGACAGGATCTGGACCAGCGCTTCTTCATCGAGATCTTCGAGCGTGGCGAGAACCGGAAGGCGGCCGATGAATTCGGGGATCAAGCCAAACCGCAGCATATCCTCGGGCTCGACACCACGGAGGATTTCGCCGGTCCGACGTTCTTCTTCATCTTTGACGGTCGCGCCGAAGCCGATGGATGTCCCGGTGCCGCGGTTCGCGATGATCTTGTCGAGGCCGGCGAACGCACCACCACAGATGAACAAGATATTCGTTGTGTCGACCTGAAGGAACTCTTGCTGCGGATGCTTGCGGCCACCTTGCGGCGGAACACTCGCAACAGTGCCTTCCATGATCTTCAGAAGCGCCTGCTGAACACCCTCACCGGACACATCTCGCGTGATGGATGGGTTGTCGGACTTGCGGCTGATCTTATCGACTTCATCGATGTAGACGATGCCGCGCTGCGCACGCTCGACGTTGTAATCAGCGGCTTGGAGCAGCTTCAGGATGATGTTCTCGACATCCTCGCCAACGTAACCAGCCTCGGTCAGTGTCGTGGCGTCCGCCATCGTGAACGGCACATCGAGGATGCGGGCCAGCGTCTGTGCAAGCAGTGTCTTACCGCAACCGGTTGGGCCAATCAGAAGAATGTTAGACTTCTGAAGCTCAACGTCGTTGTTCCGCGATGCATGGTTCAAGCGTTTGTAGTGGTTGTGCACGGCAACCGAAAGAACGCGCTTGGCATGGTCCTGGCCGATCACATAGCCATCCAGAACCGTCTTGATTTCCTCGGGCGTCGGCACCCCATCGCGGCTCTTAACGAGCGTGTTTTTGTTCTCTTCGCGGATGATGTCCATGCAAAGCTCGACGCATTCATCGCAGATGAACACGGTCGGGCCGGCAATGAGCTTGCGAACTTCGTGCTGGCTTTTCCCGCAGAAGGAACAATAGAGGGTGTTTTTTTCTTGGCTGGCCATGCGATCGATTTTTTCCGGTCAGTTGCTATCTCGCCTAGCGGATCCACGAAGGGGTCCACGAATGTCTTGTCTTGCCTCGACACATCCGGTCGCCAGCTCCCCGCTCGCCCGCAAGATCGCTGCCACCTTGGCGGGCGCTAAATCTGTGGCTCGTTGTCCCTAAGCGCTCGGCAGTTGATTTTGAGGTCAATGCGAACTCAGTGCGTATGTCAGATCAGAGCATGCGTCGGCAAATCTGATCAAGGTCCTATTGCAGATAGGGACGGCGATCCACGAATGCATACCCCTCTTTGCCCGCGTTGTTGGCGACCTCGTGTCCAATTTATGCCGCAACTGTCAGGATCTTCCGCCGCGGCCGCGGAAACTTGATCATCCAGGCCATTGAAAAAGAAATGAAAATCATGAGTACAACATGCAACATATCGTACGAATTGCGCTTGTTGCGAGCGCATTTCTCGGCATGGCGTCGACGGCGCCTTCTGTTGAGGCTGCATCACGATCATGTTTGCCAGCATCGCTGAAGTCGATCCTGGCAAAGGTTGAACGGCGTTTTGGTCGCGTGAGTGTTATCTCGACACACCGTCCCGGTGCAACGATCCGCGGATCTGGAAAACGCTCATACCACGCAAGTTGTAGAGCGGCAGATTTCAAGCCGCCGAGAGGCAAATACCGCGCAGTTGTGAACTTCCTGCGTGCCAACCATCGGGGTGGCCTGGGGACCTACAGCGGACGCCACAATCACATCCACATCGATAACGGTCCACGCTATCGTTTCCACCGAACGAATTAGACCGAATACGGGGGCGGCCGACGGTGTCCACACCGGTCAGCCGCCGCACGTTCGTTAGGACGATGCTGGCGTGTCAGCACCGGTGGCGAGTTCAAACTCTTCACGCTTCGACATCACGCGGTCGATCAGACCGAATGCGGCGGATTCGTCTGCCGTCATGAAATAATCGCGATCCAGCGTCCGCTCGATCTCCTCATAAGGCTTACCCGTGTGATGAACGTAAACCTCGTTCAGGCGCCGCTTCATTTTCACGATATCTTCGGCATGCCGCTCAATGTCGGAGGCCTGCCCCTGAAAACCGCCCGACGGCTGGTGCAGCATAATCCGCGCATTCTTTAGGGCGTAGCGCATGTCTTTGGCGCCTGCGCATAACAACAGCGAGCCCATGGACGCGGCCTGACCGATGCAAAGCGTTGCAACCGGCGGTTTGATGAACTGCATCGTGTCGTAGATCGCCATCCCGCTGGTCACCACGCCGCCAGGCGAGTTGATGTACATGGAGATTTCTTTTTTGGGGTTGTCGGCTTCCAAATAGAGAAGCTGCATGCAGATCGACGAGGCCATGTTGTCTTCGATCGGGCCGGTCACGAAGATGATGCGCTCCTTCAGGAGACGCGATGGCAGATCGTATCCGCGCTCACCGCGCGAGGTCTGCTCGACGATCATTGGCCAGAAGGAACCAGTTAGCTGTGCGACGGGATCGCTCATGTGTGCGCTTTCTTTCTCGTTTCAACGGCTCAGTCATTTTGCGTTTGTTCGCAGCCTAGGTCTCTTGCGCGCCATGTCACATGACGCGGTCACAGCATGATCTCGACACTCCGAGCGTCACGGTCGCGGCGAAACCTCGGCTGCCGACCAGATCTCCTGCCGAAGGACCGGCTCTGACCGGCTTTGGCTCCACCTAAACCGCCGGTGCCGGCGCGGCTGTGGCATCGTCCTCGTCATCAAGCGGCGTCGTTAACTCCTCAACGGACACCTTCTTTTCCGCCGGATCGGCTTTGCTGAGAATGTAGTCGACGACCTTTTCCTCGAAGATTGGCGCCCGCAACTGAGAAATCGCGCCGGGCGTCTTCTCATAGTATTCGTACACAAGCTTTTCCTGTCCCGGGAATTGGCGGGTTTGCTGGACGAGGGCTTGGCGAAGCTCGTCTTGCGTGACCTCAATTTGGCCCTGCTCGCCGATCTCGCCAATCACGAGACCGAGCCGCACGCGACGCTCGGCTAGGCCTTTGTATTCGGCGCGCGTCTCGTCTTCCGTTTTCTCCTGATCTTCGTCTGCGAACGACTTCCCATTCTGCTCCATTTGCTTCTGGAGCTCACTCCAAAGCCCGTCGAACTCGGCATCGACCAGGGTGGGTGGCAATTCGAACGTGTGACGCTCATCGAGCTGATCGAGGAGCTGGCGCTTCAACTTGGCCCTGCTGACCTGTTCGTACTCGGAGCCGATTTGCGTTGAAACGGCCTCGCGAAGCTGCGCGAGATTTTCGGTCCCGAGCGTTTGCGCGAACTCGTCGTTGATCTCGGGCGTTTTTGGGCTCGCGACTTCCTTGACCTTGCATTCGAATTGAGCAGCTTTGCCCGCGAGGTTTTCAGCCTGGTAGTCTTCGGGGAAGTTTGCGGTGACGATCCGCTCTTCGTCGGCCTTTGCGCCGCTGAGCCCGTCTTCAAACCCGGGAATAAAATTCCCCTGGCCGAGCACGATTTGGACGTCTTCCGCCGTGCCGCCTTCAAACGCCTCGCCATCAATCTTGCCGACGAAATCAACGGTGACCCGATCACCCTCTTCGGCCGCGCGGTCCTCGGCCGGCTCGAACGCGACGTTGCGGGTTGCAATCTCGGAGACGGCATCATCGACGGCCTTGTCCTCGACGTCGGCCGTCAGTTTTTCAAGCGTCAGCGTTGACAAGTCGACCAGATCAAACTTTGGCAGGATCTCGTAAGCCATTGAAAACTTGAGGTCGGACTTGCCTGCAATGACGTTCTCGATTTCCGCCTCGTCCTCCGGCAAATCCACCTTCGGTTGCATCGCCGGGCGTTCGTCGCGCTCGTCCAAAGCTTTGCGCGTCGTCTCTTCTACGGCCTCTTGCAGCACTTCAGCCATAACGGAGCGACCGAATACTTTTCGCAAATGGGTTGCCGGGACCTTGCCCTTGCGAAAGCCCTTAAGTTGCACCCGGTTCTTCATTTCGTCGATCCGCTGATCGACGCGCGCCGACAGATCGGAGGCTGGCAGGATGACCGCCAACTCGCGTTTGAGACCGTCGGCGTTTGTTTCCGTCACCTGCATTGGTGCAATCCCATCCCAATCAATGTGTGGCGCGTGGCGTTTTCCGCCAATGCACGCCACCGAACTTCACCGCACGCGACCTGGGGCTTGAGCGTTGAGCCCGGCGCGTCAATCTCAGTGTGGTGCGGGCGGAGGGACTTGAACCCCCACGGCTTTCGCCACCAGAACCTAAATCTGGCGTGTCTACCAATTCCACCACGCCCGCGAATGCGAACTGGTCCAGCGGCGGTTTCGCAAGGCGATCCTCGCGATCCGGGCCTGATCACGTCAAAGCAGAAAAGACGCCGCCGAACAAACCCCGATCCGTCGCGGAATTCTGACGGGCCTGGATCGTGTGCCTCGCCGACGCGGCCGACCCTCGGGGCCGCACGCCGGCTGGCGATGCGCGGGTATATCCGGGCTCGATGGCCGAAATCAATGCTTGATCCGACGAACTGGGCGGGGAATGCGCGCGGCTGGTTGAAGGTCAATGAAGTCGAGCGCACGACCGTTGCTACGAATTGCCATGGCTTGGCCGGTTGCCCGGCGCGCTTAGCCCCTCTTTAAGTCGGGCAACCGCCGTCTATCAGATCGCCTTGGAGGCTCCTATGGCCGTTCGCCGCCTGCATCCCGAACAGCCCACATCGTTTGAGTTTTCAGGTGAAAACCTGACCTGGGCCCGCGAGACGATCGCCAAGTACCCGGATGGCAAACAGGCGTCGGCGATTATCCCGCTGCTGTGGCGCGCTCAGGAGCAGCACGACGGCTGGCTGCCCGAACCAGCGCTCAGGTATGTGTCTGATATGTTGGATATGCCATACATCCGAGCCTATGAGATCGCGACGTTCTACACGATGTTTCAGCTCGCACCCGTGGGTAAGGCGGCCCATGTTCAGGTGTGCGGGACAACCCCGTGTATGTTGCGTGGGTCAGAGGACCTGAAAGCCGTTTGCAAACGCCGGATCGCGCAGAACCCGCATGAGCTCTCCGCCGATGGTCAGTTCTCTTGGGAGGAAGTCGAGTGCCTCGGCTCGTGCGCGAACGCGCCGATGGTCCAGATCTGGAAAGACACTTACGAAGACCTGACGCCCGAGCTGCTTGAGCGCGTGCTGGACGGTTTCGCCGCGGGCGATCCGCCGAAACCCGGATCGCAGACCGGCCGCACTTCGAGTTGCCCAACCGATGGCCCAACGACGTTGAAAGACCTCGCCTTCGAGGACTGAGCCCTGTTGCTCGGCCGCCGAAAGACGATCTCGGCTGGCGCGCTTAAGGCTAACGACCATTGAAGCTGGCATGACCCCTGCAGCGGGCGGACTATTCCGTATCGCCAATCAGGGTCAGAGCCATGTTCAAAAAGCCATCATCGCCTCCGGAACCAGCACCGCTTCACG
>JBCBWG010000114.1:0-9895 GCA_039817205.1 Pseudomonadota bacterium
GGCCGGACCCGACCATAGACCGCAGGTTCTGATCGTTGAAGATAACGAGCTTAACATGAAGCTCTTCAACGATCTCCTTGTCGCCCATGGCTTCCGTACGCTCCAGACGCGAAACGGAATGGATGCGCTCGATCTCGCGCGTGCCAACAAGCCAGCTCTGATTTTAATGGATATCCAGCTGCCGGAGGTCTCGGGCCTCGATGTCACGCGTTGGCTCAAGGAAGACGAAGACCTGTGCGACATCCCAGTCGTTGCGGTCACCGCGTTCGCCATGAAGGGCGACGAGGAACGCATTCGTCAGGGTGGTTGCGAGGCCTACATCTCAAAGCCAATCGCGGTTTTAGATTTCATTGACACAGTGCGGCGGTTTGCCGGTGTCCCCACGGAAGAGGGAGCACTGAGCGCATGAGCACCGGGGTGGGCTGCAGTTAAGGGAACGTGGTGGTCGTCCCAATTGGGCGGCGCGAAATTTTAGGTTGAGTGGGGCGCGCTTCGGCGCGGAGTAGGGTCGGCGTAATGACCGCGCGAATTCTCGTCGTTGACGACATTCTGGCAAACATCAAGCTGCTCGAAGCGCGCTTACATGCGGAATACTTCGAGACGATCGCCGCCCAGAGCGGTCAGGAGGCGCTGGAGATTTGCGCCGAGCAGCGGATCGATGTGGTCCTCCTCGACGTCATGATGCCGGGCATGGACGGCTTTGAAGTGTGTCGCCGTCTGAAATCTGAGGCGAACACGGCTGATGTGCCGGTCGTCATGGTGACAGCGCTCGACCAACCGCAAGACAAACTTCAAGGCCTCGACGCGGGCGCTGATGATTTCCTGACCAAGCCGGTTGACGATCTCGCATTGATTACGCGCGTGAAAAATCTCGCACGCCTCAAAGTCCTGAACGACGAAATGAAGCTGCGGGCTGAAACCAGCAATCAGCTTGGTTTACCGTCCCGTCAGATCGCCCAAGAGGAAGCAGAGGCTGCAACGGGTCGCATCCTTTTGGTCGATGACCACGAACGCTCAGCTGCCCGGATTGTCGAAGGTCTTCGCAAGACGCATGACGTGATTGTGGAATCGAGCGTTGCTCAGGCGCTCGAGTTGATGAAGGAGCACGACTTTGATGTCGCGCTCATTAGCCTTAGTCTTTCCGATGCCGATGGCTTGCGCCTTTGCAGCCAGGTTCGATCCGTTGACGCGATCCGGCATCTGCCAATTGTCGTGCTGGTTGAGACGGGCGAGGAGGCGCGGCTTCTCCGCGGACTCGATCTCGGCATCAACGACTACTTGATGCGCCCGATCGATCGCAACGAGATGTTGGCGCGCATCCGAACTCAGATCCGCCGGAAGCGGCATACGGACTTCCTGCGCGCGCGCCTCGTTGAGAGCGTCGAGGCGGCTGTGATCGATCCACTGACCGGATTACACAACCGCCGATATCTTGAGACGCACCTGAAAGCGCTCATGAACCGAGCGTTGGCTGACGGCTCAGACTTGGCATTGGTTGTGGCGGACATCGACCATTTCAAAGCGTTCAACGACACGTACGGCCACGATGTTGGTGATGTCGTGCTGAAGGAATTCGCCGAGCGCTTTAAGGCCAACACGCGCGGTGTTGATCTCGCCTGCCGAATTGGCGGTGAGGAGTTTGTTCTCGTGTTGCCGGGCGCTGACCTGGAAGCTGGTTACTTGATCGCGGAACGCTTGCGCGAGCGGATCGAAGCCACGCCTTTCCAGACGCCCGTAAATGGCGCCGTGGCTGTGACGGCCAGTGTCGGGATCGCGGTGTTGGAATTCGCTGACGATACACCGGAGACACTGTTTAAGCGGGCCGATAACGCTCTGTACGCGGCCAAACGAGCTGGCCGAAACTGCGTGATTGCCGATGCGGCTTGACATTTGCAGACATCTTGATCGGATTGGCTTCAAGTGATCGCTCTCGGTGGACGACGTCACAAAGAGCTCTTCACCGGATCCGGCTCAACGATCGAGCGGCAAAACAGTTGAGCCGTTCGTGATGGACCGAGCCGGTATGCCCGCAGTGCATACTGAACCGCGGTCAGTTTTTGGGCACGATTTCACTTCAACGTTCAGGCGAAATATTTATTCTCCAGAAGAATACTGGTTGTGTGACGGGCCGTCACAATGTGTCTGTGCTGACCGATGTCGTTGATTGTTCAACCGTTTATACGTTCACGTTATGCTCATGACACCTGAAAGCGTGGCAGCGGGACTGCTCAGATGAATCTTGCTGCGTCAATAGTTAATCGCACCAAGCGCTTGCAATTTGTTGAATTCGGAGAAATGATCACGCGACGCCTGCAAAGGCGTGAGAGAAGTGTTTGAGCTGTACCGGGTCCGCCGCAATTCCTGGTTTCGCTTGAGCGCTGGCCGGTCCGTTAATTCGGGTCGGATTTGCCGGGGTTGGATCTTCGCCCTCTTTGATCCACGCATCGGCATTGGGTGAAGCTCGCGGCAGGTTCGGAACTTACCCCGCTGCCGAGCTAAACTGTGAGCTTCACCCGCAATTCCAAAAATCAATGGGATGTTTGTGCGAGCCTCGCTTCAAGCGGGCTCTGCCGTCGTCCGTCCGTTTTGATCGGATCGGCGACCGCTATTTGATCTTCGCTTCTTTAAATTCGACGTGCTTACGCGCGACCGGATCGTACTTCTTGAAGGAGAACTTCTCGGTGCTGTTCCGTGGGTTTTTCTTCGTTACATAGAAAAATCCCGTCCCAGCGGTCGACACGAGTTTGATCTTTTGCGTAACGGGTTTGGCCACAGGTATCACCTTTGTTGTCGGTCTTCGCGCCAGCGAAACGATGGGCTCAGGCGCCGGAAATTACGCCGCGCGGATAAGAAGTCAAGGCCGTGTCGTCGAGAAATTCTATGCGTGGACGCTCGGCTCTTTGGATGAATTTGTTTGCAGACTGACAGTGAAATAGACCGGCCGGCTGAAACAATGGATCGTCGTTTCTGTCCCGCTTCGCGCGTCTGGCCGTCGCTCCGCTGTCGGTGGCATCCTTATCCAAGGATCGCCGTCCAAGACCTAGACGCTGAGAACATCGCGGCGAAAGGCACCGTCCTGCTTGTGATAGAGCGGGACGCTGACCGGCAGTTTGGATTGGTCCGCTGCGCAGTGCAAATCCAAGAAGTCTCGCAAGACACGGGATGTAATGGGTGCGACGTTCAAATTTGAAATGGCGTCCGGGGCATACCAGTTGAGATCGCCGAGTTCGCCATCATTCTCGCCGGTCGCGAACGCAACGTGTCGTCGCTCGGCACAGAAAAACCGCGTGTCGTAGCGGCGCGTTTCGCCCGGAGGCGTAATGGCGCGGGCAAAGTAGGTCAGTGGCGTTGCATCCGGCGTCACGCCAAGCGCTGTGAACGCGCGCCAGCTCTCACCAACCGCACCTGCTTTCCTTGCGGCATCAATGAGTTTGTCGGGCGACGTCTTTGACGGTTGCCCAAAAACGAGACCGGCTTCTTCAAAGGTTTCACGGACCGCTGCCATCGCGATCGCCTTGGCCTGGTCGATAGGACGATGCCCATTGAGGTCTGCACAAAGCAGCGACACCGTGTGGCCAGACGGCGGTTGGCCGACGTCTGCGGCGGTTGCATCGAGCGGGTCGACCCGTCCACCGGGAAAAACAAAGCGGTTCGGCATGAAGACGGTACTTGCCTGACGCTGCCCCATGAAAATGTGGGGCGTTCCGTTCCGCACTTCATAAATCAAGATGGTTGCAGCATCGCGCGGCGTCATCGTGAGCTCCGGTAGCAACTTGCCGTTTCAGCGTCACCCCGCAGATTGCGTCAGCGGCCGAAGAGGGTGCTGTGACGTCGATCAGGTTGCGTCTGATGCCTCATCATGTCCATCGCCGAAACCATGCATGCGATGCGCCCATTGCAGACCAATGATGGCACCCTTTACGCGCGGCAAGAGCCAGGCGCTGAACAGAACGGTCAGCGGTATCCAGATCGCAAGATGGACCCAGGTTGGTGGCTGCATCGCTTTTTCGAGCGCGAGCAGACCGCCGAACAGAACATGGCCGGTGATAAACATGGTGATGTAGGGCGGTGCATCGTCGGCACGATGGTGATGCCACTCCGTCCCGCAATGGCTGCACTGATCCCGGACCGTCAGGAAGCCTGTAAACAGGTGCGTCTGACCACAGGCCGGGCAACGTTTGGAAAAGCCGATCCGCATGGCCCGCCACCAATCGCGGTCGCTCTTCTGGTGTGGTTGGAGCCCGGGCGCAGGTGGACGATCGTCGGGATCAAGATCGCTCTGGTTGATCGCAACAGGCATGTGCTCTCTCTTTCCGGTCCGTTAGCGACCCCGGCCGCGATTACGTCGTCCGCGACCAAGCCTCGGTGCCCGGCTGCCTCGATACCCTTTGGTCAGTGCCAACTGCATTTTGTTGGGCTCGCTCAAAACTTCGAAGCGCAAAGCGCCAGCAACCGGGATCGCTTCAAGCAGCTTGACCGTTACAGCGTCGCCGAGCCGGTAGCCGCGATGTGAGTCACGATCAATCAGCGCATGCTGCTCTTCGTCGTGTTCGTACCAACCAGCCCCGCCAAGACTTCCAGCCGGCACAAAACCATCGGCGCCCGTATCATCGAGCCGGACAAACAAGCCAAATCGGACAACGCCCGACACGCGGCCACGAAACTTGGCGCCTATTTTTTCTGACAGGAAGGCTGCGACCAGGCGGTCCGTCGTCTCGCGCTCAGCGGTCATAGACCGGCGCTCGGTCTGCGAGATTGCTGTCGCCACTTCGGGCAGACCATCGACCTCTCGCATGTCGAGCCCATCATCGCCGAGTTTCAGAGCTGTAATCAGCGCACGGTGCACGAGGAGATCCGCGTACCGCCGGATGGGCGAGGTAAAGTGGGCGTAGCGGGACAGGTTGAGACCAAAATGGCCGAGGTTTTCGAGCGCATACTCGGCTTGGCTTTGCGAACGTAGCACGACCTCGCTGACAAGCTCTGGAACGGGCAACGACTTCGCCTTCTCCAGGATGCGATTGATATCGCCCGGTTTCAAAACGTTCTGCGCTGGCAACTTCATGCCGAGCGTCTCGAGGAAATCGCGGAGCCCCTTCAGCTTCTCCTTCGATGGCGCGTCATGCACGCGATAGACGCACGGGAGTTTCGCCCGTTCGAGCGTCTCGGCGGCCGCCACGTTCGCCTGGATCATGAACTCTTCGATGAGTTTGTGGGCATCCAACCGGTCGGGCACGACGATGTCAGACACGTGCCCCGTCTCATCGAGAATGATCTTGCGCTCCGGCAGATCTAGATCGAGCGGCGCTCTCTGTTTGCGCGCGGCACGCACCGCAACGTAGGCTTGCCAGAGCGGGCTCAGAACTTCGTCGAGACCTGGCATGTCCCGACCAAGCGCAATCCGATCAAACGCTTCTTGCGCCTCACCGTAGCTGAGCTTCGCCGCCGACCGCATCATGCCGCGTGAAAACGTGTGATCGTGTTTCGCGCCGGTCTTTGAAAACCGCATGCGAACGGCGAGGCAAGGGCGGAGTTCTTTTTCGCGCAGCGAGCAAAGATCGTTCGAAATAAGCTCCGGCAGCATTGGGACGACGCGATCGGGGAAATAGCAGGAATTGCCGCGTTTGCGCGCTTCCCGATCTAGCCGTGTGCCGGCGCGCACGTAGGCTGCAACGTCAGCAATTGCGACGGTCACGATGAAACCATCTGGGTTGTCAGCCGCCGTGTCTGGCTCGGCGTGGACCGCATCATCGTGGTCGCGGGCATCGGGTGGATCGATCGTGACGAGATTGAGCCCAGTCAGGTCGCGGCGGCCCGACCGTTCCAACTGCGGAAGGTCATCGACCTCAGCCATGACCTCGGACGGGAACTGATCCGGGATGCCGTGTGCGTGCACAGCGATCAGGCTGATCTGGCGCTGATCGCTTGGGTTACCAAGAACATCAGCGACGCGCGCTTGAGGCTGGGCCGCGCGGCCCGCACTCACAACATCAAACCGGACGAGATCGCCGTCGCTCGCGTCCCCGCAATCCTCGCGCCGGACGTGCCACTCATCGCGGGCTTTTTTGTCGACGGGCGATATCAAGCCGCCGCCGTGATGGGCTTGGCGAAAAATGCCGAGCATCCGTTTTCGATCGCGCCCAATTCGTTTCATCGGTTGGGCTGTGAAGGAAATCTCGGGTGGATCGCGGTCTTCGTCTGGGATCGGTGTGATGCGCGCGAGAACCCGATCCCCTTCGCCGAGCGCTGTGTCCCGACCGCTTGAGCCTCTCCGACTGGCGCTATCTGCGACGCGTCCGGACGAGATCATCAGACCGCGTGGGCGGACGCCATCGTCCCACTGGGCCGGTTCGGCGATGAGTTCGCCATCCGCATCGGTTCCGACGATATCGAGCACCGTGACCGTTGGCAGAACACCAGCTGCGCGCAGGTCTTTCTTCTTGCCGGCCAGAAGTCCTTCATCGGTCATGTCTGCAAGAAGCGCCTTGAGTGCAACGCGATCTGCACCTTTGATATTGAACGCTTTTGCGATCTCCCGCTTGCTCGCCCTCTGCTGCGTCGTCGAGACAAATTCGATGATCTCGTCGCGCGTTGGAAGTTCACCGGCCGAGCGCGTCCGGCGCGATTTGATGGACTTCTTGGAAGTTGGCGCCCGGCTGGACATCAAGCGTCACTTTCGGCCGCCGATGCCGACTTTTTCTTCTGGGCTGCTTTCTTCTTAGCCGGCGCTTTCTTTGCCGCGGCCTTTTTGGTCGTCGCCGTCTTCGCAGCTGCCTTCTTGGCTCCAGCCTTCTTCGCTGGTGCCTTTTTCTTTGCCGCGCCGCCGACCTTCTTGCCCGTCTTCTCGGCGCGGTCTGCGATCAGCTTGACGGCATCCTCAACGGTCAGGTCGGTCGGCTCTTTGTCTTTCGGAAGCGTCGCGTTGATTTTGCCGTGCTTCACATATGGTCCGTACCGGCCGTCCATCACCTCGATCTTACCGCCAACATCCGGGTGCTCGCCGAGGTCCTTCAAGACCTTCGCCGCAGCGGCGCCAAACCGGCCTTTGCCACCGGACGCAGCTTTTTCGGCGATGACGGTAACGGCGCGGTTGATGCCGATCTCAAACACGTCTTCGTTGGTCTCGAGCGGTGTGAACTTGCCGTCGTAGACGAGGACCGGTCCGTAGCGGCCAAAGCGCGCTTCGATCGGTGTACTCGTTTCCGGGTGCTCGCCGACGAGGCGGGGAAGTGCCAGAAGTTTGAGCGCAAGATCGAGATCGATACTGTCGATCTCGACACCCTTTGGGATTGATGCGCGCTTCGGTTTCTCTTTCTCGACGGGTTCGCCGAGCTGAATGTATGGTCCGAACCGTCCGGTCCGAAGCGTCACCGCTTCGCCCGTTTCAGGATCTTCGCCGAGCAGCTTCCCGTCCGGATTGATTGCACTCGCGTCCGGATCGCCCGTCTCAGAAAACTGTCGCGTGAAACGACATTCGGGATAGTTCGAGCAGCCGACGAAGGCACCGAATTTGCCCGTTTTCAGGCTCAGCCGTCCGCTATCGCAGACCGGGCAACCTCGGGGGTCGCCGCCGTCTTCCTTGGGTGGGAAGATCGCCGGGCCTAAGATTTCATTGAGCGCCTCGAGGACGTCCGAGACGCGGAGTTCCGTCGTCCCGTCGATGGCGGCGTTGAACTCTTTCCAGAACTCGCGGAGCACTTGCTGCCAATCGAGTTTGCCGTCGGAGATTTTGTCGAGCTGTTCCTCGAGGCTCGCCGTGAAGTCGTACTGGACGTAGCGCTGGAAGAACGACGAGAGAAATGCCGTGACGAGACGGCCTTTGTCTTCGGGGATCAAGCGTTTCTGGTCGAGGCGCACGTAATCGCGGTCGCGCAACACGCTGAGCGTCGACGCGTAGGTCGATGGGCGCCCGATGCCAAGCTCTTCCATGCGTTTGACGAGCGTTGCTTCCGTGTAGCGCGGCGGTGGTTGCGTAAAGTGTTGGTCAGCCGAAACGCTGTCGTCGGTGAGGTGGTCGCCCTGCGCAATGGGCGGAAGACGGCGACTGTTTTCGTCGTCGCTGTCGTCGCGTCCTTCTTCGTAGAGTTTGAGGAACCCGTCGAAAGCGACGACGGTGCCTGTGGCGCGAAGTCCGTACGTCTTCCCGTCGCGGCCTTTGATCTCAATCTCGGCCGTGGTTTGTTCAAGTTCAGCCGATGCCATTTGGCTCGCAACCGCGCGCTTCCAAATCAGTTCGTACAGCGCGGCCTGCTCGTTATCGAGGTACCGAGACACGTCTTTAGGGCGCCGAAAAAAGTCGGTTGGGCGGACGGCTTCGTGAGCCTCCTGGGCGTTTTTGGCCTTCGTTTTGTATTCGCGTGGCGTCGGCGAGACGTAGCGCTTGTCGTACTCGCTCTCGACCATCTGCCGAAGCGATGCGACCGCTTCCGGAATAATCTGGACGCCGTCGGTTCGCATGTAGGTAATGAGCCCGACCGTCTCGCCCCCAATGTCGATGCCTTCGTACAGCCGCTGCGCGACGTTCATCGTCTGTTTTGCGGAAAAGTTGAGCTTTCGCGAAGCTTCCTGTTGCAAGGTTGACGTTGTGAACGGTGGCGCTGGGTTCCGCCGCGTCGGCTTCGTCTCAACCGAAACAACCTGGAAGTTGCTCTTCTCGATCGCTGCTTTGATCGCGTTGGCGCTGTCTCCATCCGTCAGGTCAAACCGCTTGAGCGTCGCACCGTTGATCGCCGTAAGCCGCGTTTTGACCGCGTCCCCCTTCGGCGTCTTCAGGATCGCCTCGACCGTCCAATATTCCTCGGACCGGAATGCCTCGATTTCATTCTCGCGCTCGCAGACCAGGCGTAAGGCCACGGACTGGACGCGGCCCGCCGAGCGTGCACCGGGGAGTTTTCGCCAAAGGACCGGAGAGAGCGTGAAACCGACGAGATAGTCGAGTGCGCGGCGCGCGAGGTAGGCGTCGACCAGCGGTCCATGGATTTCGCGCGGTGCTTCGAGCGCTGCGAGCACAGCTGGTTTGGTGACCGCGTTGAAGGTCACCCGCTCGACCGGCACACCCTTTTTAAGCGCCCGGTTCTTCTCGAGAATGTCGAGCAGGTGCCAGGAGATTGCCTCACCTTCGCGGTCGGGGTCGGTTGCGAGGATGACTTTGTCGGCGGACTTGACCGCGTCCGTGATCTCTTTGATCACTTTCTTCGACCGCGCGTCCGTATCCCAGACCATTTCGAAGTCATTGTCGGGGTCAACGGAGCCGTTTTTACTCGGCAGGTCACGGACGTGGCCATAGGAGGCCAAGACCTTGTAGCCCTTGCCGAGGTACTTGTTGATGGCTTTGGCCTTTGCGGCCGATTCGACAATCAGAACGTTCATGATCAACCGATTTGGCGGCGTTCGAGCGCCGATTTTGATTGGGTCGGGTTCGCTGTCTTAAACGGTCGCCGATGATGAATTGGTTCTCGCGAGACCGAAAAGCGGGCCGAAGCGCCGCGGAACATGTGCGAACGCATCATTCATGTCAAACAACGGAATTTTGTGGCGTGAGCCAAGGGCGACCGGTCGTGAGGCTGCTCTTCGTTTGTGCAAGCCGGTCAGGGTTTGCGTGCAAAGGCGCGGCCATCAACGCGTTGGATTTGCCTGGAAAGTTCCAGATCGATCAGCGTGGCGCGGACAACGTGGGCATCCAATCCGGTCGCCCGAATGAGGTCATCGATATCCGTCGGCGCTGGGCCAAGATGCCGCATGATTGTCGCCCGGTTGTCGGCCCCGTCGCGTCGCCGTCGCTCTCGCCGGCAGAACTGGGCGTCTGGTCTGGCGGCCGAGAAACCAAAGGCTGTCTTGGCTCTACTGGTTCCGGTTCTGATGACAGTTCACGGCGTCCCGTTACTTGCTCGCTGTCGGT
>JBCBWG010000115.1:0-9892 GCA_039817205.1 Pseudomonadota bacterium
CTGAAGCGGGCTGGAACGCGCAAACGAGCTTTCGCGTAGGCTGATGCGAAACCACCACCGGGAGAAGACGCCGATGTCCCAAGCCTCAACGTCAAAACCGAACGATCCATTCGCCCTTTTCCGGCTGGATGGACGCGTGGCTCTAGTAACGGGTGCCGGCACGGGCATTGGCCAGTTGGCGGCCGCAACGCTTGCTTCAGTTGGCGCCGTCGTCGCTGTGACTGACAGGGACGGCAGTCGCGCGGAAGCGGTGGCCGCAGAGATCCGCGCAGGTGGACGTCACGCGTTGGCTTTTGAGATGAATGTGACGGACGAAGCGAGGGTGGTGCGTGTTTTTGGTGAGGTCCATCGTGCATTGGGGCCAGTCGCGATCCTGGTCAATAACGCCGGCACGCTTGCGAAGGGGCCAAGCGAGGAGCTCACGCTCGACGACTGGCAGCGTGTCGTTGACGTCAACATGACCGGCGTTTTTCTTTGCGCCCGTGAAGCTGGCAAACAGATGCTCGACGCTCGGCAAGGAAGCATCATCAACATCTCATCGATCTGGGGCCATGTCGGGGGGCCCTATTCCGGCAACCTCAGCTATCATGCAACAAAGACCGCGGTTGTTGGCATGACCCGCGCGCTGGCCGTCGAGTGGGGATCGCGCGGCATCCGCGTCAACGATATCGCGCCGACGTTCCTTGAGACCGAGATGACGGCACCGCTGTTCGGGGATGCTGCCATGAAACGCGAGCTGACCCGAATGACACCGCTTGGTCGTCTTGGGGTGCCGTCCGACCTGTCAGGCGCGCTTATGTTTCTGGCAAGCGACGCCTCAAGCTTGGTGACCGGTCTTAGTCTGCGCGTCGACGGCGGATGGGTTGCACGCTAAGTCGCCGACCGCATCTTGGACGGTGCGAACGTGCAGTGCCCTGCGCCACGCCTCGATCACCCAACCACGTTGGATGGGGTTCCGGCGTGGAAGTTTTCGATGTGCGTCACGACCTGGTCCCAGAGCGTCTGCATCGCCTCATCGCTGGCCCAGGCAACATGCGGGGTGACGATGACGTTGGGCCGATCGAGCACGGCGAGCAGAGGATTGTCGGGCGCCGGTGGCTCGCTGGTCAGGCAGTCGAAACCGGCGCCTGCGATGAAGCCCTCGTTGAGCGCTGAGACAAGATCGGCTTCGTTGACGAGCCCGCCGCGCGAGCAATTCACAATCAGTGGCTGACGCTTCATCTGGCGAAACTCCGGCATCGCAATCAGGTCGCGGGTCGCCGGAAGCAGCGGACAGTGCAATGTGATAATGTCGGCGCGCTCCAGCACCTCGTCGAACGGTGTGTAAAGTGGCCCGAGGCCATTGACGCCTTTGTGGGCTGCGAACAGGACCGTCATGCCAAGGGCGCGTGCGATCGTTGCGACGCCCTGGCCGATTGAGCCTTCGCCGATGATCCCGATCGTCGAGCGTGCCAGATCGCGGATCGGATGCGTGAAAAAGCAGAACTGATCCGCTTCCTGCCACTTGCCGTCGATGACATCTTGGCGAAAGCCGACGATGCCGCGACGGAGCGCGAAGATGAGGGAAAACGTGTGTTCGGGGACCGTCGTCACAGCGTACCCGCGCACATTCGAGACGGTGATCCCGCGCTCTTTACACGCGGCAATATCGAACGCGTCGTAACCGGTTGCCGGGATCACGATGGCCTTGAGGTCGGGCAGCTGTTCGATCTCGGCACGCCGGATTGGAACTTTGTTGCTGACCGCGATTTCGGCGCCAGCGAGACGCTCGACGACTTGGTCCGGCCGGGTGCGGTCGTATTCCACCCAGTCGTGTACGAAGGCGGGCTTCGTCAAAGTCACCGACGGGCCGATCGTTCCCCGGTCCAAAGCCACAATGCGTGTCATCGCTCGCCTCCCCAAATCCGTGTCCGTGTTTTGCGATCGTTCGGTTGTGCTCAAATAGCTGCGGCGGACCGGTTTCGACCAATCCGCCGCGGCTATTGTATAAGCTTTTGTGAACATGTTGGGCGGTGCACGCAGCCGCCGGCGCAGATCGCCTTATTCGGCCGCAATTGACGTCGCGGTTTGCATCTCGTGCATTGCCGCCATGGGTTCGTAAAGATTGAGCGCCAGGCCGAGATGCTGAACGATCCCCAGTACCGCATCGATATTCGGCGTTTCAGCGCCGACGCGGCGGCCGAGTTCTTGAACCGCCGTCACCAGTGCATCGATCTCCATCGCACGACCACTTTCGAGATCCTGCAGCATGGACGTTCGATGGGCGCCGACCTTGGCTGCACCGTTGATGCGGCGGTCGACGTCGACACGGAATGATGAGCCATAAGCTTCAGCGATTTTCTGAGCTTCGAGCATCATATCGCGCGAGAGCTTCCGGAGCGAAGGCTCGGTCGCGACGATGTCCAACGTCTGACGCGTGATCGCACTGATCGGATTGAAGCAGAGATTACCCCACAGCTTCAGCCAGATTTCGCTGCGAATATCATCCAACACGGGCGCTTTGAAACCAGCCCTTGTCAGCGCATCGCTGAGCGTCTCGCAACGCTTGCTGAGGCTGCCATCCGGTTCGCCAATGGCGAATTTGTCGCCGTAGGTGTGGTGGATGACGCCCGGTTCCGAAATTTCGGTGGCCGGATAAACCACGCACCCGATCGCGCGCTCTGGACCAATGGTGTCCCACTGGCGGTTGTCGGCATCGACGCTCGAAAGCCTGAGGTTTTCGAATTCCGGCGCGAGGCCATGGGCGTACCACCAGGGCACACCATTCTGGCAGGTGACGACGGCTGTGTCGGGCCCGAGAAGTGGTGAGATTTGCTCGGCTGCCTGCCAAGCCTGGTGGGACTTGAGGCAGACAATCACAAAGTCCTGGACGCCCAGTTCCGTCGGGTCGTTCGTGGCCCGCGGATGCGAGACCCGCGTCTCGCCGCCGATGTGCAACGTCAGACCGTTGCCTTGGATGGCCGCGAGATGCGCACCACGGGCAACCAGTGACAGCTCGACATCGTCCAACTGGGAGAGACCGGACGCCAAATACCCACCAACAGCGCCCGCGCCGAAAATGCAGATTTTCATGGAAATAGTCCTTCGCCGTTCGTCAGGCTGCCTTTTGGAGATCAGCGGTTTTTGCGCGCGTCTCAGAGAAGTAGCAGACCGCTGCTCCAACACCGGCGCCGGCCTCAAACGGGATGCCCACATCGCGCATTGCGAGTTCGGCGCCGCCCAGTGACGAGAGCACCATCAGCTCGTTCAGGTATCCAAGGTGGCCGATGCGGAAGACTTTGCCGTTTACCTTCGAGAGGCCTGCGCCGAGGGACAGGTCGTAACGGTAGAAGGCAGTTTTGATTACGTCGTTGGCGTCGTACCCTTCAGGCACAACGATCGCGCTGACTGTGTCCGAATACCACTTCGGCTCTTCGGCGCAGAGTGACAGGCCCCAACCGTGAACTGCGCGACGGACACCTTCGGCGAGCCGATGGTGACGGGCGAAAACGTTCTCAAGGCCTTCGTCCATCAGCATGTCAATTGACGCTCGGAGGCCACGCAGCAGTGTCGCCGCCGGTGTGTAGGGGAAGTAGCCGTCCGCGTTGGTCTTGATCATGTCGGCGTAGCTCAAGAAGCACCGCGGCATGGTCGCTGTTTTGCCAGCTTCGATTGCCTTCTGGCTCACGCCGACAATCGCGAGGCCGGTCGGGAGCATGAAACCCTTCTGCGAGCCCGATACGATGACGTCGACGCCCCACTCGTCCATGCGGAAGTCGATCGACGCAACCGAACTCACACCATCGACAAACAACAGGGCCGGGTGGCCGAGGTCGTCGAGGATCTCGCGGACGCCCGCGACGTCGCTGGTCACACCCGTTGCGGTCTCATTCTGGCAAACGAGAACGGCTTTAATATTGTGCTCTTTGTCGGCTTCGAGGTGCGCGCGGTAGGTGTCGAGCGGCACACCTTGACCCCAAGGCACTTGGATGGCGTCGACTTCGAGGCCGAAGCGCTGACACATGTCGATCCAGAGGAACGAGAACTGGCCGAAGGATGAGCCGAGAACGCGATCGCCGGCCGAAAGTGTGTTGGCGATGGCGCTTTCCCAGCCAGCCGTTCCGGAGCCCGGGAAGATAAAGACATGCCCGGTTTCTGTTTTGAAAACCTGTTTCAAATCTTCAAAGAGGGGCTTGGTGAAATCGGGGAAGTCCGGGGCACGGTGGTCCTCCAGGGCGACATCCATCGCCTGGCGGATTTCAAACGGCATGTTGGTCGGCCCTGGCACCGCAAGTCCCTTAAATCCTGGCATGCGTTCCTCCCATCGGGGTTGGCGATTGTTCAAATGCGGCTTCAGCTGGCCGCACGTGGCGTACGACCTCCGTAGCATGCTGGCTCTCAAAGACAAGAAAATAAAATGGCTTTCCAAATTTGGATTCACGGGCAGAGGCCCGGTTTATATTGGCTTGCGGCCCGATCCGTGTCATTTTTGCAGTGCCACTCCACTTCTTGTCTTTGGTTCCGGCACCCCTATGTGTGCGGTGCAACAAATGCTACGGTCCGTTCACGGGCAAGACGTGACGAGCGCGTTCTCGGCGCATTGGTTTCAACGGTTTACGCGAGGAAACATGCAATGGCTCGGGCAGCCGGACCACGCAAGCGCAGCGATGCTGCGGCGCAACCGCCGGCTAGTGCGACGCCCTCGAAGGGGCTGGATCGCTCGCTTTCACTTTTGGAAATCCTTGCCGATGTCGATGGCATCTCGCTTTCCGATATCGCGCTCAGAGCTGGCGTGCCTGCGTCAACAGCGCACAGGATTCTAATGACGCTCGAGGCGCACCGCTTCGTTTCTCACGATGACGAACGCGGCGTCTGGTTTATCGGCGTGCGCGCTTTTGAGATCGGCAATGCGTTTCTCCGCCACCGAAAACTGGTCGATATCGGGCGCAGCATCATGCGCGCGCTCATGGAGCAGTCCGGGGAATCGATCAACCTTGCGATCGAAGACACCGGCGAGGCCGTTTACGTCAGCCAAGTCGAGAGCCATCAGTCGGTTCGCGCTTTTCACCGAGCAGGATCGCGTGGGCCCATGCACGCGCTCGCCGTTGGTAAGGCCCTTCTGTCGGCGATGTCGGATGCAGACGTCCGACGGGTCCTCGAACAACACGGGATGGAGACGTTCTCCGATCGAACGATCCGCGATCCGAAACGCTTGTTTGATGAGGTTAAGACGATCCGTTCGCGCGGTTGGGCCACCAACAATGAAGAACACGAAGCGGGCATGTGCGCGGTCGCAGCCCCTATCTTCAATGAGTACGGCGAGGCGATCGCCGCGATTTCGATCACTGGCCCGGCATCGCGCATGGGACCGGATCGCCTCGGAGAACTGGGCCCGATGGTGAAGCGGGCTGCCGCCGAGATTACTTCATCGATCGGCGGCGTCCATCCGGGCACAGCGATCGCATCGTGAACGGGAGCCGTCGGAGCCGACACAACGCGTCGGCAACGCCACCGCTATCTCTCCGTGAGCGCGCGCTCGCGCATGCGGGTCAGCGGTTTCGTTAGGTAGGTCAGAACCGTCCGCGACCCTGTCATGATATCGACCTCCGCCACCATGCCGGGAAGGATCTGAAGATCCTCGTGGGCGTCGCCGATATGGCTCTCCTTCGTGCGTACTTGGATGAGATAGAAGGTCTCGCCCTTGTCATCGGTGATGCTGTCGGCGCTGATGCGGGTCAGCTCACCGTCGAGCCCGCCGAACAGTGAGAAATCGTAGGCGGTCAGTTTCACGAGCGCTGCTTGACCCGGCCGCAAAAAAGCGATGTCGCGCGGACGCACGCGGGCCTCAACGAGAAGGGTGTCGTCGCGCGGCACGATCTCGACAAGATCGCTGCCGGGTTTCACGACTTGACCGATGGTTGTGACGTGGACCGTCTTGACGATGCCGGACACCGGCGCTCGGACGATCGTGCGGTCCACTTTGTCAGCCGTTCCCCGGTTGGCTTCCGTCAGCGCTCTCAATTCCACACGCGCTTTGGCCAACTCGCGCAGGACGTCGGCGCGAAATTTTGCGCTGTGCTCTTCGAGCCGGTTGGTTGCCTCATCGCGCTGAGCGTTCACCCTTGGAATGGCGAGCGTTGCAGCAGCCAACGCCCCTTCCGTTTCGTTGACCTTGGTTTCGACCGCAAGTAGCTCAGCTTTGGAGGCGGCGCCTGATGCTGCGATCGGTGCGATGATATCGCGCTCGGATTTCGCGAGCGTGAGTGCCCGCGTCAGCGTTCCAACCTTCGCATCCAGTTCACGGAGCTCTTGCTTGCGCTGCATCACCAGGGATTGGAGCGCACGTTGCGCGGCTGTGAACTCAAGTCGTCGCGTTTCATATAGCGTCTGCTGCTCTTCAACATACCGCCGATGATCGCGTCGGAGCTGGTCTTCGAAATTTGGCGGTGATCCTGTCGCCTCGGCGGCCAACCGGGTGACGAGGGCGCTGAGACCTGCGATCCGTTCCTTGGCCTCGCCGAGCGATGCGCCCGCTTGCGTCGGGTCAATCCGTAGCAGCACGTCGCCCGCTCTAACGCTCTGGCCTTCGTTGACCTGCAATGCGCGGATGATGCCGCCTTCGAGGTTTTGGACAAGCTGGATTTTGCTCGCCGGGATCACGCGCCCCGTACCCTTGGTGGTCTCTTCAACGGTCGCAAAGGCCGCCCAAAGCAGAAAGCCGATCACAAGTGCCACGAGGCTCAAGAGCAGGGCGTTCCAGATCCCCGGCAATGGACGGAGGAGGTCCGAACTAATCGCAGTTGGGCTGCCAATCATGTCGGCCGCCCGGACGGACGAACTGGCCACAGGACTGGCCGCCGAACCGGCAACAGGACTGGTCGTCGAACTGGTCGCTGAACTGGCGAGCGTGGTTTTGTTGGAAGAGGTACGCATCACTTTTTTACTCGTCATTGGGCTTCCCGTCGTGGCGGGATCTGTATTTCGATTGGTTTGCGCTCAACGGCGCGACGGGCGCGCGTTGGTGCACCGCCTGCAATCGCGGAGCGTGTTGGTTGTGCCTTGACCTGGCGAGGGGGCGTCGCACTCTGTTTGGTTCCGGGCGCGCCTTCCCCTCGAAGAACCGCGAGCACCGCATCCTTTGGGCCGTCATGGATTTTGCGACCGCCGTTGATCACAATCACCCGGTCGACAAGCTCAAGCGCCGCGTGACGGTGCGTGACAACAATCAGGGTGCGATCGGCCAGATGCACTTTCAGGCGTTGCAGCACACGCGCTTCGGTGCCCGTGTCCATGTCGCTGGTTGGCTCATCTAGGAGCACGATCGATGGCCGTGAGAGCAGCACGCGTGCAAGCGCCACGGATTGTTTCTGTCCATTGGAGAGGCCGGCTCCGCGCTCGCGGACCAACGTATCGAGACCGTCCGGCAGTCGCACCATCCAATCGAGCGCACCGGACGCACGGGCGGCCACCAGAACGTCGTCGTCGCGGGCCCCGGGAACGCCGAGTGCGATGTTCTCGCGAAGGGTTCCGTGAAACAGGTCGGCGCCCTGCAAGAGGAAACCGACGTTCCGCCGGAGATCAGCAGGCTGTATTTGATGCGCTGGGATGCCATCGATGAGCACCCGACCGACGTCTGGCACCTGATGCGCTTGGATGAGCTTCAGCGCGGTCGACTTACCTCCGCCGATGGGGCCGAGGATCGCGATCTTCTCACCGGGCGACACGCGAAACGAAACGGCCTTGAGGGCTGGCGGCGCGCCCTCTGCGTAAATGAAGCCCGCATCTTCGAAATCGATTGCACCTTTGATGGTCGGCATCGATACGAGCGCTTGCCCCGCGGTGCGCTCTTGCGGCAGCGTCACGATTGCTGTCAGCGATTGGTAGGCCATCCGCGCTTGGTTGAGGCGCACGAGTAGGCCCGCTGCTTGGACGAGAGGGGCGACGGCGCGACCGGACAGAATGGTTGCCGCAATCATCGCGCCCATGGTCAGGTCACCGGCGACAACCATGTAGTAACCGCAAACAACCATCGCGATTTGCAATAGCGTCTGCCCCGCCTGAATGATGTGTTGGCCGAGGTTCGTGACCTGCTTGATCTTGAGACCGGTTCGCACCTGTTCGGCGACCGCATTTTCCCACTTCCGCGCAGCCCAAGTCTCAGCGCCGGACGCCTTCAGTGTGTCCATGCCGTAAAGCGTTTCGACGACGACCGCCTGCTTTTGGGCGGCTTCGCGAAACGCGTCTTGCATCAGGTTGGCAAGCGCGCGCTGCGTGATCCAGCCGACGAGCAACAGGATCGGTATTGCGCCGAGAACGAGGAACGCAAGGTTACCCGCGACGATGTAGATAACGCCGACAAACAAAACCAAAAATGGGAGATCGCCGAAGGCTGTCAGGGTGGCCGATGTGAAAAACTCGCGGAGCGTTTCGAACTCGCGCATGGTGTTGGCCCGCACGCCGACAGACGACGGCTGGCGTTCCGCGCGCGCGCCGAGCAGCCGAGCATAGATCATGTTGCTCAGGCGCACGTCAGCACGGCGGCTTGCGACATCGACGAACATGGCCCGCAGCGTTCGGATTGTGAGCTCAAATACGATCGCGATCGCAACGCCAATTCCGAGCGCCCAGAGCGTCGCCTCTGCCGCGTTAGGGATTACGCGGTCGTAGACGTTCATCGAGAAAAGTGGGATCGCAAGTGCGAGCAAGTTGACGGCGACGGTCGCGGCGATGGCTTGTGCGTAGATCGGCGTGCTCTCGCGAAAAGCCGAGAGGAACCAATTCTGCTCCGTTGGTTTTGCCGCAGCATCCGATCGTTTGTCCCGTGTCGCTGCGCTCTTAAGGGGCGTGGCGCGCACCGTCCGCCCGCTGTAGCTGGCGGCAAACGTGTCAGCGTCGACGACCTCGGCTAAGGGTGCGGCGTTGTTTGGGGTGTGATCGCCTCCCGCGGCACCGCGGCTTTGATCTCTCACCACCTGAAACTGAGGCTTTTGCTTTCGCGTTGCGCCCGGTGCGATGGACTGGACGAGCCACCAATCCCCGTCGTGCGTTTCCGCCAGAAAGGGGCAGTGGTCGGGCTTGAGCGTATTCAGTCGGGCTGAGGTCAAACGCGCATCGAGCCCTGCGTTGGCACCTGCAATTTCGATGTGTTCGATCGGAAGGCGACCGTTAACGAGACCGATCCCCGCGGTGATCGCAGCCTCTGTGGTGCGCACGCCAAACCCGTCTGCAAGAAGTACCAGCGCATGGGACAGGGGATCTCTCGGTCGGCTCAAGGTTCAGCTCCGGCTTCAAACGCCGCGAAGGGCACCCGCTTTCAGGCGCCCTCCGGGTCTCAGTTCATTGCATTTCGACGCGGCCAACGCGGCCCTACTTCAGCGGTGCTGGTTCCTCGTCGCGGTGATACAGGCGGTAGCCCCAGGAGTCGGCACGCCAGTGCACCGGGTCCGCTTCCGCCTCGTAGGGCAGATCCAATCCAAGTGCGTTGACGAGACGCCCGGTCGCGGCGAGCACGCGATAGGCTGAGAACTTTTTGACGAGGCGCTCCGTCTGCAGTGCTGCGTCGGCGACGAACACCTCGCTCTGTGCGTCGAGCAAATCGAGGAGGCGGCGGATGCCCGTATCGTACTGGCGGTTGTATGTTGAGCGGGTCGAGCGTGCGAGATCGAGCTGCCGCGACAACTCTGGAACACGCACGCGGGCCGCTTTCAAAGCTGTCCATGAGACGCGCGTTTCGCGCTCGACAATCCGCGTCGTGTTTGCTGCGATTTCAGCAGCCTCGCTGGCGCGCGCACGTGCTTCGCGAACGCGGGCCGTGTCGATGCCGCCATTGAAGATGTTCCAGCGACCAACGAGCATGGCGCGTGTATCCTTGTCGGCATCGCCCGGTTGCTGTGTGTTGCGGGTGTAGCCGCTG
>JBCBWG010000116.1:0-9886 GCA_039817205.1 Pseudomonadota bacterium
GTTTGATCTCACACGATAACGATAGGGTTGGTGCACGCAGTCATGTGGCGCCAACCCTCATCTTAGATCATTGATCGTTGGTTCGCTGGGATCGTTGGTTCGCTGGCGACGCCGGTTGAACGCCGTCTCGTCACTCCCTTGCGCTGCTGCCTGCTGCGCCTGTTAGATCGCCTGTCCCATCGCTTGTCTCATTGCTTGTCCCCTCGCTTTTCCTGGCCACCCTTGTCACATGTGCACTCGCCCCGTTGTCAGACCGGAGCCGTCATGACCGTCCGCGTCGCTGAACTCGTGATGTGTCTGCTGATGGCAGCCATGTCGGCCTACTTCATGTATGAAGCGTCGAAGCTTCCCATTGGATGGATTGAAGACGAGGGACCGGGTGGCGGGTTCTGGCCGTTTTGGCTGTCCGCCGTCATGTTCGGGTCATGCGTTTGGATTTTTGCAAACTGGGTACGGCGCATTGGACCGGTGGCGCAATCGACCGAGCGGTTCTTTTCACCCGGCGTCTTTGCTGGCGTCGCTCCGGTTGCCGGGCTTCTGATCCTGACCGTCGCCTTGATTGATGGCATCGGGTTTCTCGGGCTGCCGGGTATCGGATTGTATTTAGCGCTACCAATTTTTCTTTTCGTTTATGTTCGCATTTTCGGCGGGCATTCGTGGGTATTGACGACCGCACTTGTGGTTCTGACCCCGGTCGTAACATTTCTATTTTTTGAAATCGTTCTCACGATCACCTTGCCGAAGGGGATCACCGATTTGTTCTTCCAGAATTACATCTTCCCCATCTTCTACTGATCCAGAGGCCACTCCTGAATGGTTGAAATCTTACAGCTTCTCCTGGATGGCTTCCTCGTTGCATTCCAGCCAGCCAATCTGGCGCTGATTGTTCTTGGCTGCGGGCTCGGTTTGTTTATTGGCGCCATGCCTGGTCTTGGCTCTGTCAACGGCGTTGCCATTTTGATGCCGCTGACATTTCTCGTGCCGCCAACGGGCGCAATCATCTTTTTGGCAGCGCTCTATTACGGGGCGATGTATGGCGGTGCGATCTCGTCAATCATGCTCGGGATACCCGGCGCTTCGACGGCCGTCGCCACCACGTTTGACGGGCGGCCGCTGGCCAAGCTTGGGATGGCCGACAAAGCGCTGACGGCTGCTGCCGTTGCATCGTTTGTCGGCGGCACGATCTCGGTCATCCTGTTCACATTCTTTGCGCCACCGCTTGCAAAAGTTGCGCTGGAGTTTGGAGCGCCGGAAGAGTTCGCGCTCATGCTGCTCGCCTTCGCAACGTTCATCGGGCTCGGCGGCGATGATCTCGCGAAGACCCTCTTGTCAATCTGTATCGGTCTCGTGCTTGCAACTGTTGGTCTCGACATTGTCTCGGGCGAGCCACGCATGATTTTCGGCGAGCAACCGGGCTTTCTCAATGGCATTAATTTTCTCGTTCTTGCGATCGGCATCTACGGCATCGGCGAAATGCTCTGGACGATCGAAGAGAATATTAAGGCTGGCGGACGGAGCATGCTCTCCGAAGCCGTGCTCACCTGGAAGCGTACGCGCAGCAACCTTGCCGAGATTGGAAGAAGTTGGAAGCCGGCAACGATGAGTTCGTTCCTCGGTTATTTCGTGGGCATCCTTCCAGCGGCAGGCGCGACGCCCGGATCATTGATGGCCTACGGTATCGCCAAGCAGATGTCGCCTGAGGGTGACAAATTCGGTAAGGGGAGCGTTGATGGCGTTGTTGCGCCGGAAGCGGCAAACAACGCAGCTAGCACCGGCTCGCTCTTGCCGATGCTGACCCTTGGGATCCCCGGTTCGCCAACCACAGCCATTCTTTTGGGCGGCATGGTCATCTGGGGCTTGGAGCCGGGACCTGAGCTTTTTAATACTAACAAAGAATTCGTCTGGGGTTTAACCGCGTCGCTTTATGCGGCCAATGCCGTTGCTCTCGTTCTAAACATTCTACTGATCCCGGCTTTCATCTATGTTTTGAAAACACCGCTTTCTATTCTCGCACCACTCGTTTTGGTGCTGTGTATCGTTGGCGGTTATGCGCCAACAAAAGAGATGTTTGATCTCTGGCTGATGCTCGGCTTCGGGATCGTCGGTTACCTCATGCGGAAACTTGATTACCCGCTCGCACCCGCTGTTCTTGCAATTGTGCTCGGTCCACTTGCTGAGCCGGCGTTGCGGCAGTCGTTGCTGATCAGTGGCGGCGATCCTTCGATCTTCTTCACACGCGCGTACGCCGGGCCGATCATGATCGTGGCGCTTCTGTTGCTCTTTCTCCCCGTCTTCAATGTGATCTATCGCCGTCTCCGTTCAGATCAGGCGAAGGCGTAAGCAGGCCGACGGCGGTCGCCATCGCGCATTCCCATGATCGGCTCGATCTTGGGGTCTCACTTGCGGGCTCGACAGGCGCTCCGATGGTTGGCCCGTCTCGCATGGTTGCCCCGTCTTGCATGGTTGCCCTGTCTTGAATGGTTTCCCGGCCCTTCCTTGCGTCGCTTTCATTTTTGGCATATGGCATGCCACGGATCGGAGGCGCCTTAGCCCATGTCGACGCTTAAGCTCACGCCACTCGCTGTCCCAGACAGCCTGAAATCGCAGGCCTACCGCGCCTTGCGGACCGCGATCGTCGACGCCGAAATTTATTCCGAGTCGGCGGACTTGCGTTTGGACGAACGCGCGCTGTCTGAGCGGTTCGGAATATCCAGGACACCGATCCGCGAGGCGATCGCGCAACTCGAGCATGAAGGCCTCGTGCACGTGGTGCCCCGGCGCGGCGTGTTCGTGGTCCGAAAAACGAAAACCGAAATTCTCGAGATGATCACGGTCTGGGCTGCGCTCGAAGGCATGGCGGCGCGGCTTGCAACGGCGTCTGCAACCGACGAACAAATCGCGCGGCTTTTCGATCTGGTTGACGCATTTGCCGTCGACGCAGTGGCTCAGCGCATGGGCGAATACTCTGACGCGAACATCCAATTTCACCAGGCCATCATCGCGCTTGGAGGTTGCAAGTTGATCGGACAAATGACCGACGATTTGTTTGTCCACGTGAAGGCGATACGCCAGCGCACGATTTTCGAACGGGATCGCGCACGTCGGTCGGTGGTTGATCACCGGCACATCATCGAAGCCCTCGTCGCGCGCGATGCAGGGCTGGCTGAGCGCCTCGTTCGCGATCACACGTTGAGGCTTCGGGACCATGTGGCCGAACACGTTGATTTAGACTTCGCATTAAATGCGCGCGACGGCGGTTCTGCGAAAGCGATGGCGGGACGAACGGCGGGCGCGTGACTCATTCTGAGGCGTCGCGATTACGAATGCGACTGCCGAACGAAAGCAGGGAGAAGACAGCATGCAGGATGCCGACCCCGCGACGAAGACCGAGACGCTGACCGATGGTTTCCATCTGCTGATTGACGCTCTGAAGACGAACGGCGTCGAGACAATATATAACGTGCCAGGGATCCCGATTACGGACCTTGGCCGGTTCGCGCAGGCGTCGGGTCTCCGCGTATTGTCTTTCCGCCATGAACAACACGCGGGCTATGCGGCGTCTGTTGCGGGCTTCCTGACCAAAAAGCCCGGCATCTGCATGACGGTCTCCGCGCCTGGCTTTCTCAACGGCCTGACGGCGCTTGCGAATGCGACGACCAACTGCTGGCCGATGATCCAGATTTCCGGCTCGTCTGAGCGTGAGATCGTTGATCTGCAGCAGGGCGACTATGAGGAGATGGATCAGCTCGCGATTGCGCGACCGCACTGTAAGGCTGCTTTCCGCATTCTTCATGCTGAGGACATCGGTATTGGCATTGCCCGCGCCATCCGCGCGGCTGTGTCTGGCCGACCGGGGGGCGTTTACGTCGACATTCCCGGTGCGTTGTTATCGCAGACGATGGACGCGGCCGCTGGGCAGAAATCGATTGTCAAAGTCCTCGATCCCGCGCCGCGTCAACGCCCATCGGAAGACGCCATCAAGCGTGCCATCGGCGTTCTCGCTTCGGCGAAGAAACCGCTGATCATTCTCGGCAAGGGCGCGGCCTACGACCAGTCAGACGAGGCCATCTGTGAGTTGGTCGAAACATCGGGGATCCCCTATTTGCCCATGTCGATGGCCAAAGGGTTGCTGCCAGATACGCACCCGCAATGCGCATCCGCGGCGCGCTCGATGGTATTGAAAGAAAGCGACGTTGTTCTGATGATCGGCGCGCGCCTGAACTGGCTTCTCAGCCACGGTAAGGGGCGGCAATGGGGCGAGACGCCGAAGGCGTTTGTCCAAATCGATATCGACCCTCGGGAAATGGATTCCAACGTCGAGATCGCAGCGCCGTTGGTCGGTGACGTCGGCTCCTGCGTCGAAGCCTTGACCGATGCCATGGGTTCGAACTGGCAAAAGCCCGATGACGCGTGGGCTGGTGCCATCCGCAGAAAAGTTCAGGCAAACGTCGAGAAGATGGGCGCGCGCTTACAAAACAATTCGACCCCGATGGACTACCATTCTGCGCTCGGTGTTATGAAGGCTGTCATCAAGGACAATCCGGAAACGGTTCTCGTCAACGAGGGGGCTAACACGCTCGACTTTGCGCGGTCGATTATCGATATCTACCGGCCTCGCAAGCGCGTTGATGTCGGAACGTGGGGCGTCATGGGCATCGGGATGGGGTCGGCCGTCGCAGCCGCGGTTGAGACGGGTTGCCCTGTGCTTGCTGTTGAAGGTGACAGCGCGTTCGGCTTCTGCGGGATGGAGATCGAGACGATCGTTCGGTACGACCTGCCCGTGTGCGTGGTGGTCTTCAACAACAACGGTATTTATCGCGGCGATGACACGAACTGGTCAGGTGGCGCGGACCCGGCGACCACGACCTTTGTCAAGGACGCGCGTTACGATCAGATGATGGAAGCATTCGGAGGGGTCGGTGTGCACGTGACGACACCGGACGAACTGAACCGCGCCACCCGCCAGGCGATTGAAAGCGGGAAACCGACGTTGATCAACGCGGTCATCGATCCAGCCGCTGGCAAAGAAAGCGGCAATATTGGTAGCCTGAATCCGCAGTCGGTTGTGGCGCCGCAGCGGTATCCGCAGGCACGCAAGGGTTGAGCAGCCGCGCCCCCGCGTTGAGCAATAGAGACGGTCAAACGAATGGGTGCGCGACGTGCGAGAGCCACCGAAAACAATGTCCCTCGAAAGCCTCGGCGTCACATTGTCGTTTGAAGAAATCTACCGCCGCCTTCCGGATATTCCGGCGCTTGCAAGCCGCGCCTGAGCCAACCAACGGAGCCCTCCCATGAAAGCACTCGAAGGTGTCAAAATCCTCGACTTTACGCACGTGCAGTCAGGCCCCACCTGCACACAGCTGCTCGCGTGGTTCGGCGCTGACGTCATCAAGGTCGAGCGCCCCGGGGTCGGTGATGCGACGCGCAAGCAGCTGGTCGATAAGCCCGGCGCCGACAGCCTCTATTTTACGATGCTGAACCACAATAAGCGCTCGATCACACTCAACACCAAAACGCCGGAGGGCCGAGAGGTTCTTGAGCGGCTCGTCAAAGAGTGTGACGTCCTCGTCGAAAACTTCGCACCGGGCGCGCTGGACCGCATGGGCTTCAGCTGGGAGCGAATTCAAGAGCTCAACCCGCGCATGATCATGGCCTCGGTCAAAGGCTTTGGCCCTGGCAAATACGAAGATTGCAAGGTCTACGAGAACGTCGCGCAATGCGCGGGTGGATCCGCATCGACGACGGGCGATCTCGATGGCATCCCGATGGTGACCGGCGCGCAGATCGGCGACAGTGGAACGGGACTGCATCTGGCGCTCGGAATTGTCACGGCGCTCTTCCAACGCGAAAAAACCGGTCGTGGTCAGAAGGTGCTTGCGGCCATGCAGGACGGCGTCCTGAACCTCTGCCGCGTGAAACTCCGCGACCAGCAGCGCCTCGATGCCGGACCGCTTAAGGAATATTCCCAATTCGGCGCTGGCGTTCCGTTTGGTGAGGCGACGCCCCGCGCCGGGAATGACAGCGGGGGTGGCCAACCGGGACGCATCCTGAAATGCAAGGGATGGGAAACGGACCCCAACGCGTACACGTATTTTATCACGCAGGCCCCCGCCTGGGAGAAGATCTGCGACGTGATCGGTGAGCCGGACTGGAAGACCCAACCAGGCTACGCGACGCCGCCGGAGCGCCTCGATAAGCTCAACGCAATCTTTGATCGCATCGAGCAATGGACCATGACCAAGACCAAGTTCGAGGTGATGGAGATTTGCAATCCGCTCGACATTCCGGTCGGCCCAATCCTGTCGATGAAAGAGATTGCGGAAGACGAAGGTTTGAAAGCGACAGGCACGATTGTTGAGGTCGATCACCCGGAGCGCGGCTCCTATCTGACTGTCGGTTGCCCGATCAAGATGTCGGATAGTCCGGCCGAAGTTAAGCGGTCGCCGCTTCTCGGGGAGCACACCGACGAGGTGCTGACGGAGGTCCTCGGCTATGCTGGCGAAGACCTCGCGCGCGTGAAAACCGCGACCGAGCCGGTGCGCAAACAAGCAGCGGAATAGGTTGCGACAGGAGCCAAAGATGGCACAGGCGCTGCGCCAATCGAGGTATGTGACGCTCGACGAGTATCTCGCTTTCGAGAACGGAGAAGACGGGCGGCACGAACTCGTCAACGGCGTGATCTATGCGATGACGGGGTCGCGTCCCTCGCACAATCGGATCATCAGTAATCTCGTGAGACTTCTCGGGAACCAAGTCCGGCTGCCCTGCGAGGTTTTTAGCAACACGCAAAAGCTGCTCGTTAAGACGGACCTGACCGAGGATGTTTTCTATCCCGATGTCTTTATGACCTGTACCGAAAGCGATCGGACGGACATCTTCCGCGAACATCCGTGCGTCATCTTCGAGGTGCTTTCCCCGTCGACGGAACGCGATGATCGCACCGGTAAACTCGCGAGCTACAAGACAATTGATGCTCTCGAAACATATGTCCTCGTCGCTCAGGATATGTGGCACATCGAGATCTTCGAGCGGGCCAACGGCTGGCGACCGCGTTTGCTCGGCGACGATGAAACACTCAGCGTGTGCGGCGGCAAAGCGGGCTTCAACGGCGATCAAATCTACGATGAGATCAGGTTTTGATAGTCGACGCGACGCAATCACCAGAGCACCGTCGATGAAACAACCACCTGTCGTCCCGACGCTGGGACCACGTGCAGCAGAAGGGAGAGGCCAAATGCGGATCGTCGTTCATGGGCAGCAGGCGTTCGGACGCGCCGTGTTGGAGCGGTTGCTGGAGAACGGCGAGGACGTTGTCGCTGTGTGCACTGCGCCCGAGAAAGAGGGGCGACCGACCGATCCGTTGGCAGACTTAGCCCGCGAGAACGGGCTCCCGCTGCATCAGCCGGCATCCTGGAAGACGCAGGAGGCGCTTGAACTCATGCAGTCGTTCAACGCCGATGTCTGCATGATGGCATACGTTCTCCTGTTTGTGCCGGAAGCGGTTCGCGATGCGCCCAAGCACGGCACGTTTCAATACCATCCATCAATCTGCCCTCACCATCGCGGGCCATCGTCGATCAACTGGCCCATCGCGATGGGTAAAAAGCGGACAGGGCTCACGATTTTCTGGCCTGACGATGGTCTCGATGAAGGCCCGATCATGCTGCAGAAGACGTGCGAAATCGGTGACGATGAGACGCTTGGCGATGTCTACTTCAAGAAGCTGTTTCCGATGGGCGTCGACGCGATGATCGAGGGGCTCGAGCTTGTGAAGAGCGGTATCGTGATCAAGCACGAACAGCGCCTCGCAGACGGCTCCTATGAAAGCTGGTTCAAGAAGGATCTGGCGCGGATCGATTGGTCGAAATCGGTTGATGACATCTACAACCTCATCCGCGCAGCAAATCCTGCGCCGGGGGCGTGGTCGATGCTAGGTGAGGCCAAGATCGACTTCTTTGACAGCGCGAAAGGCACCGGAGAGGGTGTGCCTGGGACCGTGCTTGGCGTGTCGGAGGACGGGATCGAGATCGCAGCAAGCGGCGGCTCGATCGTTTTGAAGCGACTTCGTGTCGGTGGGGAGAAAGCCAAGGTTCTTGCGGCAGACTACGCCGCTGAAAACGGGGTTGCAGTCGGAAAGACGTTTGGCTGAACTCTGCACTGGGCTCTCGGCTGCGAGGTCTGTGCGCCGCGGTTGAGCAAAAGTCTTGTTGCTTGATCGATGCGCGCGACAGAACACCGTTGAGCCTGCCAAGACCTCAAAGCTCCAACGCGCACACGTGATGTTGGGCCCAACACGGATACCGACATGGCCGTAAAAACCGACATCGAGATTGCGCGCGAAGCCTCGAAACAACCGATCCAGAAAATCGGCGAAACGCTTGGCATTTCGCAAGATCATCTGCTCCCCTACGGCCATGACAAGGCGAAAGTCTCAGCCGAATTTATCAAATCGCTTGAGGGTCGCCCCGACGGCAAGCTTGTGCTCGTGACAGCGATCAATCCGACGCCCGCTGGTGAAGGCAAGACGACGACAACGGTCGGGCTCGGTGACGGCCTGAACAGGATCGGTAAGAAGGCTGCCATCTGCATTCGTGAAGCCTCGCTCGGGCCGTGCTTCGGCATGAAGGGTGGCGCGGCTGGCGGCGGGTACGCGCAGGTCGTGCCGATGGAGGAGATGAACCTCCACTTTACCGGTGATTTTCACGCCATAACGTCCGCGCACAACTTGCTGTCTGCGATGATCGACAATCACGTCTACTGGGGCAACGCCCAGGACATCGATGTCCGACGCATTGTCTGGCGTCGTGTGATGGACATGAACGACCGCGCCTTGCGCCAGATCACGGCGTCGCTCGGCGGCGTTGCGAACGGGTTCCCGCGCGAGGCTGGCTTTGACATCACGGTCGCATCGGAAGTGATGGCAATCCTGTGTCTTGCCTCCGATCTCGATGATCTTGAGACGCGTCTTGGCGATATCATCGTCGCCTACCGTCGCGATCGTACGCCCGTTTATTGCCGGGACATCAAAGCTGAAGGGGCGATGGCCGTGCTCCTGAAAGACGCGATGCAGCCAAACCTCGTGCAGACGCTGGAGAATAACCCAGCTTTCGTGCACGGCGGCCCGTTCGCCAACATCGCGCACGGCTGTAACTCTGTGGTCGCGACCAAGGCTGCGCTGAAACTCGCTGACTACGTTGTGACCGAAGCCGGGTTCGGCGCCGATCTCGGTGCGGAGAAATTCTTCAATATCAAATGCCGCAAAGCTGGCATTGCGCCGAGCGCCGTCGTCCTGGTCGCCACCGTGCGCGCGATGAAAATGAACGGGGGCGTCGCAAAAGATGACCTTGGCGCCGAAAACGTCGAGGCGGTGAAAGCGGGCTGCGCCAACCTTGGTCGCCATCTTGAAAACCTGAAAAAGTTTGGCGTGCCGGTCGTGGTTGGTATCAACCATTTTTATACTGATACCGATGCCGAGATCGCAGCATTGAAGGCCTACGCCGAGGAGCAAGGCGCACCGGCCGAAGTGAATTACCACTGGGCGAAAGGCGGCGAGGGGATCGAAGGGACGGCGCGTAAAGTCGTCGAGTTGATTGACGGCGACACCGCCGACTTCAAGCCGCTTTACGGGGATGACCTCGACTTGTTCTCAAAAATCGAGACCATCGCGAAAGAGATCTACCGCGCCGATGACGTGGTCGCCGATGCAAAGATCCGGCAACAACTGAAAGATTGGGAAGCTCAAGGCTACGGTCATTTGCCGGTCTGCATGGCCAAGACCCAGTACTCGTTTACGACCGACCCGACGCGACGCGGTGCGCCCGACGGGCACGCCCTCCCCGTCCGCGAAGTGCGCCTCTCAGCCGGCGCCGGCTTCATCGTTGCCATC
>JBCBWG010000117.1:0-9825 GCA_039817205.1 Pseudomonadota bacterium
CGGGCGCGAAACGGTCGAACTTTTCGAGACGATCAAGGATCGATTTGACCCGACGGGTGCGCTCAATCCCGGCAAAATCGTTCGCCCGCCCCGCATGAACGATCGCACGCTCTTTCGCTATAAGCCAGACTATCACGCAAGCCCGATGGTGCCGGAGTTTGACTGGCAATCGCTCGGTTATCCAGGTGGTGCGGCCGGCCTGCAGGGCGCCGTTGAGATGTGCAACAACAATGGCGCCTGCCGAAAACTGCAGGGCGGCGCCATGTGCCCAAGTTATCGCGTCACACGCAACGAACGCGACCTGACCCGCGGCCGCGCGAACACCCTGCGCCTCGCGCTCTCGGGCCAGCTTGGCGATGATGCGCTCGGTTCAGACGACATGCTTGAAACGATGAAGCTTTGTGTCTCGTGCAAGGCCTGCAAACGCGAATGCCCAACCGGCGTCGATATGGCGAAAATGAAAGTCGAAGTTCTGGCTGCAGCGAACCGCCGTCGCGGACTTTCACTCAGGGATCGCCTCGTCGCCTACCTCCCGCGCTACGCGCCGGCCGCCCGGTTTCTGGCACCGCTGCTGAACCTTCGCAATCGCAGTCAAACACTTGCCCGCATGATGGAACGCACGCTCGGCATCTCGGCGAAACGGTCGTTGCCGGCCTGGCGTTTTGATCGCTTCAAGCGCCGCCACCGTTCCGACACGCCACAAGGACACGTCCAGCCAATCGAGGTCGCACTGCTCGCCGACAGCTTCAATTCCGCCTATGAGGGCGACAACCTCGAAGCGACCGCTGAGCTCTTGAGCACGCTCGGCTACAAGATCCGCGTTCTCGGTTCTGACAGGCGCCGCCCGCTCTGCTGCGGCCGAACCTACCTCTCAGCCGGTCTCGTCACCGAAGCGAAAACGGAGGCGCGCCGCATGTTTGATGCTGCGAGAGAACACGTTGAAGCCGGCGGCGTCATTGTCGGCATCGAGCCCTCGTGCCTCATGACGATGCGCGACGAATTTCTTCAATACGGATTTGGCGACTGCGCAAAAACAATTGCCGACAATGCGTTTCTGATTGAGGAATTTCTCGTGCGCGAGGCGGAGGCGGGACGACTGCCGCAGCCTCTCGGCCACCTCAAGAAAACGGTCCATGTCCATACGCACTGCCACCAAAAAGCGTTCGGCGCGGACGGCCCTGTTGCCTCCGCCTTGCGGCTCGTGGATGGGCTTGAGGTCAAGACGATCGATTCAAGTTGTTGCGGCATGGCCGGTGCATTCGGCTACCAGTCCGAGACCCACGACACGTCGATGGCGATGGGCGAACTCACTCTGTTCCCGGCCGTCCGCGCTGCCGACGGTGATGCACTCATCGCGGCGGACGGCTTCTCATGTCGCCACCAGATCGCAGACGGCACCGACCGCAAACCGCAACACGTGGCATGCATCCTCCGCGACGCCGTCATGGCCGCGAAAACCGTGCAAGACCGATCATGACCGCCTTGTTCGACACCGCCGCCGCACCCAATCTTGCCGGGCGACGCAACCTGCACGAGGAGGCAGCCGCACGCATTCGCAAGTTGATCCTCGACGGCGACCTCGCACCGGGCGAGCGCATCTCTGAAAAGTCGCTTTGCGAGCGGTTTGGCATTTCCCGCACACCGATACGCGAGGCGATCAAATCACTTGCAAGCGAAGGCCTCGTCGAGATGACGCCCAACCGCGGCGCGTCCGTGACGAAGCTCTCGGTTGACGATCTCGCAGCCGCCTTCCCTGTGATGGGTGCACTCGAAGCACTCGCTGGAGAGCTTGCCGCCGAGCACATGGGCGATGGCGAAATCGACCACGTCGAGGCGCTCCACATGGAAATGATCCGCTACTATGAGATGCGTGAACTCGGGCCCTATTTTCAAGTCAACCGTTTGATCCACGAAGCCATCTTGGCGGGTGCGCGAAATCCCGTCCTCGTCGAGCACTACACGCAGCTTGCGACCCGCATGCGCCTCGCCCGTTACCGCGCAAACATGTCCGACACGCGTTGGACCCAGGCCGTGAACGAACATGGTGAGATCCTCGACGCGCTCAGCAAACGCAAAGCAAAGACGCTTGCCCGTATCCTCCGCTCGCACCTTGACCACAAGTTCGAAGTCGTCCGCGCCGAGCTCGAGGCATAGTCGCTCTTGTGAGATCGTGTTGGAGATCATCAATGCGGATCGTTGCCGGACGATTGAAAGGACGCGAAATCACCGCGCCGGACGGACGCGAGACGCGACCGACATCCGACCGCGTGCGCCAATCGCTCTTCAACATTCTTGAGCACGGATTGGACGATTTCAGTCTCCACGCCGCGCGTGTCATCGATTTATTTGCAGGCAGCGGCGCGCTTGGATTTGAGGCGCTTTCACGCGGCGCAGAGAGCGTCATCTTCGTTGAGACTGGCATGGACGCGCGCGCCGCGATCCGCGAAAACACCGCGCGTTTTGCGCTCGCCGGGCAGACCCGCATTTTGAAACGGGATGCAACCGATATCGGTCCTCGCCCGCGCGGCCAGCCGTATAATCTCGTATTCCTCGATCCACCCTACGGCCAAGGGCTCGGCGAGAAAGCTCTTACAGCGGTCATTGGTGGCGGCTGGCTTGCTGCTGGCGCCATCATCGTACTTGAAGAACGGAAGGGCGTCATAGTTGCCTGGCCCGACACGTGTGAGTGCTTCGACACACGCACCTACGGCGATACGTCCGTGCACTTCGCGAGACTGATCGAAGCGGCTTAGCGCGCCAACTCTTTGAGGCCACGCCGGATCAGCGCTGCCGTATCCGCTTCGTCGCCAAGCTCTTTGATCGCAACCGCCACCGCTTGGCCAGCTTGAACAGGCTGATACCCGAGGTTTGTGAGGGCGGAGATCGCCTCAGCGGATGCCGCCGCACTCGGCACCGACGAAACAGTGGCACTCGCTCCAGCGACAGGAGTTGCCGCGCCAAGGTCACCGACGGCGAGCGCCGGAGCTTTGTCTTTCAGTTCAGCTGCGATCCGTTGCGCGAGCTTTTTTCCAACGCCGGGCGTCCGCTCAATCGACGACCAGTCGCCAAGCGCAATCGCGTTTGCAAGTTCGGACGGGCTCAAAACACCGAGACAGGCGAGCGCGACTTTGGCGCCCACACCTTGAACGTTTTGCAACGTGCGAAACCACGTTCGCTCAATCTCGCTTGCAAAACCATAGAGCCGGATCGCGTCTTCGCGCACGTGCGTGTCGATCGTGAGGGACACCGGCTCACCGAGCTGCATCTGACGCAACGCCCGGGCTGAGGCCTGCACCTCGTATCCAACACCATGAACATCGACAATGCAGTGGCTTTCGCCGATTGCATCAACAATGCCCTTGAGTTTGCCAATCATGGGTCGTGCTCCACCGGTCGCCCGAATTTGCCGCCGCGGTTATCGTATCAACGCGATCATTCCCGTGAGCGACAACCGCTTCGTCGTCCTATCCAGCTGCTTTCAACCGGGCGATCTGCTGTGCCGCCTTGCGATGATTGGCGTGACAAATCGCAATTGCTAACGCGTCCGCCTCATCGGCACTTTGCACGTGCGCCTTCGGGAGCAGAAAACCAATCATCGCCTGGATCTGCCGCTTGTCCGCATGCCCCGCTCCAACAACCGCTTTTTTGATCAGGTTGGGTGCGTATTCGCCAACGGCGAGGCCGAGCTGAGCTGGCGCGAGAACGGCGATCCCGCGCGCCTGGCCAAGCTTTAAAGTTGCACGCGCATTGTCATTGACGAATGTTTCTTCAACGGCTGCTTCATCCGGTCGAAACTGTCGCAGAACGGCTGTCAACTCTTGAAAGATCGTGTTTAAGCGTACGGAAAGCGGATCGGCAGACGGCGCAGAAATGCGGCCGGAACCCACATATGAAAGGCGCGTTCCGTCAGTCGAGATAATCCCCCAGCCCGTGTGTCGAAGGCCTGGATCAATACCAATAATGCGGGGGGGATGTCGGTCCATCTCCCAACGACGCCTTGATTCGTCGCGACGCGTCACGAACCGAAATCCTGAACGGCTCCTTTTTTTCCGTCTCGCCCCGGTCAGATGAGCGGCCAAAGCCACGGGCTTTTGAGCCGAATGCGCCAAAGTCCTTCAGACTTCTTAAAACAAAACAATCTAACGGTATTTCAACGGGGCATTATAGAGACCGGCCCGGATCTTTTTACCGCCAGAGCGCATAAGCAACACTCCAATGTCATTCGGAACACGCGGCCATCGCTCCCGAAAATACGAGTCGCAGCGGACCGATCGACGGCCCACGACGGCAACGTTCGACGTGAAGAGCTGGGGCCTTTTCGCGCTCGTCATTCTGTTGCCGGTATTTCTGATCGCAGGCGGGATCGTCATCTATTCCAGCACGATAAACGCAGCGATTTTAGAGAATGCCGGTGAGGTCGACACGTTTACGCCATCCGAATTCTCCGGAGATCTGATCGTCACCGTTGCTGCGCCCGATGGCTCCGCGGACGTGCCTGAGCTTGATTACCGACTTGCGTTGCGTTGCTTGAAAAACCGCCCGATCACCGTGCCTCGTGATGGCTACGATTCGCGGTCCCGTCCGAGACGCTTCAAAATTGCATACCGAGATTTCCAGTACTTTCTGGTGTGCGCGAGTGTCGTAGAACGGAACCGCCTCTGTAAGGCATTTTACCGGAAGCGTTTCGCTCAGCGTGTGCTCCAGTATTGGACCACGCGTCGCGATTATCTCCGGCTGATGCGTCGCGCCTCTGAAAGCCCGTTCACACGGCGCAGTGCGACGAAGAGCAGTGGCATGTCGGGGCGCGAGATCACCGCGTTCGTCGCAACCGCACCCGAGATCACGACGGTCCCGAGCGGGCTCGCACGCGCGTTGCAGAACCTATCAGAAGACGGCCTGTTGTTTGCAACGGATTTCGGCTGGATGGGTCGGAACAGCATCCCTCGCCCGATGCGCGCGTTCGTCGCCGAACGCCCGGCTCGCTCGGTCTGCTAAGTCACGTTCAGCACTTTGCGATGGCGCCCGGGCTTCAGGCGGCGGTCAGCTTCGCGAGCGTTTCTTCGTCGACGTCGAAGTTTGCATAAACGTTCTGGACATCGTCGTCGTCTTCGAGCGTCGCAATTAGTTTCATGACCGATTCAGCGCCGTCGGCATCGACCGGGTTCATGAGGTTCGGCCGCCAAATCGTCTTGACGCTTTCAGCTCCGCCTAAAGCTGCTTCGAGCGCGCTGGAGACACTCCCGATATCCTCAAACGCACAGACAATCGTGTGTCCGCTCTCGGCCGATTCCACGTCCTCAGCACCCGCTTCGATCGCCGCTTCCAGAACAGCTTCAGCTGTGCCGGCCTCTGCCGGATAGACGATCTCGCCGATACGATCGAACATATGGCTGACCGCGCCCGTCGCGCCGAGATTGCCGCCGTGTTTGGTGAAAGCGGACCGGACAGCACCACCCGTGCGGTTTCTATTGTCGGTCAACGCCTCGACGATGACGGCGACACCGCCCGATGCGTAGCCCTCGTAGCGAATTTCTTCGTAGTTCTCATCGTCGCCGCCCGATGCCTTTTTGATCGCGCGCTCGATGTTGTCCTTGGGCATGGACTGCGCTTTCGCGTTGTTCACGGCCAGGCGCAAGCGCGGGTTCATGGCCGGGTCGGGCGTCCCAAGTTTGGCGGCAACGGTGATCTCGCGGGCCAGTTTCGAGAACAGCTTCGAGCGCAATTTATCCTGGCGCCCCTTGCGGTGCATGATGTTTTTAAATTGCGAATGGCCTGCCATCGTCGTCCGTGCCTTTTCCGTTCGATCGTCTCGTTCCCTAACGCGATTGTCGGCACAAATAAAGTTCGAGCCGGTCCGCTTCAGCTCCCGCCCTCGTCCCAGAACGGCCACTGCTCCGTGAGGTCACCACCAACGCGCACGGCGCCAACCCGCGTTGCAAGCCCGGTGGCATCATCGGTCTCGATTGCGATGCCGCAAACGGTTGCCTCGCCCTCGCCCGGTGAGAAGCGATCGCTGCGGAACGACGTCAGAAAGCGCGAAATGGGTTCTGGCAATTTCATACCGATCACGGTGTCGTAGTCGCCCGTCATGCCAACATCCGATTGGAACGCGGTGCCCCCCTTCAAGACCCGATCATCAGCGGTGGGTGTGTGCGTGTGGGTGCCAAGAACCGCCGTGACGCGTCCATCGAGGTGATGCCCGAGCGCCTGCTTCTCGCTCGTCGCCTCGGCATGGAAATCAATGAGAATGACGTCGGCGCCAGAGCGGAGCTGACAGGCCTCGAGTTCGCGGTCCACCGCACGAAACGGGCAGTCGACATGCGGCATGAAAACCCGGCCCATGACATTGACGACGAGGACATCGCAGCCGTTCTGCGCCCGCACCATGGCAGCGCCCCGGCCAGGCGTCTCCGGTGGGTAGTTCAACGGTCGAATGAGGCGCTCGGCGCGTTCAATGAACACGAGTGCTTCACGCTGGTCGAATGCGTGATTGCCAAGCGTCACCGCGTCGGCACCGGCATCCAGCAAACCTTCATAGATTGTCTCAGTAATGCCGAAGCCACCCGCTGCATTCTCGCCGTTGACGACAACGAAATCGATCGCATAGCGTCGACGCAACGTTGGCAGGTGCTGTTCAACCGCCCGCCGCCCGGACCGGCCGACGACATCGCCGATAAATAGAATGCGCATTTCGATCCGTCGTCTTGTCCTGAGTGGCGCCTTGAAAAGCGGTCGGGGAGCTTAGTTTTGAGCGGGCGCAACCATCGTCAACCCGGCAGGCGTGAGAATAGCATCAACGGGCTCGTCATAAGGACCGCGAGGAACGCTGTCGACAATCTGTTCGTCATAGCCAATGCCGACCGCCAGCAATTTCGTGTTGGCTGCTCGGAGTTTCGCGAGTGTGCGATCGTAGAAGCCGCCACCGTACCCGATCCGGTACCCCTGGCGATCAACGCCGAGCAGCGGCACGATCACGATATCCGGCGCGCACTCTGGCGCCGTCGCCTCCGGTTCACGAATGCCCCACGCGCGCGCAACGAGCGGATCACCGTCCTGCCAAATGCGAAAGGCGAGCGGCGCGTCTTTCTCGACCATCACCGGTAGGGCCATCGCGCGCGCCCTACCCCGAACCATTGCGACCGGATCAAGCTCGCTGCGTATCGGCAGATAAACGCCGACAATGGCCTCGTCGCGCCAGAGGCCCGCGCGCGTGAGATGCTCGCGCATGACATCTTCTGCTGAAGCGTCCGGGTGCGCCTCTGCCCAATTCGCGCGTGCCTCGGCGCGCTTTGCCCGAAGGCTCTTTCTCAACTCTGCTTTTTCTTGGTCGAGACGGTCCATAGGCACGCACACCTTCTCCCGCGCAAGTTTACGGCCCGAACGCCATAACGCGCATCGAACATCGCAGCACGCACAAAAAAAGGGCCGCCGAAGCGACCCTTTTCCTCGTTCGTGCCGCCTGACTTCAGGCGGCTTTGGAGCCGAAGGCAGGCGACGTCTTATCCCCTACCGGTTCCTTCAGTGCGATACCCCGAAAGGTAACCGCAGCGCTTTTGTCAGATGCAGCGTGGTCAATGACCAAGCCGCTGTCACGGCATTCTCTCTTGAACTCACCATGCTTCATTCTGCGAAGATTACGCTGTTGCGCCCATTGGCGATACTGGCTGAAGAGAACAAAGGAATTTACGCGACTACCGGCACTGGCAACGGTCCGTTCTGCGATGAACTTCTGAACCTCTGACCGATCGTCATCAACAGATTCGTCGACATGTACTGCGTCGTTATCGGCCGTTGGTGTGGTGTCACGCTTTTCATCGTTTTCCTTCGAGGTCTCGGCAACAGCGGTCACTGTCGCGTCTTCATCAAGTCGGGCATTGCCCATTTCCGTCGGATTGTCATTTGCGACCACAGCCGTCTCGACGACGTCTGCCACGTTGGTCACAGGGCTCACAGGTTCGGCAGCCGCACCAGCACGCTCAGACAAAGTCTGGACAGCAGGTGCCAAAGCTGTGGGCTCACGACGATCAACAACCCGCCATGCAGAGAAGGCGATATACAGGCCGAGACCGGATCCCACTTCGAGAAGAAGTGCGATGAACACGGCCAGACCAGTCTGGACATCCTCGATCGAAACGCCGGGAACAACGAAGCCCGTCAGTTTCGCGAGGATCTGTGCTTGAGGGTCTGCAGCCTTCTGGCCCGCCCCATTAAGTGACGCAACCGACGCCTGGGTGTCAGCAATCCGCTGCTCAAGCTTTGCAGCCTGTTCAGCCGAACCAAGCTCCGCCTTCAGCGCCGTGTACTCACCGCAGAATTTCTGCAGATAGCGAGTATTGGCTCGGGCACAGCTCCGTGACCATCCATAAGCGCGATGCGCTTCTTTACCGGCGATTTCGCTACGCACAGTTGCAGCCGGACGGTGTTGCGGAACCCAGGAGAGTTGCTCCTTCGCGCGTTGCAAATCCGATTGCAGGTTGACGTAGTTCTGCGCCTCAGCGGCACGCTGCCCGGCTGTATCCTGCCGGTTCAACGCGGCGTGGCCCAAAGCTGAAGTCAAAGAATAAGCAGTGACAACAAGCCAGACCACGGCGGATGCGGCCATCTGTGACCACATCCGGTTTCGCCATGCAGCGACAATGAAGAACGGGATAAGTGCCTTCAAACAATCTGCAGCGGCACTCGCGGAACCATAGATGAACCCATCGATTTCAGTGGTTCCCAAATAGAACCCGAAACGCCAGTTCATCGCAGCCGACACGGCGAGTAACACGCCGGCTGCCAGGACGCCTAAAACGCCCAGTGCATGTCGCATTTGTCCTCTCCCATTTGGCACCCTTCAGAACGCGACTGCGAAGGGCACGGGGACATGTCTTTTCGGTCGGAGGAACGGCCCACATGCAGAGCAGCTTTCACGCTGCAACAGTTGGATCACGGAGCCCAAATCGGAGCTTCAGCCACTTCCCCAAAAGTAGCTGCGATCTTGAGCGTCGGTCGCAACATCGGATCGGACTCCGATCCGGCATGGTCTGTCTCGAGTTGTGCGCAACGCTGCCGCTTATCAGCGTTATCAACATCGGTGGACAAACAGACGGGATACTGTGGAAAGCACAACGAAAACGCCCCTGCCTCACTCGATCCGGATAGGCGATTCGCGGAGATTAAATCCTTTGCCCGTCGCCGCTTGCGCGGTGAGCTGCCACAAGTGTGGCGGAATTACAGCGCCGAGATCGACCACCGGTCATCCACAGGTGTGGATAATTCTGCGCGGAAACGTTTGTGTTTCGAGGACTTAAAAGGACCGGTTCATCGTGAGAGTCCGCGCACCGATCTTCTTGGTCTACCGGTAGAGATGTCGAAACGAGGCAGGAGCACGCGCCTTTGCGGCGGCAGATCTCAGGCATGCCGCAAAATTTCCTCCCCTTCCGCGTTGCCGACGCACTTTCAATTGTGGCCCTCGTGAGGCTATGAGTGATGGACTCAGCAACCTAGGGCCAACCGCGTTGGTGAATTGCCACCGACTGGAACGCGATGCCTCCCGCTGGGCCGATTGAGCAGGCGATCATTCGTCGATCGCGACGGACGTGCTTGGAGGGCAAATCATGTTGAGACTCGTAGCAGCCGGCGGCATTGCGGTTGGTTTTGCGGCGCTCGCTTCCGCTCTTCCGTCAACAACGGATGACGCCCACGTCGCAGCGGTGACGACGATTGCCGTTCCCGGTGCCGAGCAACGCCGGGTGGTTGCAGCACCGACGGCGAGAACGGACCAGGACCCAGCAGCTGCTTCGCGCCGCGTCACGGCCGCGACAGCCCCAACGCCACAGGCGA
>JBCBWG010000118.1:0-9795 GCA_039817205.1 Pseudomonadota bacterium
GGCGCAGCGACAACCGGTTGCCCGCTCGCAAGCCCGACAGCGACCGTGAGCGAACACAAGGTAAGGCGCGCAACGCGACCGCCCGTGCGATGCGCTGGTGTCTGAGACGAAGACCGTTGTGCGTCTGATTTCATGCGCTCGAAGCTTTTGGGCCCTTCGGTCGGGCGAACAAATTTTGATCGCTGAAACTCAGCATGGTCGTGACGCTCAGCTAATCCAGAAATTCCGCTATATTCCCTTTATGGCCCGCTTCGGGTTTGAGACGAATTTTGCTTGCAAGTGCCCGTTAAACCAATTGTGTACTCAGCCAAGAACAGTAAAAATTGATTGTACTCAACGTGTTGCGTGCACTCCGCATGCTTCAGTTGCTGATCTCAGCAGCGTCTGAGCTAATGGCGAAATCCAAATTACGATCGTTCAATTAGGACCGCGTCTCGAGAGCATGCGCCAAAAATAAGGCACCCAAACAGAGACTAATACCCGCTATCAGGACTGTTCCAGATTCTCCGAGAAGCGGGAAGCTCAGCGAATAAATGGGCGGTCCTGCGGCGTGACCCAGAAAGAAGAAGAACGCGTGTAGAGCAACGGCGGCCCCCCGATGTTCTGACGACAGCTCCGTCGCTTGCGTCTGCAAGGCGTTGTGGACAGCGTAGAAGCCGAACCCCAAAGCGGAGAACGCGACCATCTCAAACGGCCAGGTGCCCTGCATGGCGACGCCCGCAAAACCGACACCGACCGCGACGGCGCCCAATCGGATGACGTTAAACATACCACCCAGCCGAGCGAGTGTATGTTTGAGGGTCAACGTGAACGCCAGACCACCGATGCCCATACCCGCAATCACCAGCCCGGCCTCGGCAATGCCACCGGCACCGCGGGCCTCAAGCATTGTCGCGATAAACGGAAGAATGCCGAAAATGAGCATGCCTTCAGCAAAAACCGCCGCGTAACAGAATTTCGCTTTCGGGTTTGCGAAAACGTCCCGGTAGCTGTCTTTCAGGCTGTCGAAGCTCAAGCTGTCCCGCGCGACCCGACGGGGTGCGAGGCCGATTAGAGCACCGGTCCAAGCGATCAGGGAAATGATGGCAACGGCCCCCATCGCCCAGCGCCATCCGAACAAACTTGCAATCCAACCCGACCCAATCAAGCTGACCAGCTGGGCCACGAGCATCGCGCTCAGAAGATGCGACAGCGCAATTTGGCGCTCATGAAGCGGGACGCGGTCGCCAACCATTGCGAGCGCGACGGGTATGATCGCGCCACCGGCGACACCCGCGATGATACGCGTTGCAAATACCAATTCCAATGTTGGTGACAGCGCCGTTGCGAGCGTCGCAATCGTCAACACGGCAAGTCCGATCTTGATCACCCGTGCCTTGCCAACCGCGTCGGCAACCGGACCGAGGATGGGCTGCGATAGAGCGTAAGGGAACGCAAATGCGCTTGCGATGAGCGCAATAAGGGCTGGCGACACCGCCCAGTCTCGAGCCATTTCCGGGACAATCGGGTCAACGACGCGGATCGATACCGCACCAGCGAAACAGGCAACCGAGACAATAACGAGAAAAGGCAACGGGCGTCCCCGAGAAGGCGCGAGACTGACGATGAGGAGAGAGAGAGACCGATGACGACGCGGCGAGCACGACGGACCAGCAGGCCCTGTGTCAGGCCACTATCATCGCGAACCCGTCGCGATGAGCCAGCCCTGTCGCCGCATGGAAGATCATCGACGATGTGGCATCTCTTCGCTCAAGAAGGCGTCCGAAAGGCGCGGCCCGTCCTTGCACGGCGCGTGTCTTGTAACTGGGCAGGCAATGGGCTGGCACGGGGCTAACACGGGGCCGAAACTGGCACGGCAATTGAGTGATACGAGCAACACCAATATGTTAACGGCACATCTTTAAGTTGCGTGTGGACTGCTTGCATTCGTCGGCAGGCCTATGGCACCCCACGCCGAGAACAGGACTGCCGAAATTGGAGTGGGGTATGCGTAACGGGCTTTTCGGCGAACGTCGCACCGAGGCCAGTCAGCCGAAGCACAGAACCTGGGTGTTGCCCGGTCTCGCGTTTTTCCTCGCTCTCACGGTTCTTGTCGCACCGGTCCAGGCCTCGGCGACCGGGACACAAGCAAGCGCGCAAGACGTTCTCGGATCGCGCGCCGTACAGCGCACCTGCTCGGAACGCTTTTATGATGCGCTCTCGACCCTCGCCCGCCGCGAGGTCCCACGACTGCAAGCCGCACTCGACGCCATCGTCTCACCGCGCGCCGATGTGCCGAGCCGCTGGTACTTCTGGTCGCCGAAGTCCAAACGGCGTTGGCGACGACGCGGGTCGGATGGCATGGTGCGCCCCCTCGTCAGACGCGGACGGGTTTGCACGCGTGGCTCGTTCACGCGACGTGGTAAGTTTCGATGTCGCCGATGGGCGCGTGCGACGCCTGAGCTTGTTTCAAGCCTGACCCGCTGGATGCCGCGCCGCAACCCATCCCCAAAGCGAGCCGTTCGCCGTAATCTCCGCTTTTTGAGCGACACGATCGTCAACAACGGCGCCGTGTCAGCGTTTCAGACGGACGGCCGGTTTTATTGGCTCGTCCGCCGCCTCGTCATTGATCTCGAGACCTACCTGAACCAACCGCCAAACCCGAAAATCTGCAACGGCGTGCCGACCATCATCGCCTTTTACAGGACGCAGCTGGAGCCATACGAGGAGCGGATTGCGTATCTCGATCGCCTCGCTGCAAAAGCTGAAAGGCGTATGCAGGGTCACTATGCATCTCTCGTGAAACTTCGGCGCGCGGCCAAGGCCAAAGCGGTCGCGGCGGCCGCGGCGGCCGAAGAAGCTGCCCGCAAGGCGATCAAAGACGTGGCGATCGCGCGCACGTTCGCCAGCGTGATCTCAAGCGCGGTCGTGAGCGTTGACGACGACGGGTATGCGGCTGGCCCCGACGGGACGCGCGCAGAGGGCCGTGCAGATTTGGGGCAAATTGCAGAGACGGCCGCGCGCGCTCAGCTCGCCGCGGCGCAAGCCATGTTCATCCCACCGCCCGAACCCGCAGCCAACCTGACCGCAGAGGCCGGTATCGTGCGTGCGTTCCTTCATGGCGCAGCACCGTTGGCCGAACCGGGCGCTGCACCGGATCCAGCAAGCGTTGCCACGTTCGCGGACGCACGATTGGCGTTAGACGTGGAACGGATCATGGCCATCCCAAAACGGCAGCACGATACAATTGTCCGAGGCTTGCGAGCGGCCGAGATGCGCGATGTGGCCGTCGCAACGGCGAGCATCTACCGCGAGTTCCGCCAAGCTGTTCTCAATGCATACGCGCGCATCTCAACCCGCCACCAACGCTCATGCACCTGCGAATAGACGGACGCGTGACAGCCTAACCGCAATCCACCTCGAATTTAAGCCTGTTGTGATCCTGCGGCTCGCACATTTGTGATCTTCAGCGCAGATCACAGCCCGAGAAACAGTTTATCTCTGGTTGGATATTCACTGTTTGTGTTCAACACTTTCTGACTTCCAGATTGCAGGACGCGTGCACGCACAATCACTGTGCGGTAGCGATTTTTCAAACATCCGAAGTTATGGCCAAAAAAGTTCTCCCCGAAACGCGTAAGGCGCGCAAAACGCTAATGTCTGGGGCCGCAGCGGAGACACCCTCGCGGTCCGACAGTGGCGCGACGCCGGTCAGCTCGAAGCAGCCTGCGATGCATGGGGCGTCGGGCAAGGCCGCATCGCAAAAGGCGAAAGCTGCAGCCAAGAAGCGCACCAAGCAAACCCAAGGACAAACGAAGGCGGCCGACAAGAAAAGCGCTCAGGGCGGCGGCGCGACAGCCAAGCAAAAGACCAAGCGCGGGCGGCCACGGTCGGCCGATAAATACAAGGAAATCGCAGCCGATATCGAAGCAAAAATCGAATCCGGTGAGCTTCCGCCCGGAACCGTTCTCGAACCGCAGATCGTGCTCGCTGATCGATATCATGTCAGTCGCCAGACAATCGCAAAAGCGATCGCTGAGCTTCAAGCTCACGGCTTTGTCCACGCACAAACGTCACGCGGCACGGTCGTGACGAGTAGCACCATTCTGTACCACATCGACCAGAGCCTCAGCTTCGATCACAACATCCAACGCGCAAATCGAAAGCCATCCAGTGAGTTGCTGAGTTCCAACATCGACCGCGCACCGACGGAAATCGCTGCGCGCCTTGGCATTCCCCAGCTGCACGATGCAATCAAACTCGAATTCGTCCGAGGCGCGAACGGCGCGCCGATTGCTTCGAGTTTGAGTTGGTTGCCGGAAAAGCGGTTCACACGCATTCCAGACATCGTCGGCCGCGGCTTCTCGCTGCTTGAGGCCTTTTCGCGTCTGGGCCTTCGGCGCGTCGAGAGGCAATGGGCGGAAGTGTCGAGCCGCATGGCGACGGCGAAAGAGAAACGGATGCTCGACCTGAAAGCGACCAGTGTCGTCTTCATCATCAACAGCGCTTACGCCGATGAGGGTGGCGAAATCATCTGTGTGACCCGGTCCATCATGCCAGCCGGAACTGTCACGTTGGTGCTCAATTCCCAAACAGGCGAAGACCTGCCAGGCACGCCAACATCGAATGGCTGAGACTGTCGTTTCTGTCAGGTCTTCAAACGAAAGCGCCTCAGGGTTCGGAACCGCGCGCCCGGCTCCGCCTGTTCACAAACAGCAATCGCATCAATGATGACGGGCTGCGCAATCGGTCGGTAAATCTCGAGAAGCCCAGCGCGCGTCTCACGCCGAACGTGTTCGTCGAGTGGGCCGGTCAAGGTCATGTGAAAGCGAAACTCATCAAACACGTAAGGGTAGCCCCACGTGTGCAGGTTTGCGGTCTGCTCCGGCGTGAGCGGCGTCTTCAATCGCTTGGTAAGCCCGGCTTCGTTGAGCGGTGCACGAAACGGTTCGAAATGCTCGACGACACGACTTGCCAAACGTTTGAGATCGGGCGGCTCTTGCGCTGGCACGAGCGCGAGGAACGACCCGATCTCAACAACGTCGAGGCAGCCAATCGACAACGCGGTTTCGTCAACGCCAAACGCTGCAGCCGCTCCCATCAACTGATCAAGGGTCGCGCCATCTTTCAGTTCGAACGGCGCTTTCAACGTCCCGTGAAACCCGTAGGTCCGCGGGCCCTCCACCATCGTGCGCACAAATGGTTTGCGAAAGAGCGGATGCGATGGTTGCGGGACGTCAGCGACGGCTGCACTGTCGTAGCCAAGGACAGAACTCCCGAATGCCCAAAGCGAACTTGAGGGATCGGGGATGAAGTAGATGGCATAGCGCATTGCGCACGTCCCCGCTCAAAAGCTCTTGAGCAAGAGTGACGGAGACAGGCGCGCATTGCAACAAACCATGCGATCGCGCCGAATGACAAAAACTGGCGAGACACCGACTTACGAAGACCAACGCAACAAGGCTTCACGCAAATGATGACGCCCACCCTCTGCAGCATCGACGACTTGGTTCAAGAAATACCAAACGGCGCGAAGATCGCCCTGCCGCCCGACTACTCCGGTTGTGCGATGGATGCGGTCAGCGCGCTCATTCGGCGCGGCGTTCGCGATCTCCACATCGTCGGCGTTCCAACGGGCGGGCTGCAAAGCGATTGGCTTATTGGGGCGGGCGCGGTCGGGACCGTTGAGGCAGCCGCCATGACACTTGGCGAGTTTGGCCTGCCACCCTGCTTTGTGCGTGCGTTCAAAGCCCAAGACTTGCGCATGATTGATGGGACCTGTCCTGCGATCCACGCAGGGCTTCAAGCGGCCGAGAAAGGAATTCCGTTTATGCCATTGCGCGGCATTCTGGGCTCCGACCTGATGAAACATCGCAAAGATTGGGTCATCGTCAACAACCCGATCGGCCGCGGTGATGATCCGATCGTCCTCGTCACAGCCATTCAGCCGGACGTCACGCTGTTTCACGCACGCTACGCCGATCGCGCCGGCAACGTTTGGATTGGCGTGCGGCGTGAGTTGATGCTCATGGCCCATGCGAGCCGACAAACGCTTGTGACGGTTGAAGAGGTCGTCGATCACGACCTGCTTGCCGACGAAACATCGGCCGCGGGCACGATACCGTCGCTGTACGTGGATCGAATTGCTGAAGCCCCGCGTGGCGCATGGCCCGTCGGTCTTGTCGGTGCCTACGGGGCCGACACATCTGCGATTTCAAAGTATGCGCAAGCTGCGCGGACAGCCGATGGCTTCGATGCATGGGCGGCCGAACACATCGTTGAAAAGGCTGCAGCATGAGCGCGCAGGTGACGAACACGTCGAGCGATCGAACGGACGAGATGATTGCCGCCATCGTGCCGATGTTGGCTGGCCTTCGTCATGTCGCAGTCGGCGCCTCATCGCCGATCCCAGCCTCATCTGCTCTGCTCGCCCGCGCGATGTCGGGCAACCGGCTTAAAGTCTCGCTATTGGGAAGTGCGAAAAACAACCCCTTCACCGACGGTGCGAAAGAACTCTTCGACTGCGCGGCTCAGGGCCGGATCGATGCGTTTTTTCTTTCCGGCGGGCAGATCGATGGGCAGGCCAACATCAACCTGATGGGTATTGGCGATTATCCCAAGCTGAAGGCGCGCTTTCCCGGCACGTTCGGCTCGGCATACCTTTATCACCTGATCCCGCGCGTGATCCTGTTTCGCGAAGAACACACACCGCGCACGCTCGTGAAGCAGGTCGACTTTGTCAGCGCCTCCGGAACCTCAGCGCAAGACGCTTATCGACCCGGCGGGCCATTTGCACTCATAACCGGTCTTTGCGCATTCCGCTTCGATGCGGCGGCTCAGCAGTTTGTACTCGACACGGTGCATCGCGGCACAACGGTCGACGACGTCAATGCGGCGACGGGGTTCTCGTTTGCGATGCCTGATGCGGTCACTGAAACCGAGCCGCTGAGCGACGAGATGCAGCGGGTCCTGCGCACGGAAGTTGCAGCCGACGTCGCAGAAATTTATCCGCAGTTTGCAGCAAAACTCGCTGAACGGGCGGACTAGAACGGTCACGTTCCGGGCAATCGGGTCACCACAACGATCGCGCTCTATGCTCACCGCGTCGGCGTTCCACTCATCAAGCGAAAACTTGCCTGGGCTGACATCAGCACAACGCCATCGGTGGACATCACACGGCCGCGGCAGGTTACCGTGCCGTCATGGACGCCGGCCATTTCGCCGATCGCTCGGATTTTGCCACCTTGGGCGGGTTTTAGAAAACTGGTCGTCATCGAGATCGTCACGCAGCGTTTGCGCTCGGCCGGTGTCGGCGCCCAGGTCGCGGCATGTCCCATCGCTGCATCGAGGATTGTCATGTAAACCCCGCCGTGGACGATCCCCATGCGATTGGTGTGGTGCGCTCCAAGCTCCACGACGACCTCAGCATACCCAGACCGCCAAACCGGCACGGAATACCCGACGAGCTCGCGAAAGCCCTGCATCTCGGGCATACGTGGTCCGCCGGATTTGCTCGATTGAACCGCCATGGCTGTGCGATGACACGAATTCCCGGTTGGCGCTAGCGACAGACCTGCAAGACCTGACGCTCCACGACCGGGCGACCCAGACGTGAATGACGCCAGCATACGATAGCGCAAGGAGAGACGACGCGATGGAACCCTGTGATCTGAGCGCGATCGAAGCCCGCCGTCTGATCGGTCTCAAGCAGTTGTCACCAGTCGAGCTTTTAAAGAGCTGTGTCGCGCGCATCGAAGCCGTCAACCCGGCCGTCAATGCGATGGTCGCGATGGACACCGAAGCCGCGCGCCGGGAGGCTGAAGTTGCCGAAGAGGCCGTCATGAGCGGCGAGGCACTCGGGCTGCTTCACGGCCTGCCGCTCGGCATCAAGGATCTGCAAGTGACCGGCGGGCTGACCACCACGTTCGGCTCGCTCCTTTATAAGGAGCATGTCCCGGACGAGGACGAAGACACCGTCGCGAACTTGCGCGACGAGGGTGCGATCATTCTTGGCAAAACCAACACGCCGGAGTTCGGTGCAGGCGCCAACACCAAGAACCGCGTCTACGGCGCGACAGGTAATCCATTCGATACGACCAAAACGTGTGCGGGTTCGTCCGGCGGATCAGCCGTTGCTTTGGCCCTCGGCATGGTGCCGCTCGCAAGTGGGTCGGACTACGGCGGCAGCCTCCGAACACCGGCTGCCTTTACCGGCGTCGCAGGATTTCGCCCCTCCCCGGGACTTGTCCCGGGCGCCGACCGCGCGGTTGCATTGAACCCGTTTGCGGTGCAAGGGCCCATGGGCCGTTCGATCGCCGATCTGTTTCTTCTTTTGCGTGCCCAGTTGGACTTCGATCGCAACGATCCGTTCTCGTTTGAGGACACACCCTCGTTTCCGGAACACCTCATCGAGAATGACCTCGCCAACCTGACGGTCGCGGTCAGCACGGATCTTGGATGTGCGCCGATTGCGAAATCGATTTCAGAGACGTTTGCTGCGCGGACGGACGCGTTTCGCAGCGTCTTTGCCTCTGCCGAGGAGGCCGACCCCGACTTCGAAAATGTCCATGACATCTTTGAGATTTTGCGCGGGATCAACTTCGCCGCCGCTCACCGTGAGCGCTTGGAACAGAACCGCGAGCTCCTTGGCCCCAACGTGATCGACAACACGGAGCGCGGGCTCAAATTCAGCGCGTCGGATATCGCCTGGGCCCTCGCTGAGCAAACCAAGCTCTATCATCGCGTCAACGCGTTCTTCGACGATTACGACGTCCTTATTTGCCCTGCCGCCGCCGTATCGCCGTTCCCGCATTCGGACTTGAGCGTGAGCGAGATCGATGGCGATCCAATGCCAACCTACATGCGCTGGCTTGCGATCTCCTACGCACCGACGACCGGGCTTTGCTGCGCGGCGGCCATCCCATGCGGTGTCGACGATGCCGGCATGCCTTTTGGCATTCAGGTCATGGGCCGCAACGGATCAGATGCAACGGTGCTTGCAATCGCCCACGCCCTTGAGACCGTACTCGCAACGAACGACGCAACGCGCCGCCCGCGCCCGGACATCGCGGCGCTGGCCAACGCTGAGAAACTCGTCACGCAGATCGGCTGAAACGCCGAGCAGCAAACCGGGGTTAGGCGTCGAGTACCTGTGTCCGGCGGTGGCGTTGCATCGACCAGAACGCCGCCAGCACGACAACCAACATCATCGGGATCGCGGCGACGTTGACGAACGACCAACCGGCCTGGGCTTGCAAGAAGCCGGACGCGAGCGCCGCGGTCGCAGTTGTCGCGTAGACAAGGAAATCGTGGCTCGCCTGGACCTTTGCCCGCTCAGCCGGGCAGTAGGTTTTGGTCAGCAGCGTCGAACCACCGATGTAGCAGAAGTTCCAACCAATCCCAACGAGCACGTTTGCGATAAAAAAGTTGGCAAAGCCGATGCCGGAGAGATTGACCACCGCGCAGAGCAATTGAAGCACGGCACCGATTACGATGATGCGTTCGGCGCCAAAGCGCGCAATGAGCGGGCCGCTAAAGAATGACGGCAGGAACATCGCAATAACGTGGCCTTGGATCACGGTTGCGCTTGCATCGAACGCAAATCCGCAGGCCAGCATGGCAAGCGGCGTCGCGGACATGATCAGCGTCATCACCGCGTAGCCAAACATCGATGAGAGCACGGCCACGATGTAGGTCGGCTGCCGCATGATCTCGGCCATTGGTCGACCGCCCTCAGCGCGCTCCGCAGGCGTTAACTTCGCAACGCGCACGCCCTGCACGAGCACCAACATGGCGGCCGAGTACACCGCGACCATG
>JBCBWG010000119.1:0-9722 GCA_039817205.1 Pseudomonadota bacterium
CCTGCCGGATCGCCTGGCCAAGGACGATGCCGCAGACCCCCGTGGTGTGATGCGCATCAATGTGCAGATCGCCCTCGGCCTGCAGTTCGATATCGATGAGACCGTGCCGCGCGACTTGTGCGAGCATATGGTCCAGAAATCCGACCCCCGTCGCGATCGCGTGCGCGCCGGTGCCGTCCAGGTCAACGCTTGCTGTGATGTCGGTCTCGCTCGTACGACGCGAGAGCTTTGCCGTTCGGCTCACGGTCAGCTCCTTTTGCTCCAACCGCCAGCGTCAGCGGGGGTTGGGCTCGTGATGGCGGAAGTCTTGAGGCCATGCAAGGCCGCAGACCGCCGTCTTATCCCAACAGATCCGATCTCAACCCTTGCGATTGGCGTGCGAGAGGACCAGTTTTCGATCATGAGTTACACAATGGGTTCCATGAACACCGATAATGCATTTCCCGGCTGGCACGCGACCACGATCGTCACCGTGCGGAAGGCCGGCCGCGTCGTCATAGCTGGCGACGGGCAGGTGAGCCTTGGCCAGACCGTGATCAAGGCCAACGCCCGAAAAGTCCGCTCGTTGTCGAAGGGTGACGTGATCTCCGGCTTTGCCGGCGCGACGGCGGACGCGTTCACACTGTTCGAGCGGTTGGAAGCCAAGCTCGAGCAGTACCCAGGCCAACTGACACGCGCTTGCGTTGAGATGGCCAAGGACTGGCGGACCGATCGCTACCTTCGGCGGCTCGAGGCGATGATGATCGTGGCCGACCAGGCCGATACGCTGGTTTTGACTGGGACAGGTGATGTGCTCGAACCCGAAGACCACTGCACCGCAATTGGCTCTGGCGGTAACTTCGCACTGGCCGCGGCCCGCGCACTCCTCGAGAGCGAGCACTCAGCCGAAGAGATCGCCCGTCGCGCCATGAAAATTGCAGCCGACATTTGCGTTTACACCAACGACAACCTCGTCCTCGAAAGCCTGGACTCGACCCGATGACACCCGGCTCATCAGTCCATGGCGTCCACACATCCGGTTCGTCGTCTTTTTGAAACTCCGGGCATCGCCCACCTGTCCGCAACCGAGACCCCCATGACCACATTCTCACCGCGTGAAATCGTTTCGGAACTGGACCGGTACATTATCGGCCAGGCGGATGCGAAACGGGCGACCGCAATCGCGCTTCGCAACCGTTGGCGGCGTCAGCAGCTGACCGGTTCGTTGCGCGAGGAAGTGCTGCCGAAAAACATTCTCATGATTGGGCCGACCGGGGTTGGCAAGACCGAGATCTCGCGCAGGTTGGCTCGCTTGGCGGGCGCCCCGTTTATCAAGGTCGAGGCGACGAAATTCACAGAGGTTGGCTACGTCGGCCGAGATGTCGAGAGCATTGTTCGCGACCTCGTTGAGGTCGGAATTGGCCTCGTCAGGGAACGCAAACGAGAAGGCGTCAGGGCCCGCGCAGAAAAAGCGGCCGAAGATCGTGTGCTCGATGCGCTTGTTGGCGCTGGATCTTCTCCGGCGACCAAGGAGAGCTTCCGCAAACGGCTCCGGTCGAACGAGCTGAACGAGAAAGAAATCGAGATCAGTCTCGCGGACACCGCTGGCGGCTTACCAATGTTCGAGATCCCAGGGCAGCCGGGCGCGTCCATGGGCATGATGAACCTCAACGACATGCTTGGTAAGGCGCTTGGCGGCCGCACGAAAACGCGGCGGATGACAGTCGAGGAAAGCTACCCGCTGCTGATCGCCGACGAGAGCGACAAACTCCTCGACGACGAACAAATCACGCAGGAAGCGCTCCGCTCGGTCCAGGACGATGGGATCGTTTTTCTGGACGAAGTTGACAAAATCTGCCGGTCCTCAGGCGATGGCACGCGCGGCGGTGATGTCAGCCGCGAGGGCGTGCAGCGCGATCTTCTGCCCCTCATCGAGGGGACAACGGTTGCAACGAAGCACGGCCCGATCAAGACCGACCATATCCTGTTCATTGCATCCGGCGCGTTTCACGTTGCCAAACCTTCGGACCTGCTGCCGGAGTTGCAAGGTCGCCTGCCGATCCGCGTCGAGCTGAAGCCTCTGACGCGCGAGGACTTCCGACGCATTTTGACGGAACCCGAAGCGAGCCTGATCAAGCAGTACGAAGCGCTCATGAAGACCGAGGGCTTGACCCTGACGTTCGCAGACGACGCGATCGATGCGCTGGCCGACATAGCCGTTCAGGTGAACTCGACGGTTGAGAACATTGGCGCGAGACGCTTGCAGACAGTGATGGAGCGCGTACTGGACGAGATCTCGTTCGACGCAAGCGACCGGGACGGCGAAGAGGTCACGATTGACGCCAAATATGTCCAAGACCGCGTCGGCGACCTCGCCACGAACGCTGACCTGTCGAAATTCATCCTTTGAGTTTTATAGCCCTGGTCTGCCGCGAAATAGTCTTCACAGAACGATCGCACAAAGCCCAACGAAAGTCGAAGAAACCCAGGTTTTTCGGGCGACTTCGGCGGATGTTTTCCGCGCACCCACAAAGACAATACTTGCTCCAGGGCAAGATCGGTGAAACGTTCGCGTCGATCGGCTGCGGTACGCTTGCTGATCTTAAGGATCGTCGGCCATGAGAACCGGCGGCATACATTTGGAGGAACTGCCCTATGGCCTTTATGAAGGCATTGACTGCGGCTGCGGCCACAGCGACGCTCGCTTGCGTCACAGCGGCGGCGGCCGTCGCACCTGCCCAGGCAGAGGACAAGAAAGTCACCATTCGGATCCAGTCCGTGATCCCGTCCAAGGCGGACGAGGTGACGATGCTCAAATCATTCGCAGCTGACGTTGCAGCGCTGACGCGCGGCACGGTGAACATCGAAGTTCTTCCAGCCGGCGCTGTTGTCGGCGTGAAAGAAACGCTCGACGCCGTTGACCAGGGCCTCATTGAAGGTGGCTTCGCTTGGACGCACTATTGGTCCGGTAAGCACCCCGCGGCCATGCTGTTTGGCTCGCCCGTTGCCGGCGCCGGTGTTGGCATCGACAACATCGCATTCGTCTCGTGGTTCCTCTATGGCGGCGGTAAAGAGCTTTACGACCAACTCTGGAAAGAGATGGGCGTGAACGTCAAAGGCTTCATGCTTCAACCGGTTGGCCCAGAAGCGCTTGGCTGGTTCAAAGAGCCGATCAAGTCGATGGCTGACTTCCGGAAGTACCGCTTCCGTACACCGCCCGGCATCCCAGGCCAGACCTACAAAGACATCGGTGTTGCATCCGTTGCCATGGGCGGCGGCGACATCCTGCCAGCTCTGCAGTCCGGCAAGATCGACGCGGCCGAGTGGTGCTGCCCGAAGCCAGATAGCGTGTTCGGCTTCCAGAAAGTCCTGAAGCACTACTACCTTCAGGGTCTGCACCAAGTGGTCGTGAACGCCGACATCTACATCAACGGCGACGTCTATAACGCGCTGTCTGACCATCAGAAAAAAGCGATTGAAGTTGCAGCCAACGCATCTCTGATTAAAGCGCTTGGCTACCGCATCTACGAAAACGGTAAGGCTCTAAAAGACCTCACCGAAAACCACGGTGTCCAGCTTCACGACACGCCAGCTGACTACTTCACCGAGTACATGTCGGCCGCGAACGCAGCGCTCGAGAAGAACGCGAAACAAAACGCATTCTTCGCGAAAGTCTGGCAGTCGCAAAAAGACTTCGCGGAGATCGCAGTCCCGTTCTGGGCTGGCGCTCAGACGTCCAATGCCAGCCTCGGCATGGCGTTTGCGAAGTCACTGAAGAAGTAAGCGGTCGACCGCTCTAAGTGGACCAAGCTTTGACGCCATCCCGGCCCGACAGTCGGGATGGCGTTCGCGTATCCGGCACACCGACAAGATCGTGACCCGGAGTGCATCTGCGTGAGCGGACAATTGACGTGCGCGCACGCAATGCTTTCGGCATGGCCAAACGCGCCCGGCTCTCCGCATCGAAACGCATCTCTGTGTTTCCAATCATGAGCGCGCGGCCCAACACCACCTTTGTCGCCGCCTATTTCTCAATTGCTCAAGAATTCGCCCGAAGGTCGCTCCCGTGTCCCAGAACACCGACGTTAACCCCGCCGAACTCGAGATTACAGACGAATTGATTGCCGAGCGGCGCGCCGAGCGACCGGGTGAAACCCCAGAATCGATGACGTCCTGGCAGAGGCCGATTACGGCTGCGATCGATGTCCTAAACCTTTGGGTTGGCCGCTTTACCTGCCTCCTCCTCGTGCCCGTGATCGGCATCATGGTCTACGAGGTCATCGCAACGAAGATGTTCACGGCGCCAACCCTCTGGGTCTATGACGTGAGCCGCATGCTGGCGGGCGTGATCTTCATGCTCGGGGCCGGTTATGCGCTCCTTCGCGGCGTGCACATCCGCGCAGACTTTCTCTATCGCAACTGGTCCCCGAAAACGCAGGCGACCGTCGATGCCCTCCTCTATCTCGCCTTCTACTTCCCGGCGATGCTGTTCTTCTTCTGGAGTGCTACAGAATACACGCTGAAGGCCTTTGCCGTTCGTGGTGATCTTTCCGAAGCCGCCTCGTGGATGCGCTTGTTCGACTACACCGCTTGGGAGCGCGCAAGTGACTCGACTTGGGCGCCAATCCTCGGTCCGGCGCGCCTCGCGATGCCGATCGGCGCGTTTCTGCTGCTCCTTCAGGGCATCCCCGAACTGTTCCGCGCCTTCGACACGATGGGCAAAGCCCGCGAGACTGTCTTCGTTCGGTTCTTGCCGATCTACGTGATCGGGCTGGCCGTCATCTTCGCGGCCACGTTCTTCCCGAACACTCTGCCGCTTGGCGCGATGTGGTATGACTTTGTCCGCGACATTGGCCTGACCGGCTTCGATCGACCGACGGTTGGCCTCTACATGATCGCAGCCATGCTGTTTGCGATTTTCGTCGGCTTCCCGATTTCGTTCACGCTGATCTTTCTGGCCTTCGTTTTCGCCGCCTGGGGGATTTCACCGAAACTCGGCTTCTTCCTCCAGACGCTCAAGTTCAACGAAACGATGCTCGACGATCAGCTCGTCGCGGTGCCGTTGTTCGTGTTCATGGGCATCATGATGGAGAAAGCGGGCCTGATGGAGCGGCTCTTTACCTCCATCCAGCTCATGATGTCGCGGACGCGTGGCGCGCTGTTCATCGCGGTTCTGTTCGTGTCGACCATCTTTGCTGCGGCAACGGGGATCGTCGGCGCGTCGGTGACCATCCTAGGCATCATGGCCGCCAAGACCATGAACCGGTCGGGCTACGACGTCCGAATGGCGGCTGGCAGTATCACGGCCGGTGGCACACTCGGCATCTTGATTCCGCCATCGATTATGCTGGTGGTCATGGGTCCGGTGCTTGAGGTCCCGGTCACGGATCTCTTCGCCGCTGCGATCATCCCGGGGGCGCTGCTGGCGTCCCTCTACATCATTTACGCGGTTGGCCGCTGCTGGATTAATCCATCACTTGGCCCAATCCTGCCGGAGGAAGAGCAACCCGAAACCTCGCCGTACTACATGGTGGAGCTGACGCTCGTCATGCTCGGACTCGGCACGCTGTTCTATTTGATGTTCACGAACCCGATCGCGGCGCTCGTCTGGCTCGGCGTGATGTGTGGCACCTATGTTCTGTCGCGCAAGATCCGTCCCGGCGGGTTCTACTTCTCAGATCTCTGGTACGAGTTTTTCATGGGGCTCGTTCCGCCAACGGTGCTCATCGCCTTTGCCCTCGGCTCAATTCTGCTCGGCTGGGCGACACCGGCTGAAGCGGCGGCGTGCGGTGCGTTCGGCGCGATCGTCTTGTCGATCGGCTACCTCCGCTTCTCGTTCGGCGATTTCTACGACAGCCTCATCAAGACGCTCGAGATCACTGTCTTGATCATGTTCTTGGTCGCAGCCTCGAACTTCTTCGGCGCGGTGTTCTCAGCACTCGGCACACCGAAGATGTTGACGGAAGTCCTGCTTGCGATGGAACTTTCGCCGATCGTCGTCCTGATTGCGATCATGGCTCTGATCTTCTTGCTCGGCTGGCCGCTCGAGTGGGTGCCAATCGTTCTGATCATCGTGCCGATCTTGCTTCCCGTCGTCGAAGCGATGGGCGGACCCTTCGGCATGGAGCGGGCGCAACTGCTGACGTGGTTCGCGATCCTCGTGGCCGTGAACTTACAAACCGCGTGGTTATCACCGCCCGTTGCGCTATCGGCCTACTTCCTCAAGGGCGTGGTGCCCGAGTGGGATCTGAAAGACATCTACTTCGGCATGATGCAGTTCATGGTCATCCAGCTCATCGGCTTGGCGATTATCTTCACCTTCCCAGAGATCGCGCTTTGGTTGCCGCGATACGTTTACGGCGGCTGATCCTGACGTTGCAGCACAGCTGCGGCGCACAGAGTTGAAAAATGAAAAAGACCGGCTCCGAGACAACGGAACCGGTCTTTTTTGTGCGTGGACCTCGAACAGGACGGAGCGATCGCGATCATCGGCGTCTCAGAATTCAGCCATGGTATCTGCGAGGCTCTGCGCCATGGAGATTTCCGGCATCCAGCCGAGTTCGCTCTTCGCGCGATCCGTCGATAGTTTGAACTGACCGCGGCTGAGCGTCCGTGCCATCTCAGGCGAGACGTTGGTTTCAGCCCCCTGCAACCGCATTGCGATCCGCTCCAGTGGCGAAAGCATCGGCAGCAAACTGTTTGGGATTGTAAACAGCGGCTTGCGCACACGCGGGTCGATTTCGGCCATCGCCTGAGCGATCTCGCGCACGGTCGGTGGCGGCGTATTCGTGCAGATAAAGCGGCCGGTCGCCCGTTGCTCAGCCGCCAGCAGATGCGCGCGCGCAATGTCGCGAACATCGCAATAGGGGTAGGTCATGTCCGGTGCAGCGACCGCAACGGCGCCCTGCTTGATGCTCTTGATGAACGCAACGGTCGGAGTTGGTCGGTCGAAACCCGGCCCGGCAAATGCCCCTGGCAAGATCGTCGCAAGCGACATCCCGTGCGCGTCCGCCTCGGCCCAGGCCAGTTGCTCGCCCCGCGTTTTCGCTTCGATGTAGGGAACGCCGAGATCCTTGTTCCACATCGTCTCGTTTGCAGGCGCCTCCGTCTTCAGTCTCAGCGGTAACGTCACGACAGACGACGTCATTACGATGTGCGCGACACCGGCCTCACGCGCGGCGGCGAACACAGCCGATGCCCCATCAACGCTTGACGACACGATCTCTGCCGCGCGCCGCCGGTCCGAGATGTCGTAGACAGCCGCCGAATGGATGAGCACATCGATCCCGGACATGGCCGCTTGCATGGCCGCCTTGTCGCGGACATCACCGCTGACGATCTCAATGCCCGTGAGGTCAGAGAGCCCACGCGTTTTATTCGGGTCTGACGCATCGCGAACCGACGTGCGCACCGCATGCCCGGCGTCGTGCAACTGGCGGACGAGATGGCGCCCAAGATGACCATTTCCACCTGTGATCAGAACCTTCATGGCCGGTCCCTTTGCTTTCATGGTGGCGACGGTGAGCTCGTGTCCTGAGCATCCAAGTCATCTTCGGTAAAGGCAAACGCCTTGCGGCAGAACTCGCATGTCACCGAAATCTGCCCGCTCTCTTCTTTCATATCCGCGCGCTCGGCTGCACCAAATGTAGAAAGAACGCCTGCGATGTGCTCGCGCGAACACGGGCAGTGCTTCTCGAGTGAGATCGTGTCGTAGGCGCGTACGCCTTCCTCGTGGAACAAGCGATAAAGCAGCCGTTCAGCCGAAAGCGTCGGGTCGATCAGTTCGTGGTCCTCGACCGTTTCTGCGAGCAGGCGCACGCGGAGCCAGTCGTCATCATCGTCGCCAACGAGGAAATCATCGGGCGCGTCTTCGGGCGTCGGCTTGCCACCGTCGGGCGATACGTGCTGCACGAGGAGGCCACCTGCGCGCCACTGCACCTCGCCGTTTCGCCCCGGCAACTGCTGGCGCGCAACGGTCAGGCGGATATGAGTTGGGAGTTGTTCCGATTGGCGGAAGTAGAGCTGCGCCGCCGCACTGAGCGATGCGCCATCCAGTGGTACGATACCCTGATAGCGATCCATGTCTTCGCCCTGGTCGATCGTGAGCGCCAGATGACCCTGACCGAGTAGGTCCGCCGTCTTCTGCGAAGCACCAGCTGCGAAGTCCGCGACACCTACCGCATCAAAATCGGCGTAGCCTCGCAATTGGCCTGGCGTTTGAAAGTTGGTGACGAAGAACCCGAGCGGCCCATCCGACTTGGTTTGCAGGATGAGCTTGCCGTCAAACTTCAGCCCTGTCCCGAGCAACGCCGTAAGCGCGATGGCCTGACCCATCTGCTCGGCAACCGTTTGCGGATAATCATGCCCCGTCAAGATCTCGTTCACGACAGGTCCAAGGCGCACCAAACGCCCACGGATGCGAGACGCTTCCGTCCGGAACGGCAGCACAATGTCATCGCGAACACCGCTATCTGCCACGTTGCGAGTTGTCGTCATGGCTGCCCCGAAGATGAATTGGAATTTCGTACCGTCGGGCTCTCGCCAAACGTCTGCACCGCTGCTCGGACGCCTGCGCCGCAAAGATAATTATAACAGTCACGGGTTTATAACGGGAAATGTCACAGCGTTAGATCGTGACGTGACTGAGCAAGCCGGACCCGATTAATCCGCTAAGCACCAGGCAAGGATCGCCTTTTGCGCATGCAGCCGGTTTTCTGCCTCGTCGAACACAGCCGATTGCGGACCGTCGATCACGTCAGCTGACACCTCGTGACCGCGATAAGCTGGCAGACAGTGCAGGAACATCGCAGTCGGCTTGGCCTGCTTCATCAGGTCAGCTGTGACCGCGTAAGGGCCAAGCAATTGCTTCCGCTTCGCTGCATCCGTCTGACCCATCGACACCCACGTATCTGTCACAATGCAATCGGCATCGACAGCGGCGTTGGCGGCATCGGTATCGATCGCAACGTCAGCATTTTGCGCCTTGGCCCAATCGAGCATATCACGCGGTGGCTTCAATTGCGGTGGACACGCGATCCGCAGCTGAAAACCAAGCTTCCCCGCCGCGTGTATCCAGGAGGAGGCGACGTTGTTGCCATCCCCCGCCCACGTCACCTTGCAGGATGAGATATCGCCCGCGCGTTCCTCGATTGTCATGATGTCGGCCACGACCTGACAGGGGTGGCTTCGGTCGGTGAGCCCGTTGATGACGGGGATCGTCGCATGCTCCGCAAGTTCTTCGAGCGTGGCATGGGCGTTGGCGCGGATCATGATCGCATCGCCATAGCGGGACAGCACGCGAGCGGTGTCAGCAATCGACTCGCCACGACCGAGCTGAAGGTCGCCATGATTGAGCGAGATCGTCTGGCCGCCGAGCTGGCGCATGGCGATGTCAAACGAAACACGGGTGCGCGTCGACGGCTTCTCGAAGATCATGAGAAGCACGTCGTCCGCAATACCAGCGGGCTGCAAATCGACCGGCGTGCGCTTACCGGCCGCCTTCATCCGATGCGCCATATCCACGATTGTGCGTAGGTCCGAAGTGGCGAGCACATCCAGGTCAAGGAAATGGCGCGGCGGCACGTGGTCAGTTTGGATTGGCTGGGTCAAAACAGTCGTGTGGTCTTCGTCACGCGGCACTGGTCTCGGCCTTTCGTACCTCAGTCAACGCCGCGCGCAGCCGGTTTACGCCATCGCTGATCTCTTCATCTGAAATGGTCAGTGGCGGGATCAGGCGGAGAACG
>JBCBWG010000011.1:0-28104 GCA_039817205.1 Pseudomonadota bacterium
TGGGGAGCGCCAGCGTTTGTCGCTCCTTTTTGCGGCCGTGCCGTCTCGCGATTTCGTCTTGCTCGATGAGCCGTTGACAGACATCGATATTTTTTCGCGCCGCGAGATTGAGAAGTTGATCGATCGCGATTTGCTCGGCGCCGTTGCAAAGACCGTTATTCTGGTGACGCATGATACCGAATGGTTGCAACCAAACGTTGATCGCAAGCAGCTGAGACAATTCGAGATCATCGCGCCTGAGGACGGTGCGCGTAGCATGAGCGGAGCGCCCGTACCGCTCATGCTTGAACGTCGACGGAAATTGATATCGGTTCGGCAGCCTTGGTCTTTGGCTGGGGCGGACCCGCAACGCGCTCCTTGGGACAAGGGGCCTAATAACGGGGTTATCCTATCCCTCTCTGTCAGAAACAAGATCACGGTAACGCGCGACGGGAGCACGTTCGCTGCCTGGCCGTTCCAAACGCTTGATGATGGAAGCGAGGCGATCTCAATCCGGCGTGGCGAAGGGATTGCGCTTTACGGTCTCTCCGGATGTGGGAAAAGTGTGCTGTTGCAGTGCATTGCGGGTTTATGGTCGCGAAAAGTTCTCGCCAACCTAAGCCGGATTGGGCAGACGGACACAGTGCAGACGCCGGAAGGGACGGCACTGAACAACCTGTCTCCGGCTGTTTTGGCCCACAATATCCAGTACGTTTTTCAGAATAACCGAGGTGCCGCACCGCTCCATCGGACGATTGCGGCAGACCTCGAAGAACTGTTTCGAGGCGCCATCAAGCGCACGCTCTCTCTCATCAGCACCTACAAACCAGCGGCCGCTTCTGGAGTTGACCCGTCGCTCGCTGAGATGACGAAAGCCCGCGCGCGTGATGCGCTTGAAAAGATGGTCCAGGAGCAGTGGACCTACTTGCGCATTCCCCAAAATGCGTTCGATGACCGCAAGACGAGGACATTGGCGACGATGAGCCTTGGCATGTTGCGTCGGTACATGCTGATCCGCGCTTTGATCAAACTCGATGCACACACTGCGTGGTTCTCCGGACGTGCTGACGATGCTTTTGCCGGTCACGCAGACGAAGTCCGCTTCAAGCCCCGCCTCCTGCTTGCCGATGAGATTTCGCGCGGGCTTGATACGCGCAGTCTTGAGCGTCTCACTCAACTCCTGACAGATTTGAAATCTCGGATCGGCTTAGGCATTGTGGTCGTCAGTCATGAGCAGCGGTTTGTGAGTTCGCTCGCCGAACGGATTTATCTCATTGTTGACGGTTATGTTATGCCGACACCACTTCGACCGAGCCCTTCGACGGCGCCACGTGAGCCCGCAATTGTTACTCAGCCCGGTCTCTTGAACGGCATCTATGATGTCTACTGCCCGAGCGGCGACGAGACTGTTTCCGGCCCGACATTGCGGCGTCCGACACCCGAAAACTGTGCCAAGCTCGATCCTGGATTTGTCAGTGGCTGCCCGGTCCATGCGATCTTGAAGGATGACGGCGGATGCCCCGGTTTTTCTGAAGACGGTGCCAATGGGTGCTGTGACACGGCCGCGCGTGAGCTCGGTCAGGTACGAACATGTGGATGAGGTTGTGATGTTGAACCAGTGGGTGGGGCGTCAGATGCAATGGAAAGCCGCCGCAAGGCGTACCCGAACGATCGTGCCGGGGCTCATCGCCGCGATCGTCGCAGTGACGCCGGTTGGAGTCCCTGACGCCGCCGCCTTGTCAGGTGCCGACAGTAAAGATCTGGTTTTTATCGATGTCTCAGTATCCGTCCGTGATTTTGCGGAAGCTTACCGTGTCTCCATTCGCGATATCGCGAGTGTTGCGCGGGGCGGCTCTTCACAGCACGGGCGCAAAATAACTTTCCTGCCGATCGGGACGACCGCGCCGGTCGCGGGAGGTCTCGCCCATTCTCAGATGACCGGTGCGCAACTGCGCACGGCGCTAGCCGAACCGTTCAGTTTCACCGCGAAAACAACGAAGATCGCGCAGTCTTTGAAAGTTGGCTTTTCGCGAGCATCGCCAGAACGTGTGATGATTATCAGCGATTTCACGCCCGACCACCGGTCTAGCGGCACGCAATGGCAATTCAGCCGTCAGGATCTGCAGGATCTTATTGAAAGCCGAGACACTCTGGATGCCGCTCTCTCCGGCGGCCAGATGACCGAACTTCGTTTTGTGCTCATCGACTGGAGCCGGAAACCCGCTGACCTCCTGTCAGCCCAGGAGCGCCGCGATCCGGACCGTGTGATCGCACGTGCCCAACGGACCAATCGTCAAAGACTTGGCACAAGATCTGGGCCCAACGTGGAAGATCGCCGTAGTGGATCGCTCTATCAGAAGGCAACGGCTGCTGCGATTTTCGGGTTGGCGAAGAAGTATCCGGATCTGGTGAAAATCGATTTGATGCCGCGGCGGCGTCAGGGCGAGCTGAACGAGCTTCAGTTTTTTTTGACGGCCTGCTCTGTTTTTCCCGACATCATGGGGCAGGATCCGCGGTGCGCTGGCGGTCAAGTCGCATGCGTCGCGGGGGGAGCAACCGCGCGGACACTTACAACAGATTTCACCGTGGGCTTACACGCGGGTCGCCGCGCGAGTTCCTATCGCCGCCTCTTGGAAGCGGTTGGTGATGCCGTTTCGGGCTCACTGTCCGGCGGAGGCCTTGCGGTCCCACGACAACTTCAGGTGGCGCCGGTTGATACGGAAGATCGGACGGATCAATCGCGCGAGTATCTCGTCAAAGTGTGTCCCGTGACCCGGTCCGGCGGTGCGCTGCGGTGCGCTGGCCGCTTCGCGCGGCCGACCATGGGGGTTACGGGCTGGCAATTGTTTGCCCGTTCGGAGGATGACGCTGCAGGTGGATCACTGCGCCCCGTTGGCTCCCTTAAACAGCTGACGATCGGCGGGAGTGACTCTTTGGCGGCCGCAAGCCGTGCCATGTCGCGCGGCTTGCGCGCCGAGCTCTTAAGCGACATCCGCGAAAATCACGCAGCGCCGCCGAGCACTGTCTGGGTCACACTGAAGCGCAGCAATGGTCAGCCGATGCCGCAAGGCCAACGTATTCGCGCTCAGTACCAGCTTGCCGGCCAGTCCGGGCACAGCGATGGCCTTGTTCAGGCGGACACGGGTAGCGTCGTTCTGACCATCCCGACCGGCGCCAAAGACATCAAGCTCGTCCACTACAGCATCGGTTCAACGAACGATCGTCGACCGGGCGAGCTCTCGTTTGCGTCGTTGCCCGATGGGGCCACGGAAAGCTGCCGGGTTCAAAACGCGGTTGTCCCTGATTGGCTATTTGTGCCGCGCAAGGTCACTGTCACGTTTGAGGATGAAACGCTGTCAACGGACGCGAGAGAAGGACAATTGTCCGTGCGTCTTGCAGAGACCAATCATCTTCAGAATGATATCGACATTCAAAAGGACGAAAGCGGTCGGACCTACACGCTAGGGTTGCCACCTGGCCGCTATCGCGTTCGTTTCAAACTGAAAGATCAGCGCCTTCTGATGCCGCCGGTAGAAGCGCCGCTTTGGCCTTTTGAGTTCGCGCAGATGAGTTCTGAAGGCATGACCCTTGACGCATCCAGAGACATCACGCGAACGGCGATTGAAATACTTGTGAAGACCGATCCCGTGGTTCGCGCTGCTGCTGAGCAGAATGGTCCTGTTCGCGTTGCCCGATATCCCAACTACATTGGCGATCCCAGTCAGTTATGGGCCGAGCTGCAGAGTTGGGTGCCAAGCGGTGAACGCGCGACACGGCGTGGTCAACGGGCGATGCTCGCTTCCGCGAACTCAATCTGGTCAGTGATTGCGGTCGCAAGCAATCTCATCGAGCAAACTGCGAGCCAGTCCGAAATGGTGACGGCTGAGCGGTCAGAATTTCTCCGCGTTGCCGCGGGTTTGAAAAGAGCGTTTGAGAGCTTCGAAACAAGCGAGACCAACCGTGAATTGATCCAGCGCGCGCTTGATCGGGTCGGGTTGTTGGACAGCACGGGCCAACCGGTCAGTGATGCGTTTGCCATTATGAAGCTCATGTTTCATCGCATCGCAGACAATGATGTTTGCGCACAGCCCTTCTCTTCGCAGACCGCCTCGGCATCGCCACGTGTCATCGCAGGCTTCAACGAGTGGTTGATACAGTCGGCTGTTTTGCCGGCGTATCGTCCGGGGACCGTTGCCGCACAGCGCGAAGTCGATGGGGTCCGACGCGCCGAAAGTTATTCGCCGTTTACGCAGGAGTTTGTCAGGCGATGCCGCATTGCGAGCCGATCAACCGCGACCCGATGACGGGATGGCGTGAAGCCAAATGAGATGCTCGGTTGCTGTGTGTTGTGGCAAAACAAACCGTGTTGCTCGCACGGAAGCGTCGATCTGTCAGAAACAAATTTTGCGCAGCGACTGCGCCATCAAAAGGTTATTTCTTATGGGCCGCAAAAGCTTGATCGCTCCGGGAGTGTGGCTGAATAAGACGACCCTTTCTTTCAGATCAGTGCGTCCAGCAACCTCGGATACGCCACCCCAGGGCAAATTTTTCGTCGCTCTCCTTGCCGTCATTTTGTGTGTGGTCTCGCCCGCCTCTGGCGACGCACAATCCGGGCTTGATCCTGTTGGTCCAGAGTGTCGGGGCATTCAAAATCAACTCCGGCAGGCCGCGTCCAACATTCGCCGCCAGATCCGGCGCGCGGAACGCGACCTTAGAAGTCGGCGAGATTGCTCATTCTTGCTGGCTGCTTTCCTCCGGCAGAGGCTCGACCAGCAGAGCCCGCAGGCACGCAGGGCGACGACAGATAAAATCGACCAGTTGATGCGGGACGCACGCGATGAGCAGAGCGACAGCGGTCCAACTTACCTGGCCTACTTGAAAGAGGCGATCAGGCTCGGTCTGGACGAAAATGCCGCGAGTCCGACGTGGCAAAGCAATGTCTCGCAGCACCTGCAGCGGTTGCAAAACTCGGAAACACCGCAAGAACTTTCAAGGTTTAAGTCTGAGATCAATCAGCGGTATGCTGCGGGACGCTTAAGTCCATTCGCAATTGCCTCCTGTGGAAGCCTGCCGGACCATGATCGTAAGCTCGAACAACAGCTTCAGGCCGGTTGCGATAATCGAGCCAAACTTCAACAGAATTGCCGGTATCTCGAAAATGAAGAGGATTTGAAAACGTGCCGTGCGGCCTTAGATCTGTTTCGTCAGTCCTATCCGCAGGGTTTAAACGCCCGCGGCTTTAGCGATATCCAAGATCGATTTGTGGAAGCCGAAAGTCGATTTGCGCTTCGGATCGTTGCAAGTGCATGCAGTCCGCTCAACGGACGCTCTTCCGTTCAGGATTTTCAAGCATGTGCGAAAGAGCTGAAGTCGCAACCGGCTGAAGTGGCTTCGACACCTACCTTCGGTCAGATGGAGGACAGGTTTAAGCGAACGATCTCAAGAAAACGAGATGCCCTTGCACGGAACAGCGATCGTGGCACCGTTATCGAAGTTGAGCGCCTCTGTACGGATCGACAGAAGCTAGCAATACTTGTTGATACGTCTACGGACGCGCCGTGCGCACGACCAATACCTGGCTATCTTGAGATCGAGAAACTTGCTTCGGGGCGGTCTCGAAATGGTAAGTCCAAATTGCCTCTTGTATCGGCGTGGCAGGCCTTCTCGAAGGGATGCATCGGCTTTGCTGACGAAGAGGCAACGATCACAGGTGTTGACTCGACGATCGATCTTTTCGGTTCTCCGAATGAATTTGATGCCAACACAAAAGATGCTCTTGATGAACTTTTGAAAAGGTTGAGTTTTAGGGCAACGGCAGTTATCAGAATATGCCGGCTTCGGCTGGTAAACCTTTTGAGCGCTATCAAAAAAAGACCGCTCATTTTCAGTTCCGGCCGAGAGACCGCTTGGCCTGAGAACACGGAGCAAGCTTCAACGGCTGGAGCTCGCTTATCTCTGGTCGATGGCTTCAAGGAAAATGACTGGCGCGTTGCAAACCTGACGCAGGACTTTGCCGACCGCCTGCCAACTGCGGCAGCTGAAATTCAAAAGTTGCGTCGTTTTTTACAGGCCATTTTGAACCACCGTATTCGCACAATTTCGGAAAGCGCCGAGTGCATCGATGGTAAGTTGGACCTGACACCTCGGGAAAGCCTCGGCTGGTTCCGTAAAGGCGCTGCGCAATCAAACAAGGTCGCCGAAGCTCTGAGGTTTCTGACGACCAGACTCAACGACGATGTCCAAGCCTTGGTATCAGACGTGGCCTATCAGTCGTACCTCAGATGGCAGCGAGATATGGAAGCGGCTGTTAAATGTCGTCCAGCTCAGATCGCGTCTGGCGCTGATCGCGGATCCGCACCGCGGCGTGGTCAACAGCAAACTGTCCGGCGAACAAATTCCGACAGTGACAGTCCAAGACGGCGAGTTCCCGCACTTCGGGGAGCCCAAGGGCGCGCGCAGGAAGACGGCGGTGCTGTGAGCGAGGTGCCAAGACCGCAGCGGGCTTCGCCAAAACCTCGGAGACAAGCACGGCAGACGACTACGCGGCCTCAGCTTGGAGCAGCAACAGACCCAACGGCGTTAAGCTGTAAGCGCAATCTGGCGAATTGTTCGGCTCAAATTTTGGCGGGCTTGAGACGGCCCTCAACTCAGCAAACCCCACAGACGATAAGGTTGTTTGCTCCATCCATGTTCGCTGCATGGGATGATCAAACGGCGCGAGCGTTGGCGACAAGGCTGAATATTGTCGTCGGGCGCTATGCGCAATTGAAACAAGAATGTGGCGCTGCTCTCGCTGCCAGATCAAGCAGTGACCTTAGTAAGATTAGAGGTCGATTGCGCAACTTCGATCGCACGACGGAGGAGCTCAGAAAGGAGCTGAGAGAAGGGCTGGATCCGGGCTTAGCCGGCGAGGCCGACTTGGCAAGTTGGCCGCTTGTCGTCAGCGTTGTTCACTCCGCCCTTGTGGAAATTCGAGCCGACGCCGAAGCGGCCTGTCGGGACTGAGTGACAGTTGGTCGACCGCGAATATTGGCCAGCGCTGAAGGTTGAGCGATGTTTGTGCAGTTCGGTATTGTCGTAACACTGGAGATTACAAGAAGGTGAGGTATCGATCTGCTCAAAACTGCTGCGTGCGTGTTGACAAAACAAAGACGCTCATACTCCGGTTGGCTTTTGTCGTTGCAGCTGCTTGTCTCGCTTCCAGTCCGCCCGCGTTGGCCACACCAACGTCCTGCAAAGCGATCCAGGGAGCGCTGAGTGGCGACAACTCAGTCTTGGAGCGCGTGCGCGCTGCCGAAGCCGCGATAAAAGCCGATGGCGAATGCGGCTACGTTTTGGCCGCTTTTATTCGCGAAAATTTCGAGAATATTCCAGACGCTGCATCAAAAGTCGATGCGGCGCTGACCGCTTCATTCGATTGGTTGGAACCGGAAAGTCGGGCGTATCGTGACTTCCTTCGAGAAGCGATTGTCTCGGCCCATCATCCAAAACTCAACCTCACAGCGTGGCGCAAGCGATTGCGCGAACTTTCGCGAGAGTTTCGAAACCGAGGCACACAAAAAGAGATTTCCGACGTTAAAACCAAAACAATCGAGCTATTTGACGACTTCACAGCCAATCCTTTCGCCGATGTGCCCTGCACCATCCATCAAGATTTTTTTCCCGACGTTAAGAAAGCGATTGCAAGAAGTTGTCAGGCGCGGGATCAAGCGCGCACGCGTTGTATGCGTCTTTCCATTTTGCAAGCGAGTGCACCGCTAGACGATCGGGCTCTTGCATTGCGTGCGTGTGACGAACAGCTGAGATCGCTCGAGCGTGGGTTTTCCAAAGCGTCGGCGAGTGCAGGCTACAAGGCGCTCTCAGAAATTCGAGATCGGTTCAAGCGTCAGGTCGAGCGTGAACAACTGGAGCAGCGTCGGCGACTTCAAATTGCTCTGGCGGCCAGGCAAAAACTTGAAAGAGAGCGTTTGGAACGGGCGCGCCAGGAACGGGTGCGACAAGCCGAGCTTGAGCGCCAGCGCCGGGAACGCGAACGCGAGCTCGCCAGACAGCGCGAGATCCGGGCGACCACTTCGCATTGGCGGATCACAAATGGGACCCGCCGCACGATATCTTTTCAGCTCTACCATAGGCGTGGCAGCAAGACGCGACGGACATATCCGAGGCCCGGCCGTGTGATCACTGTCGCACCCGGCGAAACTGGGAGCCTCAGCATTAAGTGCCGTAAACGCGCAAAGATCTGCTATGGTGCCTGGTGGCGCGGTCGCTCCAGGCGGACCACCTGGGGCTGTGGAGACAATTGCGCGAGGGGTTGCAAAGCGTGTTGCTGGGATTGCGGCAGCGACCCCTCCCGCCGCCTCGTAAAGCGCTGATGGGCGCGCTGCAGCGCATCTCGTAGATCCTCAGAGAGTTTGACCGAAGTCAGCGTTCGCGAACCCAATACCGAACGCGTTACGCGACGAGGGTTGCGACCTTGCCGGACCAGCAGGCGACGGGCACGATTTTAACCCAGGACTCTCACTTTGACTGGATGGAAGTCGGTGCTCAGGTCAGCGGCTTAAGAGAAAGCCTGACGGTCACATCTTTCCGGTCGTGGTTTCTTGCGATTGGGCCGGGTCAGCCCGTTTCCTTTACGGCCACCCTCAAAGGCGCAACAGCACCGATCACATCGGCGAGCTTTGCGAGTTGACCCGCAAGTGGGCTGCTCTTGCGCCAGACCATCCCGATCGTTCGCGTTGGTGTGCGCCCCGGGAAGCGGGCGACGCTCACGTCGGCCGACCGCGTCTCGACGGGCAAAGCCATTTCCGGGATCAGCGTCACACCAATGCCCGCGCTGACCATTTGGACCAAGGTGCTGAGCGAGTTCGCGTCCAGGACTTCGCGCGGGGAGGCGGTTTGTGCATCGCAGACGGCGAGCGCCTGATCACGAAAACAGTGACCCTCTTCGAGGAGGAGCAATTTCATCTCGCGGAGCTGATCGGGCGCGGGCACTGGTAGGTCTTGATCGGACGCCGGACGGACCAACAGGAACGCCTCATCGAACAACGGTTGTTCGGTTAAGTTTGCTTCTGAAACGGGTAGGGCAACGATGGCCGTATCCAGTCGACCATCGAGGAGTTCTTCGATAAGCCGGGCGGTCATCGCCTCACGGACCTGCACGGCAAGATCGGGATAGGCCTTGCCAAGGTTCTTGACGACCGCTGGCAACAAATAGGGTGCAATGGTCGGGATCATGCCGAGGCGCAGCGTGCCACCGAATTGGTCATGTGCCGTGCGGCCGATCGCTTCGAGGTCGTCGACGGCGCGCAGAATATCTACTGCGCGCTCGGCAAAACGTTCGCCAAAGCGTGTCAATTGCACCTGTTTCGGGCCGCGCTCGATCAGCGTTATCCCGAGTATCTGTTCCAGTTCACGGACCTGCATCGAGAGGGCGGGTTGGGAGATAGCGCAGGCCCGCGCAGCGCGTCCAAAATGCTGCTCACGGGCCAGCGCGTCGAAATACTTGAGTTGTCTGAGGGTGATGCGGCTCATCAGATATTCTTATCGGAATAATTGTAAAATCAAAATTCCCCTGATTGCCACTTTTCGGTACGCATTGTGACGGCGACCGTCATGGGTTTTACCCGTTGCGGAACAAACACAGAGGACACGATGGACGGATCAGAACCGAGACTCGGCAAATGCCCCGTGATGCACGGTGGCCTGACGGCGACTGGGACCACGGTGACAAGCTGGTGGCCAAATGCGCTGAACCTGGACATCCTGCATCAGCACGACACCAAAACGAACCCGATGGGGCGCGACTTCAACTATCGCGAAGAGGTCAAAACGCTCGATGTTGCGGGCCTGAAGGCCGATCTGAAAGCGCTGATGACCGACAGCCAGGAATGGTGGCCGGCCGACTGGGGACACTATGGTGGCCTCATGATCCGGCTTGCATGGCACGCGGCTGGAACGTACCGGATCTCGGACGGTCGCGGTGGCGGCGGAACAGGCAACATCCGTTTTGCACCGCTGAACTCTTGGCCAGACAACACAAGCCTCGACAAGGCGCGTCGTCTGCTCTGGCCGATCAAGAAGAAGTACGGCAACAAGATCAGCTGGGCCGACCTCATCCTGCTGTCAGGCAACGCTGCCATAGCGATGATCGATGGGGCTGAAAACCTACGGCTTCTCGTTCGGTCGCGAAGACATTTGGCATCCCGAGCAGGACGTCTACTGGGGCGCCGAAAAAGAGTGGCTCGCGCCGAGCGATCATCGCTATGGCAGCGTTGATGATGCCTCGACCATGGAGAACTCGCTCGCGGCGGTTCAAATGGGTCTCATTTACGTCAACCCGGAAGGCGTGAACGGCCAGCCCGATCCGCTTCGGACGGCAGCACACGTGCGCGAGACGTTTGCGCGCATGGCGATGAACGACGAAGAAACGGCTGCTCTTACGGCTGGCGGCCACACGGTCGGCAAGGCCCACGGAAACGGCGATGCCAGCCAGCTCGGTGCTGAGCCGGAAGCGGCCGGTCTTGAGAACCAAGGCTTCGGCTGGGTGAACCCGCACCATGGCGGCAAAGCGAGCCAGGCAATTACCAGCGGCATCGAAGGCGCTTGGACAACCAACCCAACGCAGTGGGACAACGGCTATTTCGAGCTGCTGTTCGGCTACGAGTGGGAGCTCAAGAAGTCACCGGCTGGCGCGTGGCAGTGGGAGCCGATCGACATCAAGGAAGAGCACAAGCCCGTTGATGCCGACGACCCCTCAATCCGCCGCAATCCGATCATGACCGATGCCGACATGGCCATGAAAATGGACCCGGCCTATCGCGAGATCTGCGAACGGTTCCACAAGGACCCGGCCTACTTTTCCGACACGTTCGCCCGCGCGTGGTTCAAGCTGACGCACCGCGACATGGGACCGAAGGGCCGCTACATCGGACCGGAAGTGCCCGGCGAAGATCTGATCTGGCAGGACCCGGTTCCGGCCGGCAAAGCCGATTACGACGTCGCAGCTGTGAAGGCCAAGATCGAGGCCGCGGGCCTGACCGTTGCTGAGCTGGTCGCAACGGCCTGGGATTCGGCGCGGACCTATCGCGGTTCAGACCGTCGTGGCGGTGCCAATGGCGCCCGCCTTCGCCTCAGCCCGCAGAAGGATTGGGATGGGAACGAGCCGGACCGCCTTTCAAAGGTGCTTTCGGTTCTCGAACCGATCGCGACGGAAACAGGTGCAAGCCTTGCCGACGTGATTGTGCTTGCGGGCAACGTGGGCGTCGAGAAGGCTGCGAAAGCGGCTGGCGCGGAAGTTACCGTTCCGTTCTCGGCCGGTCGTGGGGATGCGACGGCGGAGATGACCGACGCGGATTCGTTTGCACCGCTTGAGCCGCTCGCCGACGGCTTTCGCAACTTCGTGAAAGAGGACTACGCGGTCAGCCCCGAAGAAATGCTTTTGGATCGTGCGCAACTGATGGGACTGACGGCCTCAGAGATGACTGTGCTTCTCGGCGGCATGCGCGTTCTTGGCACCAACTTCGACGGCACCAAGCACGGCGTATTCACCGATCGCGAAGGTGCATTGACGACGGACTTCTTCGTCAATCTGACTGACATGGGCAACCGTTGGGCGCCTGCTGGCGACAATGCCTATGAGATCCGCGATCGCAAAACGGACGCTGTGAAGTGGACGGCGACACGGGTCGACCTCGTGTTCGGTTCCAACTCACAGCTGCGCGCCATCGCCGAGGTCTACGCGCAGGACGACGCGAGCGAGAAGTTCGTTGGCGACTTCGTCGCTGCCTGGGCCAAGGTCATGGACAACGATCTCGTCGACGCCAGCGCGTAACACGCTCGGCCACGGCGAAAGCTTCAGCGGCGCAGCTCCGGCAACGGGGCTGCGCCATTTTTGTTTTCATGGAACGTTCAACTGGGCTGAGCAACGGCGCGCTCAAATGCCGAAGTGCGCTTTTAACTCGACGCTTGAGCTCTTGCCGATTTTCGCACCGTGGCGTTCCAACCATTTGTGCGCTTCGCCGGAGCCTGCGCTCCGCAGATACTCCACGAGCGCGTTGTTGGCCTGAACCTTTGTAGATTGATCGAGGCTCGCCGTATGGCGGCCCGCTTCAATGAGGTGAAAGCGGTGGCGCTTCACACGTGCGACGAGACTGTCGCCCGTACCGCGCCCGTTACCCGGCAGGTCACGCAGACGAACGAGCTCGCGGATGGCGTTGAGATAGCTTTGGTTGAAGGCAACGGTCTCGGCGCGATCCGAGATCTGGCGCAACGTGCGCGGCGGCATTGGGATACGGGTCGGATTGAGTTGAACAATCAGCGTGTCCGAGATGCGGCTCAACCGGAGCAAGTTCACGAGGTCCGGGTTCGCCGAATAGCCACCGTCCCAATAGGCATGTCCATCGATGATGACGGCATGGTGCAGCACCGGCAGACAGGCAGACGCGAGCACGACGTCGACGGTCAACTCCTCTGTCCGAAACAAACGTGGCAGGCCCGTCTCAACATCCGTTGCAGCGATCAGGAGTTCGCACGGCCGCGTCGCAACGATTTTCTCAAAGTCGATATGGCGCTCGAGCAGGCGTCGAAATGGATCGAAGCCCATGGGGTTGAACTCGTAGGGCGACAGGACCTGTCCGCCTTGCGGCACCGAAGCTGAGCGAACAAGCCCGGCCATGAACGGGTTGATCTTTACGAGGTCTGGAACTTGCGCCTCGACAACACCTTGCCAAAGCTTTTGAAGCGTTTCGACTGCCGCGATGGGGCCGCCGTTTGCGAGGCCGTGGGCAATGGCGACCGCGTTGACCGCACCGGCGCTCGTGCCGCTGATCCACCGGGGCGACAGCGTCTCGTCCAGAAGAACGCGCTCGAGCACGCCCCACGTAAAGGCGCCGTGAACACCCCCGCCTTGCAGCGCGAGGTTGATCGGCCGAGCTTTCGATTTCAGAGAGAAAATTGCACCGCCCCCACCACGCCATAGCCACCGAAGCCTAGCAGTCGTGTTGCGGTGCAGCAATCGCGCGTACGGCGTATGCGGTGTTTCTGCCGCTACCCAGAAATGCCGATCTCGGCAAATGGGATCGTCGTCTCTTCAAGCACGTTCCCGCCCCTGCCTCTGAGGCCAACGACGAGGTTGCGGGCTGCCCAATCGATCTCAATCACACCGAAGTTTTCCTGGTGATAGATCTCGCCAAAAAGCGGCGGCAGGCGCGTATCTTTGGACGGCCCGTACGAGCGATTGAGCGAACTCGCCGTGATCTCAACGAGGTTTGGTTGGGCCGCGGCTGTCCCATCGGCGCGGGTCAGTGGCTGTTTGAACAACGCGCCCGAATGGCGGTCACCGGAGACGAACAGGACGCCGGTCGCGCCGCTCTCTGCGATGAGTTTCTCCAGTCGCACCTTCTGCGCTGGTAGGTTGCCCCAACGCTCGAAGCCGTGGCCATTTGCGAGAACCTGGACACTCGATGCAATGATCCGGATGTCAGCGGGCGCCGCCAATTGCCGGGCAAGCCAGTCCCATTGCTGCGCGCCGAGCATGGTCTTGGCCGGGTCTGCATCCGGTTCGTACTTGCCCCAGTGTGGGAAGCTTGCAGACTTCCGTTTCAACGGCGAACGGAATGACCGGCTGTCGAGCATAATGAATTGGACGCGGCGGCCTTCCGGGCCAACCGTTCGCGCATAGTAGATGCCGCCGTCCGGCTGTTTGGCTTCAGGCGCTGACCAAAACTGGCGGAAGAGGTCGGCCGCCTGAGGTTGAAAGCGGTAGCCAGCGCCGCCGTCGTTCTGGCCATAATCGTGATCGTCCCACGTCGCCAGAAAGGGAAACGCCTGACGCGCGGCTGCAAATTCGGGTTGGCGGCCTTGAGCGATATAGGTGCGGCCAAGTTCGTTTGGGTCGCCTTTGCGAATGTCGCCATAGACGTTGTCGCCGAGCATCAGAAACAAATCCGGCTTTGCGCCGATGATCGCCTCCCAAATCGGTTGTGGATGGCCCTGGTGTAAGCAGGAGCCAATTCCAATGCGGGTCAGCGTCGCGTCATCGGAAATCATTTTCCAAGGCGTCGGTGGTGTCACATCAACCAGCGTGGTCTCGTTCGTCACGTCACTGGTGCGTGTCGCTTCCGTCTTGGCGGCTTCTGCCGATTGAGAAGCTGTCGGTTGCGCTGCCTGTTCCACCTGCCGCGAGAGATCGCCGTAGACGAGGATTGCACCAACAGCGAGCGCTGCCGCCAGCAGTGAAAATGCGCTGACGATCGCGGTGCGACCGGCGAGCGTGTGGTTGCTTTTGCTCATACTCAACTGTCCTGAGGCGTCTTACTCGGCGGGTCATGAGGGCTCGTACCACCACCCGCCCCAATGTCGGCTGCGGTCTCTCCCTTGCGCAGCGATCGGATCTCGTCACGCAGGCCGCCCAATTCGCTCAAGAGGTGATGGTATTCCTTCTGCGTCACCTCAATGACGGCGTCGCTCGCTTCTTTCGACTGCTGCTGCATGGCATCGACCACGATGCCGATGAACAGGTTTAACACGGCAAACGTGACAACCATGATGTAGGGCACAAACATCGCCCAGGCGTAGGGATAGACCTCCATCACAGGGCGGACGATGCCCATCGACCAGCTCTCGAGCGTCATGATCTGGAACAGCGTGTAGAGTGACGCGCCAATGCTGCCGAACCACTCTGGGAAGCGTTCGCCGAAGAGCTTCGTCGCCATCACCGCGAAGACGTAATTGATCAGGCTCAACAGCATGATGATCGCGCCCATCGATGGGATCGCGGTCAAAAGCGAGCCGACAACCCGTTTGATCGCGGGGACGGCCGAGATCAGCCGCAATACGCGAAGGATGCGGAGCGCACGCAGGATCGACAGGTTGCCGGATGCCGGGATCAGCGAGATGGCGACGATGATGAAGTCGAACCAGCTCCATGGGTCGCGCCAGAATTTCGTGCCGTGAGCGAACATCCTGAGGACGAGCTCAACGACAAAGATGGTGAGAAACACGTTGTCGATGACCGCGATGACATCGCCGACGTGACCCATGACGGTCTTGCTCGTCTCGAGCCCGAGCGTGACCGCGTTCGCGCAGATCACGCCAATAATAAAACGCTCAAACCATGGCTTGGTGATGAAAGCTCGCACCCGGTCTCGGGCTGCTTCAATCCGGGCAAAGTGTGATTTCTGAGAGGCGCGACTTTCATTCGCCGACCCAGCGGCAGGTAATGGCGTGCTGTGCTGCATCCCAGTTATTCCCCGCAACCGGCTGCGCCCGGACGATCGGTGAACGCCGAGCCCGGAGCCTCGGTTTAGCGCTTAGGCGCGAAATGGCCCACGTAACCGCTCAGAGTTTAAAGGCAAAACGCAGCGGCACTCATGGCGAGATCAATAAGAAGCGCTGGGCCACTGCCAAACGCGAGGAGAAGCGCGCCGCAAACGAGAGCGGTTGCGCCAAGCCCGACGGCCATTTTGATCGGCAGCGGCATGTCCATTGTCGCCAACTCTCGTCCGTTACGCCGGTTGGGCCTGGAGGCGGGTCACCGGCTTTTCGCTAATCGGAATATGGACGGCGGCGGCGAAGAGGCCAAGCCCCACCGAAATCCACCACATGGCATCGTACGAGCCGGTGGCTGTGAACAATGCGCCGGCCATGTAGACGCCGAGGAACGAGCCGACTTGATGGAAGAAGAACACGATGCCGTAAAGCATCGTCATCCATGTGGGGCCGAAAAACGTCGCGACGAGCGAACTCGTCAGCGGAACGGTCGACAGCCAAAACAGGCCAAGCGACGCCGAGAACAAGATGATGGTGGTCGCGTTGATTGGTGCGTACAGGAAGCCGAGGAAGACCACAGCGCGCATGACATAGATGAAGCTCAAGCCCCACCGCTTGGAATACCGCTTCCCCCACTGCCCTGAAAGATAGGTCCCGATCAGATTGCCGATGCCAACGGCGCTCAATCCTGCAACAGCGATCCAAGGTTCTAACTGAAGATCGGATACGTACGCCGGCAAGTGAGTGGCGTAAAAGACGACGTGAAAGCCACAGACGAAAAAGCCGACGTTCAGGAGCCAGAAACTCGGATGGGCGAAAGCTTCCTTAAGCGCTTCACCTGCGGGCTGTTTCTTTGTGCCGGGCGCAACTGCGTGCTGTGGTTTGCCGCTGACGGTCCAGGCGAGTGGCAGCATGATGAGGACGGTTGCGGCCATGACGAGGAGGCTCGCCTTCCAACCCATGACTTCGATCAGGCCGTGGGCGTAGGGGATCGCGATCAGCATGCCGATCCCTGAGCCCATGCCCACAAAAGCGATCGCCGCCGATCGATCTTCCGGTTTGGCCGCGCGACCGACGGCACCGACCATCGCATTGATGCCAGCGCCCGCAACGCCGAAGCCGAGCAGCAAACCGGACGCCATCAGGTGCCACTCGCTGGTGGCGCTCCACAGCGTCAAGATCCCAAGCGCCGTTGTGAGCGCCCCGAAAATCACGACGCGTCCGGTTCCGTACTTGTCCGCGACCGCACCCGTAAACGGCGCCGAGATGCCCCAGACGATGTTTGCGATGCCAATCGCGAGGCTGAACACTTCGCGGCCGAGGCCGAGGTCAAGCGACACGGGCTTGAGATAGAGCCCCATCGATTGGCGAACGCCCATGCCGATGCCAGCGACTGCCGCCGCTGCCAGTAAGATCATCCAGAGTGGCAAGCGTTCGATCGGTGGCTTCGCGGTCGTTGGCGCATCAGCAGAGGAGGTCATGGGTGCCGTTTCCTATCTTTACGGCCGCTGGTCTAGCACGACCGCACGCGCGCGACGGGCGCAATATTTTCACGACACGTATGAGCAAACCTAAGTCTCATCCGACAACAACCGGAACCGCATCAGCCGCCGTCTCGGCCGCACCCGTCGGCAGAACCCACCGTTCGAGATGATGGACGCTGACATCATCGTCCGGTGTCTCCGGCGCGATGAGCCCATACCGATCACAGCTGATTTGCCAGTTGCCGGGCTGCGTTCCGGAAATCTCTAAAGCATGGAACGTTGCCAAGGGCTCGTCGCCGTGGGCCACTTCGGCTGACGCAGATCCCACGCCGAGCGTCGGTGCGATACCCGTTGGTGTTTTCACGGTGCCGCGCATGGGTCTGTGGTTATGCCCATGCAAGATGGCATCGACGCCCGTCCGTTCGAGCATCGCGAGCAGCCGGTCTCCATCGCGCAGCCCGCGTCGCCAATCGGATTGGTCGGGTCTTGGCGGATGGTGCATCAGGATCAGGCGGAACAGCCCACGATCGCGCGTCCAGTTGAGTGTGCGCTCCAGCCGATCCAGCTGTTCGCCGCCAATGCGCCCGGTCGCGATGCCGGGCGCGGTTGGGATAGCGGTATTGACCCCAATGATCGCGACATTGCCGACGATCCGCAGATACGGAAATGTCAGACCTTGCGCGATGACCGATTCCGGATGGTCCGGATCGGTGTTGCCGGTCATGAACGCCTGCCAGCGAAGGACACCGGCGTCCGTCCACAATCGCGTGTAGACGTCATGGTTGCCCGGTACGACAGCCACTTGCGTCGGGGGACCGAGTTCGAGGAGCCAGCGCAGTGCCGTCGCATACTCCAAAGGCAAGCCAATATTGATGAGATCGCCACCAACGAGAATGTGGTCGCTCGGGCGAGCCTTGATCGCCTCGGTGATGCAAGCCAGCGCGTCAGTCGAGTGGACGTGCCGACGCTTTCGCTGCCAGTTCGCGAAACCAAGCGCGCGTTTCAAGTTCCAATGGGGCCAGGCAAATGGCGGCATCGGCCCCAAGTGCAAGTCGGAGATGTGGATAAGTCGAACGGGCTGATTGTTCGGAGCGGTCGGCCGGGAGCCAAGATCGCGGCCGGCTGTCTTGTCTCGTCCTGTCATGTGATCGTGCACGTCCTGAATTGCGCGGCGCGCGCGCTTGTACGGCATCAGAATGCCACGCAATCGTTTCAGCCGATTGTCGATCTAACGGGGGAGCGCTCTTATGATCAAGCGACTGGTCGCGCGGACGCTTCAGGGGTACTGGCGGATGTCACGCGGACTGACCATGGGCGCGCAGGGTGTTGTCTTCGATAGAGCTGGTCGCGTTGTTCTCGTCCGGCACACCTATCGCGCCGGTTGGCATTTTCCGGGTGGCGGCGTCGAGCGGAACGAATTGGCCGAAGTGGCACTGAAGCGTGAGCTTGCGGAAGAGGCGAATGTTCATTTGGCGGGGCGTGCCGAACTGTTCGGTCTCTACGGCAACTTCAAAGCGTTTCCGTCCGATCACATCGCCCTGTTTGTCGTCCGTGAGTTCGACCAGCCCAACCTGCCCAATCCAAACGTCGAGATCGCAGAGTGCCAGTGGTTTGCGGTCGACGCGCTTCCGGACAGCGTCGTCCAACCGGTCAGAGACCGTCTCGCCGAAATTTGCGATCGGCGACCTCAAAGCCCAACTTGGTAAAGGTTTCTTCGGGTGACCGGTTCTGAAGCGCCTGCCCGAACGCGCACCACGAAAAGATAGGTGACGAGTCGCAGCCGATCGCGTACCGGTACCGCTCAAGCTGGAGACCAGGACGATGTTGCACCGCCTCCGACGACGCATTGGATTTTGACACTGAACGTCACGCGTCAGCCTTCGTGCCGACGCGCACGCCGCACCAAAGCGCGGCATCCAATCTGTCCCGCGAGCGCCGCAATGGACCTCTCCCCGCCAACGGCTCAGCCCGAGCCAGCCCACGCTTTTGCAATCCGCCATGCGACCGAGATCGACGCGCCAGCCGTTGCCGAGTTCATCCGCGCGGTGTTTGGGCCCGGTCGTTTTGCGCGGACGGCGTTTCGCATTCGTGAGCGGGTGCGGGCGTCTGAGCGCAAGACGTTGATTACAGAGAGCGAGGGGCGGGTCATCGGCTCCGTGACACTTGTCCCGGTTGCGGTCGATCGCTTGAACGGCTTCTGGCTGGGACCCATCGCTGTCTCGGCGGACATGCGCCAGGTGGGGCTTGGCGGTGCACTCATGGGAGCCGCGCTCAATTTGGCGTCCGACCAAAACGCCGAATTCGTAGGGCTCGTAGGAGATCCGCCATTTTACGAGCGCTTTGGTTTCTTCCAAGGCGAGCCCGGCACGCTGAAATTGCCAGGCCCCGTTGACCCAGGACGTGTCCTCGTCGCGCCGATCAAATCGGTGGTCACGCCGATGGGCTGCGTGCGGCCGAGGACGTTTGCGCCAGTCGAGCCAACAGCGCCGTGACGCTATTCACGCACTCAGTGGCGCGTCACTGACGCATCCGGTGGTGTTGGGTCAAGCGTCGGCTGCGGTGTGGCCGCCGCGGTGTCAGCGCCGTCTGACGGCTTCGCCTCTTGGCCCTCATCACTCTTTGCGCTGTCTGCTGAACGCTTGGCTGTTTCGACGTCGGTCTCGCGCCAATCGATCTCGGTTTCGCGTTCCTCGGTGAGCGCCCGATACGGCAGACCGACCGCAGACGAATTACCAGTTTTCCGCTTGAACTCGATGGAGCGGATCATCTCGCGGATGCGCGGTTGGATCTCTGTCCGGAACCTTGTGCCGTTGAACACGCCGTAGTGCCCCACGCCCGCTTGAACGTAGTGGTAACGCTCATCAAGCGGCACGTTCGTGCAGAGCGACTGAGCAGCCTCGGTCTGGCCCAGGCCGCAGATGTCGTCCTTCTCACCCTCAATGGTCAGGATCGCTGTTTTCTCAATGGCGCCGCAGTCGATGAGTTCGCCGCGATGTCTCATTTCGCCTTTCGGCAAGGCATGGTCTTGGAACACGGTCTTGACGGTCTGTAAGTAGAACTCTGCGGGCAGATCCATGACCGCAAGATATTCTTCATAAAACGTCCGGTGCTGTTGGACGGAATCCTTGTCGCCCTGGACCAGATTGTCGAACAGGCGGACGTGCGCCTTGGTGTGCCGCTGCAGGTTCATCGTCATGAAGCCGGTAAGCTGAATAAAGCCCGGGTAGACTTCGCGCATGAAGCCGGCATTTGGAAAAGGAACGCGTGCGATCACGTTGTTCCGGAACCAGCTGATGGGGCGCTCTTCCGCGAGTTTGTTGACGACCGTTGGGTTGCGGCGCGTATCAATCGGGCCGCCCATAAGCGTCAGTGATGCTGGCTGGTTCGGCATGCCCCGGCTGGCCATCAAAGCGGTCGCCGCAAGCGCTGGAACGGCTGGCTGACAAACCGCCATGACGTGCGTGTTCTCGCCGAGGTGCGTCACGAACTCGATCAGGTAATCGACGAAATCATCAAAGTCGAAGGAACCTTGGAATAGCGGAACATCGCGCGCATCAATCCAATCGGTCACGTAGACTTCGTGTTCGGGCAGCATCGCTTGAACCGTGCCACGGAGAAGCGTCGCGTAGTGGCCGGACATTGGCGCGACGACCAAAACTTTCGGGTCGTCTCGGCGCCCCATTACGGAGCTGTCGCGTTTAAAGTGGACAAGGTTGCAGAACGGTTTGGCGAGAACCGTGTCTTCTTCAACGGGGACTTCGAGACCATAAATTTTGGTCGTATCGATGCCCCATTCGGGCTTGCCGTAACGGCGGGTGATGCTCTCGAATACATCGCAGGCGGCCGCGATCTGCCTCGCCATGGGCGTCCAATGGAATGGATTAAACGGCGACCGCGCTTGTTGCTTCATAATCTTTGCGCCGATCCGCCAGGGCGCAATCATCGCGTGGGCAGCTTCATAGGCATGATATTGCATCCACGGCTCCTGGCGGTCGTCCGCATGGGACTCAATCGTTGATGCTGCACTGCATCATCTTTCGCACACCTTAGCAAGCGAACGTCTGCAAACGCCTCAGTAATTGTTTCAAATCGTTCGCATTTCTCGGGCGCACACAGAGCGGTTGTGCGCGATCCCGGTCGATGAGGCAGCGCTGCAACGCAAACCGAATTCGGTTCTGCACGTCCGCGTCAGCGAAAATGCTTTGAAAGTTTCAACCCTTGAGCCTGGTAGTTGGACTTAAGGTCCGACCCATAAAGCGTGGTGGGGACGTCGCGCATGCGCTCGTAGATGAGGCGTCCGATGATTTGTCCGTCTTCCAAGACGAACGGCACCGAGTGACTACGCACTTCCAAGACGACCCTTGCGCCACCCCCGCCCGTGCTTGGGTCACCGAAGCCCGGGTCCATAAACCCTGCATAATGCACGCGAAATTCGCCAACGAGCGGGTTGAACGGCATGAGTTCGGCGGCATGGGTCGGCGGGATAGAGACGGCTTCTTTTGAGGCTAAAATGTAAAATTGATCCGGATCAAGAATGAGCCGGCGATTGTTACCGACCGCGCGAATTTCCTCCCAGTAGTCCGCGATCGTACAGCTGGCCGGCTGATCCACATCAATGATGCCGGTGTGGCGACGGGCGCGATAGCCGATCAGCGACCCGTCTGAGGATGGAGCAAGATCGACGGAGAGCGCAATTCCGGCTGCGATATCAACGGTGCCGCCGCTCACAAGACCCGAGCCATCTTGCAAAATTTGAAGGGCTGTATCGGGCTCTCTCGGGTCGCCGCGACGAAAACGGATTTGCGAGAGTGTCGAGCCGGTGCGGACCAGAATTGGAAACGTTTGCGGGCAGATTTCCGCGTAAAGCGGGCCCGCATAGCCGCTTGGTATCTGATCAAAAGCTGTGACACCGTCGGCGATCACGCGCGTGAAAACATCAAGCCGACCGGTCGAACTCTTGGGATTGGTCGCAGCTGACACGTCAGCTGGTAGCTCAAGTGCCTCAAGCAATGGCACAATGTAGACGCAGCCGGTTTCAAGAACGGCGCCATCGGTCAGGTCGAGCCGGTGCAACGACAAGGGTTCGAGCCGATCGGAAACGAGACAGCCGGGCCCCGGGAGAAAGCTTGCGCGGACGCGGTAGGCGATCCGGCCGAGCCTGAGGTCGAGACTGGCCGGTTGCAACTGCCGTGGCGCGGGCTCCGCTTCGAGCTTGACGACGCGGGTTTCGATCAAGCTGGCGATGTCTTGGACTGGCAAAATGCCATCGCCGTCGGGAAGACGTTTTTCGTTGCTCATCGGAAGCCCCATCGCCGATGTCCGCGAACCAAAAGCTCATCGCGCGTTGCGGCCGGTTTGGCACGCGCGGGGCGACTGCACAACGCGGTGACAATCTGAAACGGGATAACTCGGTCAGTGATCAGTCTCACGCGTCTCGCAAGATCACGCTTCGTCTCAGCAGCCTCGTCTCATTTCATCCGAAATCGGATCGCGCCGCGGGCCGAGCGAATATCAATGATCCGGCCTCGCTGCAGTGCTTCGATCCGCCCCTGATCCGCAAGCGCCGCACCAACGCGCCGCACGTCGTCCATGAGATCCCGCCAAGGACCGTCGTCGCCAGCAACCCGGCGCGCGGCTTCCGACGGGCAAATCGTTTTGGTTGGGCCACGCTTTTCGCAGAGCGCGAGAATGGCTGCCTCGATTTCATTCCGTGTTGCCATGGCGTCGGGTCTCTTTTGGGCGCGGCACAAAAGCGCCGAGCGATCGAATTGGCGCGTATCTGCGTTGCCAAGGACGACAACACAAGGACCGCGACATGCTCGACCAGCTCCCGATGGCCGCCGACTTTGATCCGACCCGCAGCGCGGCACTCGCCCGCCTCCAGGCCTTCCTGCCGAGTGCCGGTCGCGCCTATGCCAACACGCGGAATGCGGACTACGGACCTGACGACCGGTCAAACGTCTCGATCCTGTCACCCTACATCCGGCATCGGCTGCTCCTGGAAACGGAGGTGCTTGATGCGGTCCTTGGGCGGTTTGCGCTGTCGACGTCGGAAAAGTTTGTCCAAGAGGTTTTCTGGCGCACGTACTTCAAAGGCTGGCTTGAGCAGAGACCGAGCGTCTGGACCGCCTACCGGGACGACGTCACCCATTTCGCCAACGAGATCGACGGCGGCGGACAACTTGCAAAGCGGTATCACCAGGCCGTCGGCGGGCGAACCGGCATTGCCTGTTTCGATGCCTGGTCGCAGGAGTTGATTGAGACCGGTTACCTCCACAACCATGCGCGGATGTGGTTTGCGTCCATCTGGATCTTCACGCTCGATCTCCCATGGCAGCTCGGCGCCGACTTCTTTTACCGGCATCTACTCGATGGCGATCCGGCCTCGAACACCTGTTCCTGGCGCTGGGTTGGTGGTTTGCATACGCGCGGTAAAACCTATCTCGCACGGCCAGACAACATCGAAAAATACACGAATGGCCGGTTCGCGCCGCACGGAGAGCTCGCCTCATCGGCACCGCCGCTTGAAGAGGCTGAGCCCCACGGCAAGCGGCCCGTCCGGGATTGTGCAGCACGCCTTCCTGATAGCCCGGTGATGCTCTTGATCACCGAGGAAGATGCATCACCCGAGACCCTCTTCGCGCAGGCGTCGGTTAAAGGGGCAATCACCATCCGTGCGACGTCCGATCGTTCGCCGTTTCAAATCGGTGAGCGCGTCGCAGCGTTTGCTGATGGCGCGATGGCCGATGCGCGGAGCCGGACGAGCGAGGCCTTTGGATCTCCGGTCCAGGACGCGGGTGATGAAACGGACTGGGCGCAATTACTCGTCGAGCAGGCGCGTGCCCTTGGCGTCACCGATATTGTAACGGCGTTTGCACCGGTCGGTCCCGTTGCCGAGAAGCTGGCCGAAGCGCGGCCGAAGCTCTCGGAGGCAGACATGACGCTGCACGAATATCGCCGGCCATTTGACGATCTCGCCTGGCCACATGCAACGCGCGGTTTTTTCGCGCTGAAGACAAAGATCCCGAACATTCTCGAGGACCTTGAGCGGGGTTTAGCGCCACGGCTTCTTTAGCGGGCGTAACAGGTCACCGGCCTCTTCCGCTTTGCATGCGTTAGACGGCAAACACGCCCAAAAGCCAATGGCGGCGGCCCCCGCGGATCGGCTTATAGTTCGGCTTACCGGGGAACCCATCTTCGGCGTTGAGAGGTCGCAATGGCAGCATCGCCAGGCTCGAATCTAGATCACGCCGCGTTGGTCGAAAGCATCGAGCACCTCCTGCGCAAATTCGGGGACGACTACTGGATTGCGTGCGACACAAGCGGGACGTTTCCGTCGGCCTACTACGATGCCATCGCCGACGCTGGCTGGCTCGGGATTGCGATGCCTGAGGCGTTCGGCGGTGCGGGCCTCGGCGTCACGGAAGCGTCGATGCTCATGCACGCCGTCGCCAAAGCCGGTGGCATGACGGCTGCGTCTGCGATCCACATCAATATCTTCGGGCCGCACCCGATTGTCGTGCACGGCACCGAGCGCCAGAAATCCGAATGGCTGCCGCCGCTCATCTCGGGCGCGCAGAAATGCTGCTTCGGTGTGACCGAGCCGGACGCAGGGCTCGACACCACGCAAATCACAACGCGCGCCGAGAGGACCGGTGGCGGCTACCGAGTGACGGGGCAAAAAATTTGGACCTCGACGGCACAGCACGCCGACAAAATCATGTTGCTTGCGCGTACGACGCCGCGAGAAAACTGTAATCGGAAGACGGACGGTCTATCGCTTTTTTACACGGATCTCGATCGGTCTCGCATTGAGGTTCGCGAGATCGCGAAGATGGGTCGCAAAGCCGTTGACTCAAACCAAGTGTTTTTGGACGACGTCTTTGTGCCTGACGATGATCTGATCGGTGATGAAGGCAAAGGCTTTCGCTACATCCTCGACAGCCTGAACCCGGAACGCATTTTAATCGCTGTTGAGGCCATTGGCATTGGCCAGGACGCCGTGCGTCGCGCCGCAGCCTATGCGCGCGATCGCGTGGTGTTCGGTCGACCGATTGGTACCAATCAGTCGATCCAGCATCCTATCGCCGAAAGCTGGATGGAGCTCGAAGCAGCTCACCTCATGGCACTCGAAGCAGCGCGCCTTTACGATCGCGGGTTGCCATGCGCCGCCCAGGCCAACGCTGCCAAGTATCTCGGTGCCGAAGCCGCGCTTAAGGCCTGCACCAATGCGGTGCGCACGCACGGCGGGATGGGCTATGCGCGCGAATACCATGTCGAGCGCCTGCTTCGAGAGGTCATGATCCCAGTGCTCGCGCCGGTGAGCGGACAAATGATCCTGAACTTCGTTGCTGAAAAAGTTTTGGATCTGCCACGCTCGTACTAGGGCGATGACCCGTTGCACTCATGCGCGCTGACTTGATCTTTCCAGGTTTGCGCGACAGCATTGCAGCAGCTCAAGCGCAAAACAAACACATACCACGGGGTTGGAAATGCTCGACCACGCCATGCCGTCCGCGTCCACGTCTGAGGTCGCTGCCGTCTACAACGACGTGGACTTTGACTGCCTCGTTGTCGGCGCCGGCTTTGGCGGGCTTTATGCCCTACACAGTTTACGCGGCGCAGGATTTCGGACGCGGGTCATTGAGGCGGGCTCTGACGTTGGCGGCACATGGTATTGGAACCGCTATCCGGGCTGCCGCTGCGATATCGAAAGCATGCAATACTCTTACGCGTTTTCTGACGAACTCCAGAACGCGTGGAACTGGTCTGAGCGGTATGCGCCGCAAAGCGAGATCCTAAGTTACGCCCAGCACGTGGCCGACCGCTTCGATCTCAGGCGCGACATCCAGTTCGACACGCGCGTAACGGCTGCGACCTATGACGAGGAGGCCAAGGCGTGGCGGCTCACAACCGATGACGGTGGGTCGGTGTCGTGCCGGTTTCTGATCAGCGCCGTTGGCTGTTTATCGGCAGCCAACACGCCCGTGTTCGAAGGTCGAGAAACATTCGATGGTCCGATCTATCACACCGGTCACTGGCCCCATGAGGGCGTTGATTTCACGGGCAAGCGGGTCGCGGTGATCGGGACTGGCTCGTCGGGCATCCAGTCCATCCCGATCATTGCTCGCCAGGCCAAAGCACTCACCATTTTTCAACGGACGCCAAACTTCGTGGCACCGGCCCGCAATCGCAAGCTGACGGACGCCGAACGGGCCGCGGTCAAAAAGAACTACAAAGCACTCCGTGCGCGCGCCCGGCAGAGACCGACCGGGTTCTATTTCGATCACAACAACTTTTCGGCTCAAGACGTCACCGATGACGAGCGCGAGGCAATCCTCGAACAGTTCTGGCAGAACGGTGGGCTGACCTTCCTCGGTGCGTTCAACGACCTGCTGCTCGATCGAAACTCAAACCAGTTTGTCGTCGCCTTCATTCACAAAAAGATCCGCGAGATCGTCAAAGATCCTGCGACGGCCGATTTGCTCTGCCCTGACGATATCGCCGGATGCAAACGTCTCTGTGCCGACACCGGCTATTACGAGACCTATAACCAGCCGCACGTGACGCTATGCGATATCTCGAAGACACCCATCACTCGATTGACGCCGCGTGGGATTGCGGTTGGAGACCGTGAGTATCCGGTCGATGCGATTGTTTGCGCGACCGGCTTTGACGCGATGACCGGCGGGCTCATCAAGATGAACGTTAAGGGTGCAGGCGGCCTGACGCTTGCGGACAAATGGCACGAGGGTCCGCGCTCCTACATGGGGCTGGCGATCGCTGGCTTCCCCAATCTGTTCACGATCACCGGACCCGGCAGTCCGTCGGTCTTTGCCAATATGATCATGTGTATCGAGCAGCACGCCGATTGGATAACGTCGTGCGTGTCATACATGCGCGCCGGCGAAAAACGGGAGATCTCGGCGCAAAAGCAAGCCGAAGATGCTTGGGTTGCGCACAACCAAGAGGTCGGCCAGAAGTCGCTGCGCTCGCAATGCAACTCCTGGTATCTTGGCGCCAACGTCCCGGGCAAACCGCGTGTCTTCTCGCCATACATCGGCGGCCTGCCGGCTTATACGGCCAAACTCAAAGACGTCGTTGCCGGCGACTATGACGGGTTCGACCTTGCGGACTGACAGGTCTGTGACTTGCGCCTTGTCGATGGAGCGGTGATCCCAGGTGCCGACGACGCGCGTTGATAAAGCTTATTCGAAACGAGCGGCGCCAATGCATCGATGTGCTGTGCGCCGCGCAAAGGAGATCAACCATGGCTGACGGTCGCGAACCCGAATACGTGCCACCGAAAGTTTGGACGTGGGAGCAGAAGAGCGGTGGCAAGTTCGCAAATATCAACCGGCCGATCGCCGGTGCGACGCACGACAAAGACTTGCCCGTCGGGAAGCATCCGCTTCAGCTTTATTCGCTTGCGACACCAAACGGCGTCAAAGTGACGATCATGCTCGAGGAGCTGCTGGCTGCCGGTTACACGGGCGCTGAGTACGACGCCTGGCTCATCAAGATCGGCGACGGTGATCAGTTCTCAAGCGGGTTTGTGGGCGCCAACCCAAATTCCAAGATCCCGGCGCTCGTCGACCACAGCGTGACGCAGCCCCGCCGCGTTTTTGAGAGCGCATCCATCCTGCTGTACCTCGCCGAGAAGTTCGACGCGTTCCTGCCAAAGGACCCGGCGGCGCGAACCGAGATGTTCAATTGGCTCTTCTGGCAGATGGGCAGCGCACCCTATCTTGGTGGCGGCTTCGGCCACTTCTATGCTTACGCGCCGTTCAAGATGGAGTATCCGATCAACCGCTTTGCCATGGAGACCAAGCGGCAACTGGACGTGCTGGACCGGCACCTGGCTGACCATGCCTACATGGCGGGTGATGATTACACCATCGCCGACATGGCCATTTGGCCCTGGTACGGTCAGCTCCTGCTGGGCCGCTTATACGATGCACCCGAGTTCCTCTCAGTCCACGAGTACGAGAACTTGAAGCGTTGGACGGATGCGATTGAGGCCCGCCCGATGGTTCAGCGCGGTCGCATGGTGAACCGGATGGTCGGTGAGCCCGAGACCCAGCTGCATGAACGCCATGACGCGAGCGACTTTGAGACGAAAACGCAGGACAAAATTGGCACCTGATCGCCTCCACGGCCTGGCGGTTCTCATTGAAGCGCAAGACGGATGAAAACCGTCGGACGTGACACGTCGGGTGTGAAGGGCGCGCCCGATTGTCATTCCGTCGAGTGCCTACCCGTGGCGCGGTCGCTCAGGAACTATTTGTCCTGTCTGGTGGTTTTCAAGACCACACATCCCGATGCTGATAGGGTGCAATGGCCGTCGGCTGCTCTGCCAGACGGGCCGTTCGGG
>JBCBWG010000120.1:0-9637 GCA_039817205.1 Pseudomonadota bacterium
GATAGCGCAACGGTCCACGCGGGATCGAGCATCGACAAGAGGATGAGGCCGGCAATCTGCAGGATTTGACCGACCGCCAACATGCGCGGGATGCCATAGCGCGAGGCCAGCCAACCGCCAACGACGTTCGAGGCAATGCCAGCGGCTTCATAAAGAAGAAAGAGGAACGCGAGCGTAAACGGCGAATAGCCGAGCTTGAAAAAGTAGAACAGCACGAGCATCCGAAGCGCGCCGTCCGTCAGCGTGAAGCCCCAATACGATGCCGTCACGATGAGGAAGTTGCGCGCTGATGCTGAAGGCGGCCCGGATGGCTTGCCCTCGCCCGGCGCCGTGCTGGACCCTGTCATGCCTTACATCCCACTCTCGGCAACGATGTTGGCAAGGTCGACCATCCTGCAGGAGTAACCGACTTCATTATCGTACCACGCGTAGACTTTTAGGAGCTTGCCGTCTGTGACCATCGTGCTTGGCGCATCGACGATCGAGCTGCGGGTGTCGTTGTTGTAGTCCGCCGAGACCAGCGGGCGGTGCTCAATGCCAAGGATACCGGCGAGTGGTCCCGAATTTGCCGCCTTGTCAAACAGCGCATTGACTTCGTCGGCCGAGGTTTCGCGCTGCATTTCGAACACGCAATCAGTCAGGCTCGCATTGAGCACCGGCGCACGCACGGCATGCCCGTTCAACTTGCCCTTGAGCTCCGGGTAGATGAGAGCGATTGCGGTGGCGCTACCCGTCGTGGTCGGCTGCAAAGAGAGCATGGCTGACCGCGCGCGGCGTAGATCCTTGTGCGGCGCGTCGACCACGACGTTGGTGTTTGTTGGATCATGGATCGTGGTGATCTGGCCGTGTTGGATGCCAATTGCATCGTGGACGACTTTGACAACGGGCGCGAGGCAGTTGGTCGTGCACGACGCAGCCGTCAGAAGCCGATGGCGTGCCGGGTCATAGAGGTGGTCGTTCACTCCGACGACGATATTCAGCGCGTCGTCGAACTTCACCGGAGCCGCCACGATGACCCGCTTTACGCCGCGTTCGAAATAGGCCTCAAGACTTTGCGGCGTCAGGAATTTGCCGGTGCATTCAAGGACGATATCACAGCCGAGATCGCCCCATGCGACGTCGCCCGGCGCTGCGGCCGATGAAAATGAGATGCGGCGGTCACCAATACCGATAACCGTGCCGTTCTTGACCCCGATGTTAGCTCGCCAGCGACCGTGCAAGCTGTCGAATTCGAGAAGATGGGCTGTCGCATCAACGCCGCCTTTGAGCTCGTTGACATGTACAACATCAATCCGGTTGGCAGCCTTCGGATCACCACTCGCACGCAAGAACCCGCCGAGCCCCGCGCGTAACGCGAGGCGCCCGATGCGGCCCATGCCATTAATGCCAACTCTCATTGCGCCCTCCCTTTTGCTCCGTCGCGCGTCTGCGCGCACGCGGAGCGTGACAGCTATGCGACCGCGCGCGAGGCAGAGCACACGGACATGACAGTTTTACAACACCGCCGCCGTTCGCTTGGCGAAAGGGGGCGAGGGCGCAGACTGCGCAGCTTCGCGACGATCTCTTCAGGCGTGTATCTTTTGCCCATCTCTAATACTCCTCGGAAAAAATATGATATATCGAGGCGGATCACCTCAATGGGGGAGGCTCAAAAACGCATGGCGGCAATCAATTTGCTTACGTTCCGGCTTTTATGAGCTGGCAAACAGAATAGGTGCGAGCTGACATTCGTCGGCAACAAACCTCCGTCGCGTCGTTTGCGCACTTTGATAATTTCTTGATCGACACAACACGGCAATTGATGACCCTGCCCCTTCGGTGTCCGAGATTATAATCAGTGTCAGTTCTGTGTTGGTCCGTTCCCTAGCATGCCCTCACTCGGCGCTGGAGTTTTAGACCTGCTGATCCGAACCCTAATGCGCCCTCACTCGAAGCTAGAGTTTGCGGCCTCTTTGGCCATCGACTGGCTGGTATCGCCGACGGGATTCAATAGCGAGATCGGGACCTTATTACCGATCGACCCGTGTGGTCTCACTTCGTTGTCGTCTTTACGCCACCGCTCAAGCTTTTCTCTGGCGTCAGCCAAGCTTATGAACCAATGCGTATTCGGGCACTCCGCCCGCGGTCGGCCATTGAACGCCTAGATGAATGCGTTGTCTGTGGGCTTTCCAGGGTTTGGATCCGTCTCCACATGAGCGACACCAAGTTCCTTGCCGTGGCTCGACGCAGAAGCAGTCTCCTCGCTTTGAAAACGCTGGAAACTCAGTCCGGTGCCGCCTCACGCTGTATCCTGTCCTGGTATTTTGCGTACCGACTTACGCTGCAACAGTGTCGGCCCGTGCGTTGGCCATGCGTGCCGCGAGCAGCAACGCATTTCGCGTGGCGCCCAAATCCGCGATGCCCTCGCCGGCAATATCGTAGGCGGTGCCATGCGCCGGTGTGCACACCGGAAACGGATATCCCCCAAGCAGCGTCACCCCGGCATCAAACCCGATGAGCTTCATCGCGATCTGACCCTGGTCGTGATACATCGTCAGCACGGCATCGAAATCACCGCGTTTGGCGCGCAGGAACACGGTGTCGGACGGGAATGGACCGTCACAAATGATGCCGCGCGCCTGTCCCTCTTTGACGGCCGGCTCAATCTCGGCTGCGTCCTCGCGCCCGAAGTTGCCGCCATCGCCCGCGTGCGGATTGAGACCGGCAACCGCGATGCGCGGATTGGCAATGCCCGCGTCCTTAAGTGAGCGATGGGTGAGCTCAAGCTTGTCGAGGATCAGGTCCTTACGGATGAGGTCCGCCACACCGGAAATTGGCACGTGGGATGTCACCCGTGCGTTCCAGAGGTTCGGCAAAATGTTGAACTCGCTCGCCTCGTCGTCGCTTTCGAGCTCTTCGTTCAGAAAGACAACCTCGTCCTCGTAGCTCGGATGCGCCAGCCGCATCGCAGCTTTGTTGAACGGCGTGAATGTCACCGCCGCAACCTTGCCCGCTTTGGCAAGGGCGATCGCGTTGCGGAAGTTGGTAATCGCCGAGCGCCCGCCTTCAAGTGAAACATCACCAAGCGGAACGGTTCGCGGATCAAGGTGCCCGAGATCAATGAACACCGTCTTCTCGCTGTTGCGTTCGCTCGTATCTCCAATAACCTCGATGTCGACGGAGACACCGGCGTGACGCTCGCCCATCTCAAGCACCCGCCGGTCGCCGAACACGGTGAAATGCGCGGCATCGCGAATGGTGGGGTCCGCAAGCGCTTTGGCGGTCAGCTCTGGACTGATGCCTGCTGGATCACCCATCGCAAGCGCAATCTGTGGTTTGGTGGTCATCGCTACCTGCCATTCGTCGTTTCAGTTTCGGTTTCTGCGACCATGCGGGCAGCCGGGGGAGCAATGCAAGTTGGTGGCCGCCGAAGTGATCGACGTTGACGAGATGATCGCTCATCGCGCTGCACCTATCGGCTCTGCTGGGATCACGCTTGCCCGATCACCTCTGAAACGTTTCACTCTGCAGCAACACTATTCAGCAACGCCAAGGACGAGCCGACATGACCGGAACCAGCGCCCCATCCACGGACGGACAACCCTATGACGCAGAGTTGGCCGCCGAGGCTGGAGACGATCTCCTGTTTGAGGTGCGCGACCAGGTTGGATTCATCACCTTCAATCGTCCGCAGGCCAGAAATGCCATGACGTTCGCCATGTACGAGCGGCTTGCGCAAATCTGCCATGAGGCAACGGACGACGTGCGCGCGCTGGTGTTGACTGGAGCGGGCGGCAAGGCGTTTGCGGCCGGAACCGACATGTCTCAGTTCCGGGCCTTTGAGACGGAAGCGGACGCGTTGGCCTACGAAGAGCGCATCGATCGCGTGCTGGGCACGCTGGAACGATGCGGCGTCCCCACCAGTGCCGCTATTCGCGGCGCGTGTGCCGGTGGCGGTGCTGGCATTGCGGTGTGCTGCGACCTGCGCGTTGCAGAGCCCGGCTCGCGGTTTGGATTTCCGGTCGCGCGAACGCTTGGAAACTGCTTGTCCATGACCGGCATGGCGCGGCTGGCAGACCTCATCGGGTCGGGTCGCCTCAAAGACATCGTGTTTCGCGCGCGGCTGATCGGCGCCGAAGAAGCCCAGCATATCGGCTTCATCAATGAAGTCGTGGAAGACACGGATGCCGTCCTTCCCCGCGCGGAAGAGATGGCCCGACAAATCGCAACCTACGCACCGCTGACCTTACGCGCGACCAAAGAGGCTCTGCTGCGGCTTCGTCGGGAGTTGCCGGCAGGCGGCGGCCAGGACCTCTACCTCATGTGCTACATGAGCGAGGACTTCAAAGAGGGCATGGAGGCATTCTTGAACAAGCGTCCGCCGGAATTCAAAGGTCGATAGGACTGCTGGATTGACGCTTCCTCAGCGGGTTCGTCTTTGCACTATGTTGACGATGGCAAACGTTTCGACAATCCTCAGTTTTGGAGGAGCGCTGCATGAAGACGGCGCACCCGGGAGGAAATATGTCGTTTGTCGACCGCATTGGAATAGATGTGGGCCGCCGAATTGCGGCCGAAGACGCAGTCGATTGGGCGATCTCAAACGACGTCCGTTGGATCGACGTCCAACTCGATATCGCCCCCAACGAAATGGAACGCTTCGACGACGCGACGTGTGAGACAATCCGCGAGCGTTGCGCGACTTCGAACCTGCATCTCGGATTGCACACGTTGTCCGGTGTGAACATCGCAGAGATTTCACCGTTTCTGCGGGACGCGACGGATCAGTACCTGCGCGCCTATATCGATCTTGCAAAGAAAACCGGCGCGGAGTGGGTGGTGGTTCATGGTGGCTACCACATGACGGCGTGCTGCGAGATCCGCAAACAGGCCAGCGTCGAGCGCCTCAAACGCGCGGTCGGTTACGCAGAAGAGCAGGGCGTTCTTCTAACACTCGAGAACCTCAACGCAGAACCGGAGCTGGCCGAAGTCCACTACATGCCGGACAATCTTGAGGACACGATCTGGTACTTTGACCAGATCCGCTCGCCCAATCTGAAATGGGCCTTCACGATCAATCACGCCCATTACGACCCCGTCGGCATCGCGGGGTTCGTCGACGGCATGGACATGAGCCGTTGTGAAGAAGTCCGCGTTGCCGACAACAACGGTGAATATGAAATCCATATGCATCCGGGCACTGGAACGGTCGATTTTGTGGACATGTTTCGCCGGATCGAAGGGGCTGGCTTCAACGGGCACTACATGTGCGGTTGGGGCACGATTGACCAAATGCTCGAAGGACGTGGGTTTTTGGTCGAGCAGGCGAAAGCGGCTGGCGCCGCATAAAAAGACGACAAACAGAGGAAATAGCCAAGATGAAGTTGATCAAAATTGCCGCTCTGGCCGCTGGTTTCTCAGCGTTGGCCGCCGGCGCAATCGCGCAGGACAAGTTCCCGGCGAAAACCGTTGAAGTCGTCACGCATGCTGGCGCGGGCGGTGGAACCGACGTCAACTCGCGGATGATGATGCTGCGCGCCCGGCGCGTTCTCAAAGCCGATATGGTCGTCGTGAACAAACGCGGTGGCAATGGCGCGGCGGCCATGAACTACTTCAAGACGCGGCCGGCGGATGGCCACACGATCATGACCTTTACGATTGGCCACGCCATCACAATGGCCAAGGGCAAAACCGCGCTCACCGTCGACGAGATGGCACCGATCGCGCGCGGCACCAACGATCCGCAGATCCTGATGGTCAACTGCAAGACCAGCAAATACAAAACCGGCGAAGAACTGATCGCGGGTATGAAATCCGAGAAGCTGAAGTTCGGCACGACGAACGTGGGCGGCATCGACCACATAACGGCATTCATCTTCGCCAAAAAGGGCGGTCTCACGCAGCCGACGATCGTGCCCTTTAAAGGCGGTGGCGAAGTCGCAACGCAACTCGTCGCCGGTGCCGTTGATGTCGGCACGCTCAATTTGTCGGAAGCGGCGTCTCAAGTTGAGTCGGGTGACATCTGCCCGCTGATCGTGCTTGGCACCGATCGAATGAAACCAATCCCCAATGCCAAAACCGGCCGCGAGCTCGGGATCGATGTTGTGCTCTCAACGGTGCGCGGTTTCGTAACCCATGCCGGAACCGACCCGGAAAAGGTTGCGCTGCTCGAGAAAGGTCTGATGAAGGCGATGGATCATAAAGTGTACCAGGCCTATCTTGAAGCGTCCGGCCTCGATGCCACGTCGCCAGCAGACGCAAAGGCCTGGGGCGCGCAGATCAAGGCGATGATCGAACAGTTTGGCCCAGCCATCAAGGAAATGGGCCTCTAGTAGGGCGGGCACATGAGCCTCGAATCCGAGACCCATGGGGGCGCCGAGATTCGGCGCCCCCGCACATTTAGCGACTGGCTGGTGCCGGCTGTCATTTTCGCGTTCTGCGCGGCCGTGATTGCTGTCGCGCTCAACCTCGACACGGCACCGCCGATCATTGTCGGCGACGCGATGCAGCCGCGCTCGTTCCCGATCTTCCTGATGGTCCTGATTGCGATCCTCAATGCTGTGCTGATCTATCAGCTTGCGAGCGGTAGCCGGATGCCACATCCGCGACAGGCTCCGCAGACGTGGCTCAGCATGCTGTTGATGGCGGCCTTTTACGTGATCACGACCTACATCGATATGTTCATCGCCTTGATGGTGGTCATGTTTGTGATGTGCATCGTGTGGGGCGAGCGCCGGTATTGGCTCGCAGCGCTCACCGCAATCGTCACACCGATCAGCGTTTTCTTTCTCTTCGATCTCGTCCTCAAAGTCCGCTTCCCACGCGGCGTCCTGACCGAACTCTATTACGGATAGCTGAGCGTGACAGAAGCGATCATGGCCATGGCGTCGGTCATAACCGACCCCTATCTCCTGTTTCTCATCCTTGTCACGACGATCGTTGGCGTCGTGATCGGCGCGCTCCCTGGACTTGGCGCGACGACAGGGGCGGCCCTGCTGTTGCCATTCACGCTGACCATGGACCCCGTCCACGCGATCGCCGTGCTGTCGACGATCTACGTCTCTGCGACCTTCGCGGGCTCGATCACTGCGATCTTGATCAACACACCGGGCACATCTGCTGCGGCGGCCACCTGTCTTGACGGCTACCCGATGGCACAACGCGGTGAAGCCGGGCGCGCCTTAGGCATTGCAGTTGTTTCAAGCACAATTGGCGGCATTTTCTCGGTCATCGTGCTGTGCATCGCAGCACCTCTGCTGGCGCGCGTCGCGTACGAATTCCGGCCGCCTGAGTACTTCGCGCTCACCCTGTTCGGTCTCTCGATGCTGGCCAGCATTTCCGCGGGCGGCGCGGTCAAGAACCTGATCGGCGGCTTGTTCGGCGTGTGGCTTGCAACGATTGGCGCGGACAAGTCGACGAGTATCGAACGGTTCATGTTCGGGAACTACGACCTCTATGAAGGGCTGCACTTTGTGCCGGTGATGATCGGCCTGTTTGCAATGTCCGAATTGCTCGTTCAGTCGACACGCCTGAATCTGATCGTCGAAACGATTTCGATGAAGGCCGTCCAACTGCCGACAATGGCCGACTACAGGAAAATCTGGAAAACGATCCTGCGGTCTTGCGGCATCGGCACCTTCATTGGTGTCCTGCCGGCCGAGGGCGCCACAGTCGCCTCGATGATCGGATACTCGGAAGCGCGCCGGTGGTCCAAAAACAAGGACGAGTTCGGCAAGGGCGCAGTGGAAGGCATTGCCGGCGCTGAAGCTGCAAACAACGCAGCGACCGGCGGCGCGATGGTGCCAACGATGGTGCTTGGAATCCCGGGGAGCGGGACGACGGCTGTCATCCTCGTCGGACTTCTCGTGCATGGGCTCAGACCCGGTCCCTATCTCTTTACCGAGCAGGTCGACAAGGTCTACGCGATCTTCGGCGCGATGCTGGTCGCGAATATCATGTTCCTCGTGCTCGGCCTCTACGCAGCCAAACTGTTCGCGCGCGTGTCATTGGTACCGACAGCACTCCTGTGGCCCGTCGTCTTCGCGTTGTCGGTGATCGGGGCCTACGCTCTGAACCAGTCGCTTCAGGATGTCTGGATCGTGATGATCTTCGGCGTTATCGGCTACTTCATGCGCCGGTTTGGGTTTGCCGTCGCACCCGTCGCGATCGGGCTCATCCTTGGCGAGATGGTCGAGACCAACCTTCAAAATTCGCTCAAGATGTTTGACGGACAATGGTGGCTGATCCTGACGCAACCGCTCGCGGCATTCTTTCTACTGCTGGCTGTGCTTGGGCTTTGCGGACCGTTTCTGTTCAGCTGGTTCGCAAAGAAACCGAAGGACGGAATGCAGCCGGGTGCCTGAACTGAGTTGAGTTAAGGTGAGCTGGCACCCTCTCATCCGTCGGCACGACAGCGCGGTCGACATCGTGCGAGCCTGAGCCAGAAGAGTGCACTGCGAACCCGACAACGAGGACTGATCTCGTGCGCACACTGTTTTTGCTGTTCGACAGCCTCAACACACACTTGCTGTCCTGCTACGGCGGCACGCTACAAACGCCGAAGTTCGACAAGCTCGCGCAACGCGGGCACGTTCGACAACACGGAGCCGTCCACACGGCCCCTTGCGTCATAGCCACTGTGCGCCGCACTGGCAGCGATCACCCGCAGCGGACATCACGTGATGAACGAGGTGCTGCGCGTCGACTTCGCAGGTCGCGAGATCGCGTTGTCTTAGTCCCTGTTTGGGCCACTGGCGAACGCTAGCAACTCCCCCTTCAAAGTCGTCCGGCAGCAACGAGCAGGGTCCAGGCTTGGCGGATGTGTCGGATGTTGAAAGTGTGTCCGCCGCGATAGAGACAAAAACTCAGGACGTGGCCGTTGGCGTTCCTCTGCTTTTGACATCTGAGGCCGCGTGAGCGGTGAGCCACGGGCTGAGCAAACGAGCCAAACCGAGAATACATTGCGATGACGTCGCGGACCCGTCCTTGGCGTGCGTCGTTCACGCGCCGCCCGTCGAGCGGCACGGTCTTATCGCGGTCGCCGTGAATGTGGATCACGCTGGTCGGCGGGGTGGTACAGGTGGCCGGTGTGGGGCGCCAGAACGTTCCGGCGATTGGCACGAAGCCCGTAAACAACTGACTACGATGGCACGCGAGCGTCCAAACCATCATGGCACCCGCCGAAAATCCGGTCATGACCAGACGGCTGCAGTCAATCGGAAACCGGCGCGCAGCATCTTCGAGCACGCGGTCGAAGTAGGCGAGCTCATCCACGTCCCTGCGCGTGCCATCGGATGGCGCGTGCGGGATCGACCAGTCATCATCGGCTGACTTGGTGGCGATAATCGCCACGTTGAGCTTGCGGGCCATGATCGCAAGCCCCCTGCTTTGGACTGCAGATCGCACGTTGCCCTTGTAGCCGTGAGCAAAGACGATCGCGCCAATCGGAGTCTTGCCGTCGTGCCCTTGGGGCATCCGGGTGCGATAGATCCGGTCACCGATTTCACAGTTTGAATTTGGGCCGCAGGCCTGCACGGTCGCAGCGTGCGCAGAGACGAGCACGACAGTGACAGCGATCGGCACAAGCCATGATCGCGCAGCGACCGTTCGGACCGCTTGCATCAATTCAAACTGTGAAATCGGTGACCGGATCTATCGC
>JBCBWG010000121.1:0-9615 GCA_039817205.1 Pseudomonadota bacterium
GCGCAGGCATCGGGGCGCATCGTTTCGTTTGAGCGCGGGCCCTTTTTTATGCGCGCGTGGTCATTCGGGGTCGCAGCTGAACCGCAGGATTGGCTCGCCCATTGGCAACCGATCCCGGCGCCGGGAGATCACGACATTCTTGCCATGTCGAAGCGTGGCGCGCTGCAGCTCTCAGGTGATCTGACACCTCTGATGCAAAACCTTCAGGTCATGAAAGACGTGCTTGCCTCGCCGCGCGCGATTGCGACCCAGACCCCGGAGGTGCGCTCATGAGCGACGCAAATCATCGAGCGGATACCGCGCGATCGCGCGCCAGGCTTGATGCTGCGATTGGGCGTTATATGCACGTCGAGATCGATGGCCGTCCGCATCGCATCTATTTCGAAGAAGCGGGCACCGGCATTCCGCTTCTCTGTCTGCACACCGCTGGCGCAGACGCGCGGCAGTATCGCCATCTGCTTGAGGACCCGGACGTCACGCAAAACTATCGGGTCATTGCGATCGACATGCCGTGGCATGGCAAGTCAAATCCACCCGATGGGTTTGAGCGGGAAGAGTACCGCCTCACAACCAAGAGCTATACCGACCTCATCCTGGCCGTCTCCGATGGCCTTGGGCTCGATCGACCGGTTTTGATGGGGTGTTCCATTGGCGGTCGCATCGTCCTCAATATTGCAGCTGATCACGCTGATCGTTTCCGCGCGTTGATCGGCCTCGAAGCTGCGGGCTTCCAGGCGCCGTGGTACGACACGAGCTGGCTCAACCGCCCAGATGTCCACGGCGGCGAAGTGTGTGCTGCGCTCATATCCGGTCTCATCCCGCCAACGGCTCCGACCACGTGCCGCGAAGAAATTCTTTGGCACTACAAGCAAGGCGGTCCGGGGATCTTCAAGGGCGATCTCTATTTCTATCGCGTCGATGGCGATCTGCGATCCAAGCTCGCGCAGATTGATACCTCGGGCTGCCCGTTGTTCTTGATGACCGGTGTCTATGACTATTCGTGTTCACCGGATGATACGCGGGCGACAGCCGCCGAGATAGCTGGCGCGGAAGTCGTAATCATGGATGGGCTTGGACATTTTCCAATGAGCGAGGACCCCGAGCGCTTCCGGTCGTATCTCCTGCCGGTGTTGGCGCGCATCACCGCGATGACCTGATCTCACCGGCAGGACCGTCGCTTCGCAAGCGTCCCGCGCCTTTAGCCCTCAAGCTCCTCGCGACGCATCTCAAGTTCAAGCCAGCGCGTTTCCGCTTCGGCGAGTTTGTTCTGGGCTTCAGTCAGTGCCTTTGAGGCTGCTTGAAACCGCTCCGGTTTCTTTGAAAACAGATTCGGGTCGCCAAGCTCCGTTTCGAGCGACGCGATCGAGGCCTCAAGTTGCGCGATCTCCTTTGGCAGCGTTTCGAGCGCGTATTTCTCTTTGTAAGAGAGCTTGGCGACGTGGCGAGCCGGTGTGCTGTTCGGATCGCCTACCCCGGGCTTTGCGTTTGAGGCCTTCGGCGACTTCTTGTTTCCCGCCCGTGATCGTTTGTCTTTGTCGGCCAGCCCCAAGAGCGTCAAAGCGTCCGGACTTGCTTGGCTCACCATATCCGAAAAGCCACCCGGATACTCGCGCCACTTGCCCTGGCCTTCCGTCACCATAACCGACGTGCAAACCCGATCGATAAAGTCGCGGTCGTGACTCACCAGTAAAAGCGTTCCGGTGTAATCGCTCAGCAGCTCCTGCAGGAGATCCAACGTTTCGAGATCGAGGTCGTTCGTCGGCTCATCGAGAACGAGGAGGTTCGATGGCTGGCAGAGCGCTTTCGCGAGCATGAGACGCGCACGTTCGCCGCCGGACAGAACCTTGACCGGACTGCGCGCCTGTTCGGGCAAAAACAGAAAGTCCTTGAGGTAGGAGGCGACGTGACGCGAGCGGCCGTTGACGAAAACAGTATCGCCGCGCCCGCCGGTCAATACATCGGTGAGCGTCGCCGTTTCGGAGAGGGTCTCACGTTTCTGGTCTAGCCAAACGGTTTCGAGGTTGGCGCCGAAGCGCAGTCTGCCAGTGTCGGGTTCCATCTCGCCAATCAAGACTTTTAACAGCGTCGTCTTGCCAGCGCCGTTCGGGCCGATGAGACCGACGCGGTCGCCGCGCATCATGCGCATGGAAAGGTCTTGAATGACGTGGGGGCCGTCTGGATACCGAAAATCGAGATTGTCAGCCTCGACGACGAGCTTGCCTGAGGTCTGTGCTTCAGTTGCCTCAAGGCGAACGCTCCCAACAGCTGTCCGCGCCTCGCGCTTCTCTTGGCGCAAGGCCTGTAACTCGCCGACGCGGCGCATATTGCGTTTGCGCCGCCCACTCACGCCGCCTTGCATCCAGCTTTCTTCGCGCGCGATTTTGCGATCCCGTTTGTGCGAGGCTTCGGCTTCGGCATCGAGAACATCATCGCGCCATGGCTCGAATGCCTGAAATCCCTTGTTCAATTCACGCGCGACGCCACGATCAATCCAAACCGTTCTCTGGGATAACGCATTAAGAAAGCGGCGGTCGTGGCTGATCAGGACCATCGCTGAGCGGGTGTCGGCCAGATAGCTCTCGAGCCAAGAAATGGTTGGCAAATCGAGATGGTTGGTCGGCTCATCGAGCAGCACGATATCGGGTTTCGGCCCGAGCGTATGGGCAATCGCTGCGCGTCGGCCTTCCCCGCCAGACAAGGTGCTTGGGTCTTCCTCGCCGGTCAGGCCGAGCGTTTCGAGGATACGTCGGCCTTGGTACGGATCTTCCGTTTCGGAAAACGCGGTATCGACGTAATCGCCAACGGTTTTTGCCCCACCGAAATTCGGTTCTTGCGCAAGGTAGGCGACGTGGATGCCCGGCTGCAAAAACCGTTCGCCACGGTCTGGCTCGACCAAATCAGCTGCGATCTTCATCAATGTTGATTTGCCGCTCCCGTTGCGGCCGACAAGGCAGATCCGATCGCCTGGATTAACCTGGAGATCTGCGCCCGTGAGAAGCGGCGTCCCACCAAACGTGAGATGAATGTCGTCCAGTTTTAGGAGCGGGGCGACCATGACCTGCCCAATCTATATTGGAAGCGACGACGTGTTGGCACCGCACACAAGAACGCCCACGCGCTCATCAGACTGCGGCTTGTAGGCGCCCGACGTGAGCGCTGCCAGTGCGGCGGCACCGCCCGGCTCCGCAACGATCCGCGTCTTCTCCCACAGAGCGAATTGCGCGGCGATGATCGCATCATCAGGCACGCGGACAACCTCTTCGACATAGGTTTGCGCGAGCGCAAACGGAAGTTTCCCGATCCGTTTTGCGCCGAGGCTGTCGGCGGCAATTCCAGACACATCGACGTCGACCGGCTCATTTGCCTCCAGTGCCGCATGCAGGCAGCATGACGTTTCCGGCTCGACGGCGACAATCTTCGCCCGCCCCTGGTACCAAGCCGCAATGCCGCCGATGAGGCCACCACCGCCAACGGCGACCAGGATCGTGGTCAGGCCCGGCGCATCGGCTTCCATTTCAAGACCAACGGTCCCTTGGCCAACGAGCGTTTCCGGCTGATCATACGCATGTAGGCTCTTTGCTCCGCTTTTTGCGGCGTAATCATCGGCTGCGCTCAGCGCTTCGGCATATCGGGCGCCACCCACAACAAGCCGTGCACCGGTTTTCTGGATGGCTTCCTGTTTGGCGGGCGCTGAGATTTCTGGGACAAATATAGATGCAAGACTGTTGAAGTGGGCTGCCGCAAATGCCACGGCCGCACCATGATTGCCGCCTGAAGCCGCGACGACGCCGGCATCTGGAATTGAACCAAGCAGAAAGTGCGTGAAGGCGCCGCGCGCTTTGAAAGATCCAGAATGCTGAAGGCACTCCAGCTTGAGATGTAATTCGGCGGCATCACTTCCGAAATCAGTAGGTGAAACGCTGAGAAGCGGTGTGCGACGGATATGCTGGCGCAGGCGGTTATATGTTCCTGAAATGGTCTCTCGATTGATCGCGATCGCCGTCATTTGCGTCCCCCCGCTCCAATTCTCAAAAGTTTTGGCCCATCTGTCGGCTGTCCGCGGTGTGCATGTCCTGACAGAAGGTCTGCAGAAACAATCAGTCGTCTAGACCACTCAGAGGCGTGGACGATATCGTGTCGCGCGTCCCGACGAAAGAGAGCCTGCTGTTGTCGAGAAATCGGATGATCGGCATTTCCAGCTCTCGAAAATTGCTGATCTAGAAATTCTGTTTTGTTGATCCCGATGGCCAAATTCGACAAGGCGCTCAACGAAATACCCCCAAAACTACGGAGTGAGACTTCTTTTGGGTGCTACGGATCGCGCGGTTGGGCATTTCAGATCAAAGTGCTGACTTGCATCGTTTTTCTGAACGAATTAAGAGCGACGCACAAGAGCCGAAACGCCCGGATAGCGCCTGCGAATGACGGCCAAGACTGTGCGGGCGAGCTGTTTTGCCACCGAAGCCGGCCGTCTTTGGGTGGTACGGATCACTTGCTTATATCAGCATCTGAAACCCCTAAGGGCTATCCGTTGCGAAAGATCTTCTTGTTCACTTTCTTCAAATTGCGTATTTGATTTCCGATCTAGATATTATTAAAGAGTTTGACGGAATATCACGGTGAACGGTGCGTAACACGAAAAAGGACCTGCAAGAATGAGCCGTAGACCAGCTAAATCCTCTGGATCAAAGTCGGGCGTTGATCTGGATGCCATGCCACTGAAAGATCTGCTTGAGCTCGACGTACGGCTCAAGAAAGCCATCGCTGACGCAAAAGAGCGCGAGCGCGTGGAAATCAAGCAGAAGATCGAAGAAATGGCGACAAGCTCGGGCTTCTCAGTCAATGAGCTGTTTTCGGGTCGCTCGACCAAAGGGAAGACGGTCGCACCGAAGTACATGAACCCAAAGAACAAAAGCGAGACCTGGACTGGCCGCGGACGCAAGCCGCGCTGGCTCACGGCCGAACTCGACAAAGGCGGCAAGCTCGAAGACTTCACAATCTAGCGCTTGGTATTCGACGTCGCTCGCAAATAGCATAGACGCCCATTGCGGTCTGTCGCAGTGGGCGTGTTTTGTAATGTGTTTTAAGTAGCCTGCTGATATTTTTCAGCCGACCCGCAAGCTCCGTTTTTCGCGAAGTGGGCGGCGATTGGTCCGCTCTTGCCAGGTACGGATTATAGGTCGTCTGATCCTGTGACCGTCTTGTTCAGCAGTTTTTCCGCATCAATCAAAAGACCTTCGCGATCCGCTTCAAACCCTGCGTTCATCCAGCGATGCATCAGTGTATTGAGCACCTCGCCGACAATTGGACCCTTCGGCGCACCGATTTCAATGAGATCAGCGCCGGTCAGCGGAAACGTTGGTGGTGTCCAGGACAAAGTTGCGTGCAGCGCATCATAGACGTCTTGAGCGTCTTGACCTTCTGGCATCCATTGCGCCGCCTGGCTTAGCAGAGCGGTCATGAAATCATCCGCCGGAAGCGCAAAACGCACTTTTCGACGTTGCGCCTCATCGAAAATCCAAAGCGGCTGGCCGAACCCATAGGTGGCTGCGATCTCAAGTGTGTGTCGTTCGGCCCGAGAGAGCCTGAGGCGGTTCTGTAGAACTGACGCGGTTTGCGGCGACGAAACTGTGAGGGCGGCAAGTTTGAAGATTTCAAACCTGCGGTCGTCAAAGCCAGATGATACGATCAAGCGATGGTCATCAATTTCGCTCAGCGCTTTCACCAATCGGTCTGCGCGTCGATACCTCTGAAGCCAGGGCACGGTTGGCGTCAACTCCGATAACAGCCCGTAATCTCGAAGGAGTTGAACAGCGCGGGGACCTTCGACGTTTGCAAGTACTTTCAGAAATTCGGTCCGCACCCGTTCCGCCGATAGCCGCCTCAGGCTCTTGTACGCGCGTGAGGTCGCTTCGAGGTCGGATGCTTTGACCGAGACCTTTGGGATTTGCGCCACAAAACGGTAGAGCCGCAATATGCGCAAATGGTCTTCGGCAATCCGCCGATCGGCATGGCCGACAAAGGTGAGGCGTCGCGCTGCGAGATCGGAGATGCCGCCAAGCGGATCGTGCAACCGACCATCGGCTTCGCAATAAATTGCGTTGATCGTGAAATCGCGGCGTTCCGCGTCTGCGATCCAATCCTCGGTGAATGCAACGTCGGCGTGGCGGCCGTCCGTGCTGACATCCGAGCGGAGCGTTGTCACCTCGTAGGCATCGTGCGCGCCGACAAGCGTCACGGTGCCATGGGCGATTCCCGTGGGAATGGCTTTGAAACCAACCGCTTCGGCGACCGCGATTGTCTGCTCAGGTCGCGCTGTCGTCGCCAGATCGATATCAGCAGCAGTGACCGGCCGGTCGGGCATCAAAACCGCATCGCGGACAGCTCCGCCAACCGCTCGTGTGACGAAACCTCTATCGGAAAACGCAGTAAAGATGCGCTGCACTTCTTCAGATTGCAGCCAGGCCGGTTGGATCGTTGTGAGGTCAGTCACAGCCGACCCTCTTTCTCTCTGGCAAGATTGACCTCTCAACACGTCCCGTCCGGTCGTCGCGGATCGCCTGCGCTAGCGATACTGGCCCGGCGAATAACCTTCGTCACGAACGCCCGGCGGAATGTAAATCTGGCTCGGGTCACCACCGTTGCTCGATGCAAAGAACGCGAGCGCCGCCACAGCGAGAATGGCACCTGTCGCCGCCAGCCACAGGAGTGGCGCTTCTTCCAAAATATCCGATGTCGACAGGTTTGGATCATCGCGGCGGCGCAGATAAACGTAAGACACGTAAATCAACGTCGGCAGCAGAAACAGAATGAGATTTTCGATGACGATACGGACCATTAGGTCGTTAATCTCCGGTGCAGCGTTTTGATCATGCCGGCGGTCGCCCCCCAGATATAGGCGTCGCCGTAAGGCATTGCATAGAACGCGCGTTCTGCGCCTCGAAAGTCGCGTTTGTGGATCAGATGATTGGCCTGATCCATGAGAAACGACAGCGGGACCTGGAAGGCGCGCGCGACTTCTCGCTCGTCCAACCTGAGCGAAAAGCCTGGGCGAACGAGGCCCACAATCGGTATGACGTGGAAACCCGTCCGCGTCAGATAGCCGTCGAGAAAGCCAAGCGGTTCCACAAACGACGGTGACAATCCAATCTCTTCGTGCGTTTCGCGGAGCGCCGCTCCAAGCGGCGATGCGTCGCTCGGCTCGATCTTACCGCCTGGAAACGCGATTTGACCCGGATGTCTTGGCAGCGCTTTTGAGCGTTCGGTCAGAATGACGCTCAACGTCTCGTCCGCGACAATGGGAATGAGGACGGCGGCCGCACGTGGGACTTGAGACCGGTCGATCTCATCGAACATGTCCGGGTTGAGGTCGAAATCGCTCGGGCCCGGCGGGCGCCCCGTCTCTGGTTTAAAGACGATGTCGTCGGCCTCGGTCAGAAGCTTGCGTTGCGCGAGTTGACGGAAGCCATCCCGCGACAGATCGAGCGCTGGGCTCCCTTGCGACTGGGGGCCAAGAGCATCAGCGGCATCGGCTTGGCCAAAGCCGAGGTCATTCTCAGGTGTTGGATCGTTCGGCAAAATACGTGACACCCGCTGCTGTCATCGGCGTTGTCTGCCCGCGCCGCGTCTCACCCTTGTGCGCTTGGCAGTGCCGTTCCAATCATGCAGTCGCGCGTGACCGTCGCTGCCAGTTGATCTTCCGTCCAACCGTCCGTGCCTTCAGGGCGCATGGGCAGAACGATGTAGCGAAGATCAGCGGTCGAATCGTGCACGCGCACTTCTCGGTCGTTAGAAATCTTGACGCCAAACTCGGCGAGCACACCGCGCGGATCTCTGACAACGCGGCTCCGATATGCGAGGCTCTTGTACCAGGCCGGTGGAATGCCAAGCAGCATCTTGGGGTAGCACGAACAGAGCGTGCAAACGACGACATTGTGGACGTCGGGCGTGTTCTCGATCGTGTAAAATTCGGCGACATGGCCGATGTCGACCTCGAATTTTGCGAGCGCTTGGCGGGTGTCGCCGAGCAGCTCGGCCTTGAACGCCGCGTCTGTCCAAGCGCGGGCGACAACCTGAGCGCCGAGCGCCGGCGTCCGCGTGTCCATGATGTCGATGCTAGCCTGGAGCTCAGCTGACGAAACGACACCCTTATCTTCGAGAAGCGTGCGCATCGCGCGTTCCAGCACTTCGTAAGGCGTTGCCGGACCCGCATCATGGTCTGCCTGCGGTGCGTGTGGATCGTGGCCGTCTGAGTGATCATGGTGATGATCGTGCATTGGAAGTGCCTTTTCCGAGGGGGACGTTCTGAGGGCACGCTGAACAGCGCTGGTTGGCGTCCAAGAGCGTTCAGACGGCGGGCTTCAACCAGTTCTCGTAGACATCGACTTCGAGCGTGTCGCTCTCTGGGCCGCGGTACTCCGGCCAGATCGACGTTTGCGAAATGCGGATTTTGTAAAGCGTTTGCGGCGGCAGGCCTGGTTGGTGATATGCGAGCTTCTCAGGATCACGAAACGCACCATGGACGTGGCAGACCTCGCCGGTGAGGCCGCGCAGATATGAGGGCGCGCGGCAATGGCCGAGAGCGCTGCGGTCATCAATTTGAACTGTTGCACCGATCGAGAACTGCGGACGGCAGGACCAGGATTGTGCAGCCATTGTTATTGGCTCCCATCGCGTGCGACATCGGCCGGGACAATGCCTTCGGCAACCGCGCGCCCTTCAGTTTCGAAAGCTTTGCGCGCTTCGTCGAGTTTCGCTTCGAGTTCGTCAGCTGTGAACACGCCTTGCTCCAGGCATAGATTGCGAAGCGCGCGGATCCATTTCTCGTAATAGGTCGTGGCGTCGTATTGTTGCTCGCCATAGTCCTCGATCGTCCGGCGCATGGCATCGACGGTGAAGACGCCCTTTGCTGGGCTTGCGAGGAGGCGCTGCATTGCGTCGACCCGCTTTTCCCAAAGCGCCAAATCGTGTTCGTCGTGGTCAATAGGTCCGAAATCCAGGCCGCCGACATCGTGCACGGCGCGCCCGTCGGTTCCGTCGCGGGTCAGCGTTTGCTTCTCGGGCATGGTGTCCTCGCTCGCGCGCTCGCCAGCTTCTTTAGCCAGTTTCTTCAGTCAGTCTCTTCAGTCACATCTCTTTTATATCGCGCGTCGGACGCTAAAGCGTTGGGCTGTCGATTAGCAAGACGCTGATGATCTTTGATTACGTGATTTGTCTCTGCGCTTGGATACAGCGCACAAAACGACGGACGCGCAAACGCCGCGCCGACCATTGGTGCAGTTGTCTTTGTCTCACCCGTCCCACACGGTGCGGTCGCAGATTTGAGCGCTGGATTATCACTTTCGACGGACCCTGCGCGATCACACCTGGAGCCGCCGTATTTCCCAATGACATCGACCTGGTTCAGCGATCCTATCCGCCGCAACGTGCTCCTGCTCGCCTTCGCGCAGGCTTTGTTCATGTGCGTGCAGACGATGGGGATCGCGACCACTCCGCTCGCGGCCCATAGCATTCTTGGAGCGGACAAGTCGCTCGCGACGCTGCCGATCGTGTTGACCCACGTTGGGCTGATGGTTGGCACCATTCCGGCATCCTTGCTGATGGACCGGATTGGCC
>JBCBWG010000122.1:0-9590 GCA_039817205.1 Pseudomonadota bacterium
GCCGAGATCGCCGCCTCACTGGTCGAGATTGTGAAAACCGCACCGCGCCGCGTGGCCGTCACAACGTTTTCGTCAAACGTCGCACGCATCAAGGCGGTCTATGATGCAGCCCAGGCCGCGGGCCGGAAATTTGTCGTGGCTGGTCGTGCGCTGCACCGCGTGATTCAGGTCGGCATCGATGCGGGCTACCTACCCGAAGATTTCACCTACTTCGACCAGGATGCCGCCAAACGCATGCCAGCGAGCGAGGTTTGTATCCTCGTCACCGGCAGCCAGGGTGAGCGGCGTGCAGCCCTCGCGCGGATTGCTGACAATCAGCACCCGGCGATCTCGCTCGATCGGGGCGATATCGTGATTTATTCGTCGCGCACCATTCCTGGAAACGAGAAAGAGGTGCTGTACGTCCAGAACAACCTCGCCGAAATGGGCGTCGAGGTGATCACGGACGCGGACAAGCTGGTGCACGTCACTGGCCACCCGCGGCGCGATGAACTGGCCGAACTGTATTCCTGGGTGAAGCCGAAGTACCTTGTTCCGATGCACGGCGAAGCGCGCCATCTCCTCGAACACGCCCGTTTTGCAAAAGAGCATGGCATCGATAGCGTCAATCGGGTCCGCGATGGCGACATGGTCCGCGTCGCACCGAAGCCTGGCGAAATCATCGATGAGGTTCCGGTTGGACGGATGTACCGCGATGGGCGTCTTGTCATTAGTTCGGACGAGGGCTCGGTTCGCGAGCGTCTCAAGCTGTCAAACGTCGGCATCATCGTCGTCGCGATCACGATGGACCGCGGCGGAAACGTGCTCGGCGAGCCCGATGCAATCCTGGACGGCGTGCCATATGAGACGATGTCGGGCGAGCCAATCGAGGATCTTGTTTTCGACGCGGTGGACACCACGCTCGACGGTCTCAATCCTCGGCGCTTGCGCGATCCGGATGCAACGGCGGAGAGCGTCATGCGCGCCGTCCGTTCGACCGTCGATCAGATCTGGGGCAAGCGCCCGATCGTGAAGGTGCTGGTGAATGTCGTCGACACGCGCCGCAGCAAGTGACCCCGAATGATGAGCCGGTACGCCGCTGTCATCTTCGATATGGACGGGCTGCTGCTCGACACTGAGCGGGTTGTTCTTCGCGGCTTCGAAGCCGCCTGCGATGAGCTGGGCTGCGTCGTTGGCTTCGATGTTTTTGCGCGCATGATCGGCCGGAATTACCGGTCAAGCCGACCGATCCTCGAAGAGGCATTGGCCGGGCAGGTCGCGATCGAGACCTTCGAGGCTGTTTGTCGTCGTCACGTCCAAGCGATTTTTGAGGATGGTGTGCCGGTGAAGTCCGGGGTCATCGACCTGCTCGCGCACTTGCGCAAGATTGATATGCCCATGGCCGTTGCAACGTCGACCGAGACCGCGCGTGCACGCGAGAAGCTGAAAAAGGCCGAGCTATTGGAAGCGTTTCAACACGTGGTCGGTGGCGATCAGGTTGAACGCTCAAAACCCGACCCGGACATTTATCTTGAGGCGGCCCGACGGCTCAGTGCGAACCCGGCCGCATCCGTCGCGCTCGAAGATTCAGAGAACGGTGTCCGCGCCGCCCATGCCGCCGGCATGACGGTGATCCAGGTTCCAGACCTGATTCAACCAAGTGACAGCCTTCGGATGCTCGGGCATACCATCGCCGCCGACGTCCTGGTTGGTGCCCGGCAAGTCGGGCTTCTGGGGAGCGATCGTTGAGATTTCGGAGACGGTGATGATTGGACGTCTGAACCACGTGGCGATAGCGGTGACGGATCTGGCGGCTTCTACGGCCGTCTACCGCGACACACTTGGTGCAACGGTGAGCCCTGAGCAGGCGGAGCCGGACCACGGCGTGACCGTCGTGTTTGTCGAGTTGCCAAACACCAAAATCGAACTGTTGACGCCGCTGGGTGAGGGCTCGCCGATCGCTGGCTTCTTGGAGAAGAACCCGTCCGGCGGCATCCATCACGTCTGCTACGAAGTCGACGACATCCTTGCCGCGCGCGATAAGCTGAAGTCAGAAGGCGCTCGGGTTCTCGGTGACGGAGAGCCGAAGATTGGCGCGCACGGCAAACCGGTTTTGTTCCTGCACCCGAAGGATTTTTGCGGCACGCTCGTCGAGCTTGAGCAGGCTTAAGCGTCTCGGTGAGACTGTCGACCGCTACTTGAGCGTTGGCAGCGCAGCAATCGGGCGGTGGCTGTGTCCGCTGAAAAGCTTCTCAAGGGCGGGTCCATCGAGGTCATCGCCGCTCGGCATAACATCCGCGCGATGGATGCCTTGCCCGATGAAGACAGACGCGATGCCGTAGTGGAAAGCGCCGGCGATATCGGTGCGCTCGGCATCCCCAATCGCGATGATGCGATCTTTGATCACCGGTGCGCCGCGCAACTCTTGCGCAAGTTTTTGGGCTGCGCAGTACGCTTCCGCATGAGGCTTTCCAGCCCAGAAGACAGGCCCGCCGAGGTCCTCATAGACGGTGGCGATGGCGCCGGCACAGGGTAGAAGCACGCCGCCAACATCCACAATCAGGTCGGGGTTTGCGCAAACCAGCGGGATCCCTTGTTCGGCTGAGGGCGCGAGACGTTCACGGTAGTCCTCACCGGTCTCATGGGCATCATTCAAAAGCCCGGTCGCAACGATTGCCTCTGCTTCGGCGAGGGGCGTGCGCTGCGCGTCGATGGTTTCGAACAGGTCTAAGTCCCGGTCCGGGCCGAGATGGAAAACGCGCTTATATGCTTTCTCGTTTACGTGTCGGACAGAGATCTCGCCGGACGACATGATCGCGTCCCAAGATGATCGCGGGACCGATTTTTCATCGAGCACCGATGTGACGGTTGCAGCACGTCGCGGCGCGTTCGAAACGAGAATGACCGTGCCACCGCTAGCGCGAAAATCCCGTAAAAGGTTGCAGGCCTCCACGTAAGCTGTGCGGCCGTTGTGCACGACGCCCCACACGTCGCAGAAGATCGCGTCATACGCGGCAAGCAGGTCACGTGCGCTCGACAGAATTGGGATCGATTGGCGTTGGGTTTGGCGCATTCTTTTGCTGGTCCGGTTCCGGTGATTGCGCGCTGCCCGCGCTCTCGCCGAATACCGCAAAACGAAATCCTGCGTATGCGACAAATATGGAGACGGCACAGCCGACGAGCACAGAGATTGCTGCGCCGATCGCAGGGACGGCAAGAAGTACGACCGAAAAGACAACATAATTGACGGCCTGCGCAGACCAGGACACGGCGGCAAACTTCCCGAACTCACGCATGTTTGGAGGCGCGTCAACGGCGAAGGATACAGACCGGTTGATGAGCCAGGACACCACCATCGCGATGGCGATCGATCCGAGACGGCCGAGCAGCGCCGGAATGCCAATCGCCATCAGGGCCCAAAGAACGCCGAGGTCAACGGCCAGGGCCGCGAGCCCGGCAAGGGCCAAGCCGCCGAAATGCCGGAGCGGTCCAACGCGCTTTGCCGCGGGGCCCCCGGCGTCGGCCAATTGAGCATGACCGCGCGCGAGTGCGGTCTTGAACTTGAGCGCGTTCACGAGGTTTTCCGGACGAGCCGCGGCCGCCGGTCCAACACGTCTTCAGCACGCGAACGGTCCTCGTTGTTGTTTGCCTGCGCCTCGTCAGGCTCAACACCGATGCGGTCCGCGATAATGTAGAGTGGGCGGCCTTTGACCTCCTCGTAGACACGACCGAGGTATTCCCCGAGAACGCCGAGCGAAATGAGCTGGATACCCGAGAGCAGCATGACCGAGATGATCAATGTTGGGAAACCGGGAAGCGTCGCGCCGAACGCGAGCGTGCCAACCAGAAATATGATCGCGTAAATGATGGCAAACAGTGAGACGGCCGCACCGACCAAAGACCAGACACGAAGCGGGATGGTGGAGAACGAGGTCAGGCCGTCGATCGCAAAACTGGCGAGCCTGCGGAAGCTCCATCGTGTGGTTCCGGTGAGGCGCTGTTCGACTGTGAAAGGCACACCGACCGACTTGAAACCGATCCAGGAAAAAAGTCCCTTGTTGAAGCGCGCCGTTTCCGTGAGCTGGTTCATAGCATCGACGGCACGGCGATTGAGAAGCCGGAAATCGCCCGCGCCTTTCGGGATGTCAGTCTCGACCAGCGCATTGTAGATCCGGTAGAAGGCGCGCGAGAAGAATTGCCGGAGCGGAGTATCGGCATCGCGGTCGAGGCGCTCGCCATAGACAATGTCAAAACCCTCGCGCCACCTTTCGAGAAACACCTCGATCACTTCCGGTGGGTGCTGCAAGTCGGCATCCATGATGATGACGACATCGCCGGAAGCATGCTTGAGCCCGGCTGCGATTGCGATCTCCTTGCCGAAGTTGCGGCTGAACGAGATGGCCGAGAGGCGCTCGTCTTCTGCGTTCAGCTTGTGCAGCCGCTCAAGCGTCGCGTCATGAGATCCATCGTCGACGAAGAGGACGCGCCACAGGCAACCGGTCTGCTCAAGCACCGGCGCAAGCCGCGTCATCAGAGGCTTGAGACCATCTTCCTCGTTGAACACGGGGATCAGGATTGTGATCGTCGTCTCGGTCATAAAACTTGCGGGCTTCGTACTCGGAGTGCTGAAAGCCTCTGGCGTCCCTTCGGCAGCAGGCCGTTCCTGGGCGCCTGCGCTTTAATTACGGCGCGAAAGCGGCGTTGGGTTGCAGCGCACCGTCGTGCCCAGCCGCAGAAACATCATCTTTCATCGCCTTTGCGGCGCCCACGGCCATTGGATAATGCTAACCGCCTGCGCCGTCGCTCAACTCTACGCACCACGGCCAGCCGTCAACTGACCAAGTGGGGTCATTGCAATGCGGTGCTGCCTCTGGTCCACTTACGCTAACAAAAATCAGAGCCAGGCGTTGCCGTCCCCATCCCATTCCGAGGTCCCAAATGGTAAAGAAAAATCGAGGCGCTGATGGCGTTATGCACGCACTGAAAGACCATGGCGTGGACACCGTGTTCACGCTCTCCGGCAACCACATCATGAGCTTGTTCGACGCGGCGGTGGATACCGGTCAACGTCTCATCCATACGCGCCATGAGGCAGCGGCTGTCCATATGGCTGACGCGTATGGTCGCCTGACGGGAAAGCCCGGCATCGCAATGGCGACGGGCGGGCCGGGTCACGCAAATGCGACGGCGGGCCTTTTTACAGCCCTCGGCGCCGACTCACCAATGGTGCTCTTATCGGGGCACGCGCCGACCACGCAGATCGGTTGGGGCGCGTTTCAGGAGTTAGACCAGGCGGCGATGGCAGCCCCGGTCGCCAAAGCCTCATGGATGGTTGAGACCGCCGGCGACCTCGTGGCCTCCATCGATCGTGCGATGGAGCTTGCAACGAGCGGCCGACCCGGACCGGTGCACGTGTCACTCCCGAGCGATTTGTTGGACGGCGAGATAGCCGGACGCGACGCGGCCAATGCCGACAAGTCATCCCAAACCCTGGAGGCAAGTGCTGACGCGTGGCAGGCGGCGGCCCGACTGATCAAGTCAGCTGAGCGGCCGGTTCTCATCGGCGGTCCTGTTTTTGCTCGCGCCGAAGCGGCAGCCGAATTCCATCGGATGGCTCAGACGATTGGCATACCCGGCGTTATTCAGGAAAGCCCTCGCGGCCTGAACGATCCGTCACTTGGCGCCTTCGCCGATGTCCTTGCGCAAGCTGACCTCGTCGTCCTTGTTCAGAAGGCGGCCGACTTCACGATGCGGTTCGCTCAGACGCCGCACTTCGCTGACGATGCCCGATTGATTGCGATTGGCGCCGACCCGGCACAGCTGGCACTCGCGCTGGATCGAAAGGGCGACAAGGCGCTGAAGATTGCCGCAGATATGACGGCCTCGCTTGCGGGTCTGTCTCGCATGGAGGGGCTGGCGGCCCAAGTGAACGGGTCTTGGCGCAACGCCGTGGAGGCTGCCGTCGCATATCGCCCGGAAACTTGGTCGGGTGCTCAAGATGCGAAGGCGGGGACGCTGCATCCGCTCGAAATGTGCGGTGCGATCCGCGACTGGATGTCAACGAAGAGCGATCCGATCCTGATCGCCGACGGCGGCGAAATCGGCCAGTGGGCACAGGCGACGCTGACGGCACGCCGCCGGGTCACGAATAGTGTCACGGGCTCCATTGGCGCATCGCTCCCGTTCGCACTCGCGGCGCGGGCGGTCGACGCGGAAGCACCGATCGTCACCATCATGGGAGACGGCACGGTCGGTTTTCATCTTGCCGAGTTTGAAACGGCGGTGCGCTGCGGTCTTCCGTTCATAGCCGTGGTCGGCAATGACGCGAACTGGAACGCTGAGTACCAAATTCAGGTCAATTCGTATGGAGCGGATCGGGCGGCAAACTGCGATCTGACGCCGGCGCCTTATCACGATGTCTGCCGCTCCCTCGGCGGCTTCGGCGCTGAAGTGCAAACAACGGTTGAGTTGACCGATGCGCTCGTCGCCGCTGAGGCAAGCGGATTGCCAGCCTGCATCAACGTTCGGCTCGATGGTCGTGGTGCACCGAAAATCCAGCTGCCGAAGTAGCCATCTAGGCTTATCGGAAGCCCCACGTTTGAGGAGAGCCGATCCATGGCCTCAGCGCTGCCAACTGAGATGGCCGTCGTCGAAATGCGGGAAGCTGGCGGCCCGCACGTTCTCGTTGCGGGGCGGCGACCGTTGCCGGATGTGGCCGACGGCGAGATCCTGGTTCGTGTGGCAGCTGCCGGCGTAAACGGGCCCGACCTGATGCAACGGCGCGGGCTCTATCCACCGCCCGCCGGTGCCTCGGATCTGCTTGGGCTTGAGGTGTCAGGTCATGTCGCAGCGCTCGGCAGTGGCGTCTCAGACTGGGCGGTTGGCGATCCCGTGTGCGGCCTGACGAACGGCGGCGGCTATGCAGATTATGTCGCCGTCGATGCCTCCCACTGCCTACCCATCCCAGACGGCGTTGGGCTCGTTGATGCGGCGGGCTTGCCCGAGACGTACTTCACCGTCTGGAGCAACGTCTTCATGGGTGCGGGTCTCAGTGCCGGGCAACGCCTCCTCGTGCATGGCGGGGCTGGTGGCATTGGGTCGACGGCGATCCAGCTCGGCAATGCGTTTGGCGCCGACGTCATTGCGACGGAGAGCCCGGCAGAGCGGTGCGCCTTCTGTCGTACGCTTGGCGCCGACGAAGTCGTCGATTTCCGCGAGGCCGATTTTGTCACTTTGGTGCGAGCAGCTGGCGGTGCCGATGTCATCCTCGATATTGTTGGTGGCGACAACATTGAGAAAAACATCAAGGCCGCGCGCCACGACGCCCACATCATCCAGCTCGCGTTCAATCAGGGTGCAAAGGCGACGGTCAACTTCATGCCAATCATGTTGAAGCGCCTAAACTTGACCGGGTCGACGCTCAGATCGCGCTCGGATGAATTTAAGACGCGTGTCGCGCAGGAACTTCGGGATCAGGTTTGGCCAAAGTTTGCAGCCGGTGCGGTGCGCCCGGTCACGTCAAAGACGTTCCCTTTGGCCGATGCTGCGGCAGCTCACGTCTGCATGGAAGCCGCAACCCATCAGGGTAAGATCCTGCTGACGGTTAGCGACGGCTGAGCCATGCGGCAGCGCCCTCGGCCGCCCGACGGCCTTGGGCGAAACAAGCGTGCAACAGATATCCGCCGGTCGGTGCGTCCCAGTCGATCATCTCGCCTGCAACGAAGACACCCGCGCGCGGCTTCAGCATCAAGTCGGCTGTGAGGGCCGTTGTCGCAATGCCGCCGACGGATGATATGGCGCGCTCAAGACTTTGAAGGCCGAGTATTGGTATGGGCATCGCCTTGATGCGGGCCGCCAGCCCTTTGGTATCGATCGGCAGGCCATCACCAAACGGCTCGCGGACCAGAAGTGCGGCCGCACGATCGAGCCCAGCTTGCGATTTCAAGCGCGTTGCAAGCGACCGGCCTTTCTTCGCGCGCGCAAGTTTGTCGGCGAGGTGCTCGATTGTCAGGTCCGGACGAAGATCAAGGAGCAAAACGGGCGCCGTCGTGAGATCATCAGGTGGGACAGCTAACAGGGCAGTCCTCAGTTCCGGAGAAAGTGCATAGATCGGCCCACCCTCAAGGCCTGCCCGTGAAACGATCAGTTCGCCGGAGACGGTGCGGCCTCCAAGCGTCGCGGTCACGCGCTTCAGCGGCAATCCTGCGGCTTCGGCTGCAAAGTGCGGCGACCAGTCGACCGTGACGCCGACATTTGAAGGCATGAATGCGGTGGTTTCGACATCAGCGCTTGTCAGCGCCGCACGCCACTGCCCATCGGCGCCGAGCCGCGGCCAACTCGCCCCGCCAAGCGCCAAGATTGTCACGTCAGCGGTTTCGATGTTTGGGCCAGCGTCTGTGTCAAACGACAGGCCATCGGTCCCCGTGAAACCGCGCCAATGGTTCCGAAATTTGAAGGTAACACCACGCTCATCGAGGCGCTGAAGCCATGCGCGCAAAAGAGGTGACGCTTTCATATGCACGGGAAAAACGCGGCCGCTTGAGCCAACGAATGTTGCGACGCCGAGCCCTTCGCACCATTCTCTGAGTGCTTCCGCGTCAAAGTCGTCGAGGGGCGCAATCGCTGCGGCGAGCGCCGCGTCGTCACCGCCGACCCCAGTGGCGAACGCGGAGCGAAACGCAACCGGCTCCGCCGTGTTCGTCAAGTTAAGACCGCCGCGACCGGCGAGCAGGAACTTGCGGGCTGGTCGCGGCATACGCTCGTAAACGGTGACCTGCGCGCTGTCCCGACACGCGGTTATGCGCTCGGCAGCCATAAGGCCTGCCGGTCCGGCACCGATGATTGCCACGCGTTCCGGCAAGCCGATGCTCCGGCTCAGGAAGCAGTGAGCAAAACGGCGAGCATCAGGATCGAGCCGCCGACGACGAACAGGATCGCCATCCAGAGCCCAAAGCTCGAGCGACGCGAGCTGAAACCCGGATCGTGCTCGTCGTCTTCGTCATCGCCGCGCCTGCGTCGGCGACGTTTGCCATCACTCAAAGCGGCACCAATGGCTGCATCCTCAGGGCCAAGATCATAATCGGGCATGCCCTTTTCCTCACGCTGTCATCTCTTAACGTCGGCAATGCACGACCGCCACGCCAACCTAGCAATGACCACGACCGTTGTAAGGCACCAGCCCTGGCTGAACCGAGGTGCTCGGCAAGATAGTGAACGCGGCTGCAGTGCTGACGCGCACTGCGGCCGCCGACACCTTACCACTCGCCACTATTGCCCATGGAAGCCCAGGGCTCCTGACTTGGCAGGCTCTCGCCTTTCTGCAGGAGTTCGATTGAAATGTTGTCGGGTGAACGGACAAACGCCATGCGCCCATCCCGCGGCGGGCGGTTGATGGTGACGCCCGCATCCATGAGCTTTTGGCACGTCGCGTAGATATCATCGACTTCGAATGCGAGGTGACCGAAGTTGCGGCCGCCCGAGTATGTTTCTGGGTCCCAATTATGGGTGAGCTCAAGCAATGGCGCCCGTGTCTCGATCCCGCTGTCTTTGTCCTTTGGGGCCGCGAGGAAGATCAGTGTGAAGCGCCCGCCTTCGCTCTCGACGCGGCGCAC
>JBCBWG010000123.1:0-9468 GCA_039817205.1 Pseudomonadota bacterium
GCTTGCGCTCCATCCGGTCGCGCACTTGCAGGATGCGCACCTGCATGCGGCCCGTAATGCGACGGCAGTCGAGGGCCTGCTCGTTAGAACTCAAGCGATAGGACCCATCGGTTGCGAACTGTCCAACGCTGCCCGTTTCAATGATCGAGGTCCCAGATCCGGCAGCGCATCCGCCGACGATCGCGGCGGCAAGGACGGCGAGCGCGCGTGGCGCACACGTCGCCGGGCGCGCAGCCGCCGATTTCACGTTTTCTGCCTGCCAAACCCGCATTCGGAACCCGCCCCATCGCTGTTGCAGCCCATCGTCTGACGATCACTGTGCGGTATGCGGAACTTAACTGGATCTCGTTGGCAGAGCGCGTCCAGATTCCGGTCACGTTGCCAACCCGTGAGGCAGAGCGTAGCACCAGGATTGGCGCATGATTGTGATGCGCGCCTGCCCAATCGTGTTGCGATATCCGCGCGCGTCCACAGCGCATTTGCGCCCGTGGAGCATGCGAACTCCGCTTCATCTCGTCTCTCGCCGGAGGTCAACCAATGCCACAAACGATTACGCGCTCAGTCAACGATATCGTCAGGGAGGCCAAGGCCCAAATCGTCGAGTACGACGTCGCTGAAGCCAAGGTCGCGGTCGCGAGTGGCGCGCAGTTGATCGATATCCGAGACATTCGCGAGCTGAACAGAGAAGGCCGTGTGCCAGGCGCCTATCACTGCCCGCGCGGGATGGTTGAGTTCTGGATCGATCCGGCGAGCTCGTATCACAAAGCGATTTTTGCTGAAGATCGTTCGTTCATATTCTTCTGTGCGGGCGGGATGCGCTCGGCGCTGGCGGCCAAGGCTGCCCAGGACATGGGCCTCAAGCCCGTCGCGCACCTCATCGGTGGATTTAGCGCTTGGCGGGATGCGGGTGAGCCAATCGATTTGCAAGATAAAACAAAGGCATAGGAGGGCTCGGCGAACGGCTGATCTCGACTGCAACACGGCGACGTGAGGACCCGGGAGATAATCGTGCATGGGAGTTGATTGGGTTTGATTGGCCTTTCCTTGTTAGGTGCGCCAAAGTGTCATCATGACAGGCACGGGGTCTGCAAATCGGACATCGGCAAAACGGACACATGAGGGTTGGACAATGGCACAGGCGACAACGGCCGCGACGGCCATGAAAGCGGAATCAAGGCCAACGACGGTCACTCGGTACAACGTGGAAGATGGCGCTGCGGGCGTCAAACCGGTCAAGGTCACGCTCTATCGCTGGGCCGGCAAATGGGGCCCGTTCAAGGTCAACATTCCCTGCGGCGAGTGTACGCTGACCAGTGACATCCTGTCGGACACTTTCCTGACGGATCTCGCGGGCATCCCCATCGAATTGGAAGTGAAAGACTGGCTGACGCATTGGCCTTCCGCGATGAAGCGCGGTGGCTGGCATGCCCCGGTCGTGCTCGTCGACGACAAGATCATCACCCAGGGCCACGCGCTCAATCGCGGCGTGCTCACGGAAGCTGTTGTCAAGTCGTTCACGGCGAGCAACGACGTCTCAGGCAACATTGTCTTTGGCAAGCAAGGCTGCCCGCATTGCGTGCGCGCAAAGGAAGAGCTGGATGCCCGAGGCATCGCGTACAGCTACTTCGACGTCGTGAAGCAGCCCCGCGCGCTCTATGAAATGATCGCCCGTGTGAAGCCCGAAATCGGCGAGAAGACACCGGTGACGGTGCCACAGGTTTGGATGCGAGGCCGGTATGTCGGTGGCGCCGACAAATTGATGGAAAATCTCGCACGCGGATCATCCGATGGCGCCGCTGTTGGTGGCGTCGCACACGGGCAATCCAGGTCATTAGGTTCAGCCAATCAATTAGGGCAAAGGAAGTCGTCTGACGGCCTAGCCTACGCTGATTAACTCTAAAATCGGTTGGCAGTCACGGAAGCAAGAAAACACAATTTAACAAAAGCCTGCTGGTCGAAGCTTGAACGTAACTTCAACTTCGACAACAACATCACGAACGGGTCCTCTGGCGCCTGAAAAGGTCCTGGAAAGGACACGGCGATCGAGCCAATCCCAACCTTCGCTCTGAACAGCCAGAGACGAGGTTGGGCTTGGCTCATTCGCGCGTTTTGTGAATTTGCGGGTCAATGCGTGTGCATTCTTGGTTCAAAGGTCTGCCGCTGATTGTTCTGGCCGCACTTGCAACCGCGGGCTGCGAACCGGCTGCGAATTTCACGACTGCTCCAATGCTCGGATATGTCGATCCGTCCGCGAGAGCCCGTACGACCGTCATACATGCAGCCGTGCCTCTCGATCCGATGGCGTTATCGCTTGCCGGTGTCGCCTCTGTGCCGGCTTCGACCCCGACCAGACGTCGCCGCAACGCGTTTGTCACCTGGCTCCGCTACGGTGGCTGTGTGGCGCGGGGCAAGAGTCGGCGCTGTTTTGGTGCCCGCGTCGACGGGCGGCTCAAACGAGCGGGCGCACCGAAGATTTCCGTGTCCGCGACCGGCGCGGTCGAAGTCGCCATCCCGGTTGCCTTTCGGCTATCCGCGCGCGGTCTCCGGCGAGGCCGAGCTGATCGATCTGCGGCGTCGGGTCAAACGGCCATCGTGGTCGCGTTCCCAATCGAGATTGGTCGCGATCTCAGTCCCAAGCTTGGCGCACGAGGTGCGCCGAAAATCCAAGGCAGTGACACAACGCTGTACGGACGGGCCTTCGATATGGGCCCGCATGTTGGGAAATGGGTCGGAACGCAGCTGCCCGAGATTAAAACGCAACTGGAAGAGGCGCTTGGCCGTCTGCCCATTGCGGATGCGACGCGGAAAGTCTGGGCTCAGTTGCAACGTCCAACGCCGTTCGGGCTCGGCGACAAACGCTGGCTCACGGCAACGCCGATCCGCGTCATTGGTGCCGACGTGATGAAACGGGACGCTGAGATTTATTTTCGAACGGCGATCGAAGCGGACATCCGAGTGATGACGGGGTCCATGCCCGAGCCCGGTCCGATCCAGGTGCTGACGCCGGAACTGATCAAGCTCACCTCGGCGGACAGCCCGACCCCCAACCAAACCAACGTGCCCGTCGCGATCGGTTTGCCGATGGATGGGCTGAAACACAACCTTGCAAAGGCATTTCCCGATGGCACCAAAATCGTGTCTCAAAGGGATAGCGTAACAGCGCCATTCGCGCTCCGGCTCGACGGCATTCATGTGAACGCGGCGCAGCGGTTTGTTGCGATCTCGTTTGATGCGGAAGTGTTGAGCCCGAAGCGCTTTGCCGGTCGCACGGGTCGCATCAATCTGGTCGCGCGGCCCGAACTGGATCCCGCATCCGGCACGCTCAAGCTGACAGGTGTCTCGTTTCCCGTGATCTCGGCGCCGACCGCATCGCGGCCTGATCCGGAAATTAAATTGTCAGCATCCCCGTTTGCAGAACGGATTGGGCAGCTCGGCACGCTCGCGTTCAAAACCCGTGTTGATCAGTTGCGCGCGCAGATCGCGACGTTGTTCAAAGGCGACGTCACGCCCGAGCTTCGTTTCGTCAGCGCACTTCGCCCAAAGCGATTCGACACGGTTGTTCTTTCGCCAGATGGTCTGGATCTGGGGGTCGAACTCGAGGGGGCCTTGATGATGGTGTACCGCCCGACGATCCAGCAGTCCGCGGCGCCCAAGCAGCACGCATCGTCGGACCTGGCCGGGCCGGCGACAGCAAGCACGGCGCAGTAAGCCCGCGCACCGTCGCGTCCCTTTCTCCTGAGACAATTCGAAACCGATGCACCATCGCGTTTGCGAGACGCTGGTCTTTCGACATAGATAGCCAACGCAATGCGACAGCCGGGCAGCGCGATCCGGACGCAAGCGGTGAGGGGCTGCACGAATGACGACACGACGCCAAGGCTTTCTAGGACAAGGCTGTCTAGGACAGGGCTTTCTAGGATCTGTCATTGCTTTGACGCTGGCATTCGGGGCTGTTCTGCTCAGCGCTGCGCCGCAAGCGTTCTCGACCGAAGGACGGCAAGTTCTGCGCTGCACGTTCACCGACGGCAAAGTACGCGTTTTCGAAAGTGGTCAGTTCAAAATCACCGATGCCGCAGACCTCACGTTCGACATCGGCGCGATCGACCTCAACGCGCAGACGGCTCAGTTGATCACGAAGCAGGGCACCGATCAGCTACGGATCGTGCGCGCGATCAACGCGAACCACTTCCTGGAGGTTGTCACCGAAGGCTTCCTCAACATGACGACGATTTATGATCCAGTGGAAAGTGGTGGCGCGTCGCCCGCCGTGCACTCGCGGCACTTCGGCTTGTTGGGGCAGCCGGTCATTACGCAATACACTGGTTTTTGTGAGGCTCTGAAGTAGCAGGCCGCCGCTCGCTCACGCAGAGACCGGGCGCGATTGTGCATAATCGGGGCCTCGCGCATTGCGACGCCACACCGATCGTGTGGTCAATCGACGCTCAGCCGCAACGAAGCCGGAGACGTTTCATGACCGTTCACATGATCAAGCTGTGCGTCGGCGTCGACAGCATCGAAGACTTGTCAGCCTGGCAAAAAATGCGGTTGGCCCATGGGAACCGTGTCGGTGATCGCAGACTTTTTCATGCAACGCGAATGATCCCGAAACGGAAAGACGAGCTGGCCGACGGCGGATCAATTTTTTGGGTCATGAAAGGCGTGGTTCAGGTCCGTCAGCGCATTACGGGGTTTGATGACGGCGAGCGCCCAGACGGCACGCGGTGCTGCCTCATTCAACTGGATCCGAAGCTCGTGCCGGTCCGGCCAACACCGCGACGGCCGTTCCAGGGCTGGCGTTACCTCAAGGTTGAGGATGCGCCGGCGGACTTGGCGCCCGGTGCCGCTGACGACGTCGCGCAAATGCCAGCAGCGATGCGGAGAGAACTCGCCGACCTCGGTTTGTTGTAGGTGGGCGGTCTTCGTCGGAGCAGCGCTACCACTCCAGTACACATGTTAATCGAACGTTTGCTATACCTGACTTAGGTTCGACCAAACCGCGCGGAGTTCTGTCGCGCTCTCAGGTGTCGTGTCTGGTCCCGAGTATGCTGTTCGATCTGCCCCTTCGCTTTGGCTTTCTTTTGCTCACCGGTCTGTTGATCGGCGTTGCCGCTTGGCATTTTGAGCCAGCGTCCCTCAGTTTCGCGGCACCTTCGACGCGCTCCCTCGACCACTTTCCACTCAACAGCTTTGTGCCCGGTCTGGCGCTCGGTTTGGCGCTTGCCACGATCTATCAGTGGAAATGGCGCGATGTGGTCCGCCGTCTCTACGTCTATACGTTGCGCGCATTCTCGGGCGTGGAATGGATTTTTGTTGGCCTCGCGTGCCTGTCCATTCTCTTCTTTCTCTAAGACCGCGACGGCGGCCCAATCTGCGGACTTTAGCGTCGCTTTAACTTTGCTTTTCGTGGTGGCGGCTGCCAGCGCATGATAGGCGAACGCTGCGTGCTGCGATTAAAAATAGAAAGGGACGACGATGGCGGGTCTGGCGGTCTTGAAGAAGTTGGACAAGGCTTTGACGCAGGTCCGGGATCTGGGCCTTGAAGTCGAGAGCCCCGGTGAGTCTCCGATCGGTGGGCTTCTCGAACAGATCTATGATCTCGACCAGAACAGCGTGACCATTATTGCGAAGACGGTCGCCGAGACATCCACGTTCAATGAAATCGTCCGAAACGAAATCTCAGAGATGACGATCGGCACGCGGTACGAAGAGATAGTGCAAGGCTTCAATTCGATCCGCGACGATGCAAAACGCCTCGTCGATCAACTGGAAGACGGCCACATCAACACATTCGAGCGCGTCTCGAATGTCTGGATGAAAGTCCGCCGCGGCGACATTGCCGATCGCTTTGATGAAATCCGCCACGTCTATCTCGAAGTCGCAAAGGACGCGAAAGACCAGATCGTTCGCGAGGGCAAAATCCTCGACGCCTATAACGACTTCCGAGCGGCCTATAAGCAAGCTCAGGTGCTCGCTCTGAAGGTGCTGCAAAAAGCAGAGAAGCAATTGGCGGCGACGAAGAAAGATCTCGAGAAAGCGTCGAAGGCCGTTGAGAAATACAAGGGCGAGGACATCGCCGAACGCGCCGAACTTGAGATGGCGCGTGACGAGCGCATCCGGCAATTGCAAGACGAAGAGAAGCGCTACCAGATCGCCAAGGATCTCGCAGACAACCTGACCATCGGGTACAACACGTCAGAGGTCGTCATGACCCGGTTGCAGCAGACGACGAGCGCCAAGGAGCGCGTCTACCAGCAATCGGTCTCGTTCTTCTCGACGAACGAAGCGGTGCTGACGGCGCTCAAGGCGTCGTTCACGGGCATGTTCGGTCTGCACGAAGCAACGCGCACGCTTGAGAGCATGAAAGAGGGTATCGAGAAGAGCCTCGAGACATTGTCCGAGATTGGCGATCAGGTGCAGGAAGCCGCCATTAAGGCCGGTTACGGGCCGACCGTGAAAGCGGAGTCCGTCAAGATGCTCGTCGATAGCGTCGTAACGTTCCAGATCCGCTCCCGCGAGATCATCGACGAGATGCGTGTTTTGGCCACCCGCAATTCCGAAGAAATCAGGACCGCGGTGGAAGACGGCAAGAAGCGGCTCGCGCGTCTTGCCGCTGAAGGCAACGCACTCATCTCAACGCGGTAAGTTCAAGCGGCGCCCGGCATGTCCGAAACACCTGCGTCCTCCCCCGTCGAAGCGAAACCTGTCAGCGCCAATGGCGCCGACGGCAGGGTCGGTCTCGACGACATCATGATCGCAATGGATGTCGTCGACACGCTGCGGCATGACGACCGGATCGTCGCGCGCGAATTGAACGACGATGCGCGACGCGAAGATCTCATTAAGCGCTTGAAGGAGATCTATGCCGGGCAGGGGATGGAGGTGCCGGACCGCATCCTCGAAGAGGGGGTGCGGGCGCTCGAAGAAGACCGGTTTGTCTATAAGCCGCCGTCACCCAGTTTCGCTCGGACGTTTGCGGAATGGTACGTCACGCGCATGTCCTGGGGCCGGTATGTTGCCGGTGCTCTGATCGGTCTCACACTGCTTTTGGCGGCAAACTACGCATTCGTTCAGCGGCCGCGAGCGCTCAACGCCGAGGCGCGCCAGACCGAGCTGAAGACCATGCTGCCCGCGGCGTTCGCATCGCTTATGACGAGCATTCAGAGCGAAACCCAAGATCAGGCGGTGATTGCCCGCGCGAGAGCACTCGACACGTCCGGACGTAACGCGGCGCGCGAGGGTAAGCTTAGTGAGGCGCGGGCCGCGAAAGAACAGCTGGACGCCTTGCTTGGCGATTTGCGTGCCGAATACCAAATCCGCGTGGTCAGTCGGCAGGGAGAACTGAGCGGGCTTTGGCGCATCCCGGAAGCCAATCCCGAAACGTACAACTTCTATCTCGTGGTCGAGGCGATCAACGCGCAAGGCGAGGTCGTGCCTCAGATGATCCCGAACGAAGAAACAAGCCGTCGCGAACGGGTCGCCACGTGGGCGGTGCGCGTGCCCCGTGAAGTGCTGGTGGCCGTTGAAAAAGATAAAAGCGATGACGGCATTTTGCAGAACGCGATCGTTGGCCGGAAGACACGGGGGACGCTCGATCGCGATTGGTCGATCCCTGTGGCCGGCGGCTTCATCACGCGGTGGTAGGGATGGCGTCCGGTTTCGAAACACTGCAGGACGTGGAGCGGGCGATCGCCGAACTGCGCGCCGATGAGCGTGGGCTGTCTCGCGAATTGGAAGCGGACAACGTCGCGCGCACTCAGTTGATGCGCGAGCGCAGCGCCGCCATTCGTGAGCTTGCTGAGACGCGCATCCATTCGGCCCTGCGCGACGGCGTCATTGATGAAGCGGACCGCTTGGAAACCGACGTCGAGATGATCCTGAAAGCGCGCGCGGAGGGCATGCGTGATCTCGAAGGGCGGACAAGCGAGACGCAAAGCCGTCACGCTCAAAAATTGAAAGACGCCGAAACGGTTCACGCGCGCTTGCAAGATCTTGAAGCGGATCTTGATCGGTTCGGAGACCAGGCACGCGCGAAACTCGGCGCCAATCCAAACTACAAGAACGCCGTCGCGCGCCGCCATACGTTGGACGCGCAAATTGAGCGGGCGGCGGCCAAAGCCGAACAGGCTGAGGCCGATCGCGAAGCCAAAGGTGCGCCCTACCGCGATGACCCGCTATTTATGTATCTCTGGCAACGCGACTATCGCGGTCGCAACTACGCATCGACCGGTCTCATCCGTTGGCTCGATGGCAAAGTCGCCGGCTTCATCGGATGGCACCAGGCGCGTGCCAATTTTGCGATGCTCAACGAAATTCCGGAGCGACTGCGCGGCCACGTTGTGCGCCTTGGCGAAGAGCGCGAGACGGTGACGGCCAAGCTTGCCGAACTTGAAGCCGAGACGACCGATGCGATGGTCCCCGATGGGTTCTTGGCGCAGTTGGAAGATGCGCGGAAAGAACAGATGGACATCGACGGGGCGCTGAGCGCGCTTGAGGCGACGCTCACCCAGCTTGATGATGAAGCCAACGCCTACGCCGAAGGCCGCGACGGTCAGTACGACATGGCGATCGCAACACTCACGGATTTCATCGACCAGGAGCGTTACAACCGGCTTCAGCGCGAGGCGCGCCGAACGCCCACATCCAAGGATGATGCGATTGTCTCGCGGATTGGCGGGCTCAACCGAAAGCTCAAAGATCTGAGTGAGGCGCAGGGCCGACAAAGATCGAATTTGAATAAGATTGCAAAACGTCGTCGGGAGCTGACAGAGATTGCCCAGGATTTCAGGCGCCGTTCGCTGCATCGTCCGGGATCGGTGTTCGACTTCGACTTTGACGACGACGATGTTGAAGACCTGCTCAAAAACGTCGTGCGCGGTGGCTTGACTGCGCTCGAATGGTGGATTTGGGCGCAAGGCCGTCAGACCTGGAGCGGGCGCAGTGGCGACTCCTACCGTCGAAGCCGCGGCATGCCGCCCTTTAACTGGGGTGGGAGCCGCGGCCGCCGATCAAGCAACCGAAGCCGTGGCGGCTTTCGCACTAGCGGTGGTTTCTAAGGCGCGGTTGCTGGGGCTGACGCGGCCTGACCGATCCAGCTGACCGCTGATGTCGTTGGTCTCATCAGACACAACCGAGCCACTGCGCGCCCGAAGGTTCCGTGAACTTTGACTTTCTGCCCCCGCGCGCGCCTTGATCGAGAGACATCAATGTCGTTTGCCGATTTCGCCGCCGTGCTTGCCGCAGCTTCGCTCGGCGCCATGCTCTTCTTTTCGGCGATCGTCGCGCCGACGACCTTCAAGGCCTTGCCGGAAGAGCATGCGGGTCGGTTCCTGCGGACGCTGTTTCCATACTATTTCGAGATCAACGGCGTCGTTGCGATCGCGGCTGGCCTTCTGGCGCTCAGGCCTTTGGAATCGACGCTGCTTGTTGCCGCCGGCGCCATGATGGTCGCGGTCAAAGTTTTCCTGATCC